>WHSW01000072.1 GCA_009379895.1 Solirubrobacterales bacterium
GTTTGCTCGGCATCCGGATCGCCGCCACCGAACGGGCGCCGCCCGGTCGCGGCGCGATAGAGCGTGGCGCCGAGGCCGAAGACGTCGGCGGGCGGCCCGACGGGACCGAGGGCGGCCGGATCGCACTGCTCCGGCGCCATGTAGCCGTCAGTGCCGATCGGACGGTCGAGGGCGGCCGCCTCGTCGAGCGACAGCGCGACGCTGAGGTCGATCAGCCGTGGCGGCCCGCTCATGATCGTGTTCGCCGGCTTGACGTCGAGGTGGACGACTCGCTCGGCGGCCAGGTAGTGGAGCGCCGAGCAGATCGCCAGCGCGAGCGGAACCAACTGCTCGGGCGGCAGCGGGCCGTGGCGACGGACCAGCGTCGACAGCCGCGGCCCCTCGAGATGCTCGAGCACCAGGTGCGGTCGCGGACCGTCGACGGTCGCTCCGAACCCGCGCAGGATGACCGGGTGCTGGAGGCGTTCGAGCATCGCCGCCTCGCTTGCGAGGCCGGCCAGGGTGTGCCCGTCCCCGACCAGGTGCGGCCGCACGAGCTTTGCGACGACGATCGCATGCAGGTGTGCATTGAAGGCGAGGTAGGCCTCGTAGCGGCGCCCGCCGCCGAGGCGGCGCAGCGCGGTCAGGCCGGGGGCGATCGGATCGCCCTCGACCAGCTCCCAGCGCTTCGTCTCGGTGGCCTCGGTCACCGCCATCAGTCTGACTCGCGAGCACGAGCCGCGGCGAGCGGGGCGCTCGGCCCCGCCCGCCGGCGGTCGCGTGCGCTCGCCTCAGCCGCCGGTTCCGGTCCGGGTCTGGGTCTGGGTCTGGGTGCCGCCGGTGTCGCCGCCCGTGCGGGTGCCGGTCGCGGTGTCGTTGGTGGCGGTATTGCTCGGGCCGGTGCCCTGCGTGGTCCCGGTCGCCGTATCGGCGTCGTCACCGTCACGACCGTGCCCGGTTCGGGTGCCGGTCGCGGTGTCGTTGGTGGCGGTATTGCTCGGGCCGGTGCCCCGGGTGGTGCCGGTCGCCGAGTCACCGTCGTCGTCACCGCCGCCCGGGCCCGAGTTGTCATGGTCGTCCTCGTCGCCGGAGCCCGGTCCGCTGCTGCCGTCGTCGCGGTGCGCGACCGCCTGGTCGCCGCCGTCGGCGGTCGCTGTGACGACCGCGAACGCGCCGAGCAGCACCGTCGCGGCAAGCATCAGCACGAACGCGAAGCTGATGCGGTTGAGCAATGTGGGCCTCGCCTCGTCCATCTCGGTCCTCCTCGCTTTCTGTCGTCTTCTGTAACCGGATCGCGGCCGGCCTACTCCAAGAACACGGCCGGCGCGCGGGGATCACGCCAGGTCCTCGGCTCGATGTCGCAAGTGACCCCGGGCCAGGTTCGGGCCGGCAGATGAACCGTCGATGAAGCCAGGATGACAACCGGTTCATCGACGCGACGGCGCCGCGCCCGCCGCTACTTGGCCGCCAGCCAGTCCGGCCCGACCCCGACCTCGACGGCGAGCGGCGGGTCGAGGTCGAAGGCGGCGACCATCTCGCGGCGCGCGATCTCGGCGGCGGCATCCATCTCGGCCTCGGGGCCCTCGAAGAGCAGCTCGTCGTGGATCTGGAGCACGAGCTGGGTCTCCAGCCCCTCCTCCGCGAGCGCGAGGTGCGTGCGCACCATCGCCAGCTTGATGATGTCGGCGGCGGTGCCCTGGATCACCGTGTTGACGGCCAGGCGCTCGCCGAGCAGCCGGCGCTGGCGCTGGCCCGAGCGCAGCTCGCCGATGTTGCGCCGGCGGCCCATCAGCGTGGTCACGAAGCCGCGCTCCTCCGCGGCGGCGATCGTCTCGTCGATGAACCGCTTGATCGCCGGATAGGTCTCGAAGTAGCGCAGGATGTAGGCGGCGGCCTCCTCGCGCTCGATGTTGAGCCGGTCGGCGAGCCCGAACGGCGAGAGCCCGTAGGCGATCCCGTAGTTGACCATCTTCGCCTGCGAGCGTTGCGCCGGGGTGATCGCCTCGGGGTCGGCGCCGATGATCCCCGCCGCGGTCGCGCTGTGCACGTCCTCGCCCGAGGCGAAGATCTCGCGCAGGACGTCCTCGCCGGCGACGTGGGCGAGCACCCGCAGCTCGACCTGGTTGTAGTCGCAGGACAACAGCAACCGACCCTGCTCGGCGACGAAGCAGGAGCGCACCGGGCGACCCACCTCGGAGCGAATCGGGATGTTCTGCAGGTTCGGGTTGGTGCTCGACAGCCGCCCGGTCGCGGCGGTGACCTGGTTGAAGGTGGTGTGGATGCGGCCGCTGACCGGGTCGACGAGCGCCGGCAGCGAGTCCAGGTAGGTGCTCTTCAGTTTGGTCAGCTCGCGCCAGCGCTCGACCTTCTCGACGATCGGATGCTCGTCGCGAAGCTGCGTCAGCACACGGGCGTCGGTCGAGAACCCGGTCTTGCCCCGGCGCTTCTTCGTCAGCCCGAGCTCGTTGAAGAAGACCTCGCCGAGCTGCTGTGGCGAGCCGATCGTGAACTCGTGTCCGGCCGCCTCGAAGATCTCGCTCTGCAACGTGGCGATCTGTCCCTCCATCCCGGCGCCGATCGCGGCGAGGCGCTCGGTGTCGAGCTTCAACCCGACACCCTCCATCGCGGCGAGAACCTCGATCAGCGGCATCTCGACCTCGTTCAGGACCCGTTCGACGCCGAACTCGCCGAGCCGCTCGCGCTGGTGGCCGGCGAGCTCCCAGGCGAGCCGCGCGTCGACCGCGGGGTCGCCCGCGGCGTCCCCCTCATCGCCCTCGAGCGACAGCTGCCCGTCGTCGGCACCGGCGGGCGCCGCCGCGATCCCGGCGTCGGCGGCGAGCTCGTGCAGCTCGTAGGTGCGCCGCGCGGGGTCGATCAGATAAGCGGCGACCATCGTGTCGTGGGCGAGGTCGACCGCCCCGGTGCCGGCGACCGCGATCAACCCCGTCCTCCCCCCTCCACCGAGGCCCTTGGCGTCATGGGCGACGACCCGATGGCCACGCAGCTCCGCCGCCAGCGCCGGCATCTCGGGGAGCTCGGAGACGACCACGCGGGCCCCGTCGGTGGCCGCGTAGCGGTCCCGGGCGGTGGCCACCGAGACGTTGCCCTCGGCGAGCTCAGCGACGCTGCCCTCCTCGGCCTCGACCTCGATCGTCTCCTCGACCGCGCGCCCCGGGAGCACCTCGTCCCACTCGTCGTCGAGGCGCTGGACCACGGCGCGCAGCTCGAACTGGGCCGCGGCGTCGCGGAGCATCGATCGGTCCGGCGCCGAGCGCAGCTGATCGGTGACCACGATCGGCACGTCGACGTCCTCGACCATCGTCGCCAGCCGCTTCGAGATCCGCGCCTCGTCGGCGTGCTCGGTCAGGTTCTGCTTGCGCTTCGCCCCCGAGATCTCATCGACCGCGCCGAGCACCCCCTCGAGGTCGCCGAACCGCTCGAGCAGCTGGGCCGCGGTCTTGTCGCCGATCCCGGGGACGCCGGGGATGTTGTCGGAGGTGTCGCCCTTGAGGCCGATGAAGTCGGCGACGAGCTCGGGCGGCACGCCGTAGCGCTCGACGACGCCATCGTGGTCGTAGACCTTCGTGTCGGTGACCCCGCGCGAGGTGGTCATCACCCGGATCCCGTCGCGGACGAGCTGGTAGACGTCGCGGTCCCCGGAGACGATCATCACCGGGATCCGCGCGTCGGAGGCCTGGCGCGCAAGGGTCGCGATCACGTCGTCGGCCTCATAGCCCTCGACCGAGACGTTGCGAAATCCGAACGCTTCGGCGAGCGGCGCGAGATGCGGCCACTGCTCCTTGAGCAGGTCGGGGCGCGACTTGCGCTGCGACTTGTACTCCTCGTAGACCTTCTCGCGACCCGACCAGCCCTTGTCCCAGGCGACGATCACGGCCTTCGGCGAGTGGTCGATCAGGATCTTGGCCATCATCGAGGCGAAGCCGTAGATCGCGTTGGTCGGTCGCCCGTCGGCGGTCGCGATCGACTCCGGCAGCGCGAAGAACGCCCGGTAGGCGAGCGAGTTCCCATCGATCAGGAACACCTCGTCGTCGCGCTTGTCGGCCACCTTCTTCGCCACCCATCGATCTTATGGGGCCGCGTTGCGCACCCGATAGCCGCACCGTTGCAGCGTGAGCTCGCGGGCCCATTGCGTCTTGCGAGCGAAGGCCGACTTGCGATGATCACGGCCGATGAGCCCCGCCGATCTGCGCCGCTTGTGCCTCTCGTGGCCCGGGAGCGCCGAGGAGTTCCCGTTCGGGCCCGAGACCTCGGTCTTCAAGGTCGGCGGGAAGATCTTCGCGATCAGCGCGCTAGACGCGGACACGCTCGAGATCAGCCTGAAGTGCGAGCCGGAGCTGGCCGAGGATCTCCGCGCCACCCACGCGGCGATCCGGGGCGGCTACCACCTCAACAAGCGCCACTGGAACACGGTCACGGTCGACGGCTCGGTCCCGGACCCGCTCCTGGGCCAGCTGATCGAAGACTCCTACGATCTCGTCGTCGCGGGCCTGCCGCGCTCCAGGCGGCCCGCGCGCCGGGACGGCTGAGCTGCCGTTCCGTCGTGCTCAGAGGCCGAGATCGCGTACCCCGCGCTCATCCCAGCCCAGGTGGTGGGCGAGCTCGTGGCGCACGGTGCGCTCGACCTGCGCCCGCAGCAGCTCGGGATGGTGGCCGAAGTCGCGCTCCAACGTGTCCTGGTAGATGACGATGCGGTCCGGGTAGATATCGCGGGCAACTGTTCCGCCGATGTAGTGGCCGTAGGCATGGTGCTCGTGTCCGAGGTTCGAGACGACAACGGGCGTGCGCTCGATCAGCTGCGAGAACGGCTCCGGGAGGTCGTCCAGAGCCGCGATCACCAGCTCGTCGAACTGGCTCGGCGGCCGATCGGCGGGTGGCAGCGAGGCGAGCGCCTCGCTGCGGTCCACGAGCCGCCGGAACTCGGGCTCAGGCGTCTCCTTGCCGATCAGCGCCACGGTCGCCAAGGCGGCGACGAGGACAATCGCGGCCGCACCGGCCAGCAGCACCAGCAGGTCACCGAGCCCCCCGAACGACGGCGGGTTGAGGAGCAGCAACACGAGGCCGACGAGCAGGGCGCTGAACGCTGCCGTGCGCAGCGGTGGACCGAGGATGTCCCACATGCCAATCCAGGTTAGAGCGACCGCATAGCGAGCTCGCCCGGGCCGGGCCGGTTCGCCCCCTGCGTAGAATCGCGGCCCGCATGGCCACCGTCTCCGCCCAGTTCTCGGTCACCGTGCGCGTCGAGCTCGACGCGCGCCAGGAGCCGCTGGGCAAGCTGACCGCGGCGATCGCGGAAGCCGGCGGGGCGCTGCAGGGAGTCGACTTGGTGCCCGGCGCGGGCAGCGAGGGCAAGCGGGTGCGCGAGTTCACCATCGACGCCCGCGACCAGGCGCACTGGGAGCAGATCCTGCGGGCGATCGGGTCGACCCGCGGCGCCCGGGTGCTCGACTACGTCGACCGCACGCTTGCAATGCACCGCGGCGGGAAGATCGAGCAGCACAACAAGTATCCGCTCAAGACGCGGGACGACCTCTCGATGGCCTACACCCCGGGCGTCGCGCGAGTCTGCCTCGAGATCGCCGCGGACCGCTCGAAGGCGTTCGAGTTCACGATCAAGCGCAACACGGTCGCGGTCGTCTCCGACGGCTCGGCCGTGCTCGGGCTCGGCGACATCGGGCCGGAGGCGGCGATGCCGGTGATGGAGGGCAAGGCGATGCTGTTCAAGGAGTTCGCCGAGATCGACGCGTTCCCGATCTGCCTCGACACCCACGATCCCGACCGGATCGTCGATGCGGTGAAGCTGATCGCGCCGACGTTCGGCGGCATCAACCTGGAGGACATCTCGGCCCCGCGGTGCTTCGAGATCGAGGACCGCCTGCGGGACGAGATCGACATCCCCGTCTTCCACGACGACCAGCACGGGACCGCCGTGGTGACGATGGCCGCGCTGTTCAACGCGCTGAAGATCGTCGGCAAGCCGATCACCGAGCTCACCGTCCTGATGGCCGGCCTCGGCGCCGCCGGCGTCGCGGTGACGAAGATGATGCTCGCCGCCGGGATCACCAACATCATCGGCTGCGATCGCCGAGGAGCCCTCTCGACCCAGCGCGAGGACTATCTCGACGGGAGCATGAACGCGGCCAAGCGCTGGTACGCCGAGAACTCCAACCCGGAGGGACGGTTGGGCCCGCCAAGGGAGGTGATCGAGGGCGCCGACCTGTTCGTCGGCGTCTCGGGACCGGGCCTGATCGACGCCGCGGCCCTCGAGCGGATGGCCGACGACGCGATCGTCTTCGCGATGGCCAACCCGACCCCCGAGGTGATGCCCGAGGACGCCGACCCGTACGTGCGGATCATGGCCACCGGGCGCTCGGACTACCCGAACCAGATCAACAACGTGCTCTGCTTTCCGGGCATCTTTCGCGGCGCGCTCGACGCCGGGGCACCGCGGATCACCGAGGAGATGAAGCTGGCCGCGGCCAAGGGAATCGCCGACGTGGTCGCAGCGGAAGACCTCTCCGAGGACTACATCATCCCCAGCGTCTTCGACCGCGATGTCGCCCCGGCGGTGGCCAAGGCGGTGGTCGAGGAGGCCCGCCGCGAGGGCATCGCCAGGGTCTCGGAGGAGACCGGCACCTTCTCGACGATCGGTTAGACGCGGCCTCACGCCGAGCGGACGAGGGCTCCCGCCGCGTAGCGCAAGCGCTCTCGGGGTAGAACAGGGTTGATGCGCGTCATAGTCACCGGAGCCAGCGGCATGATCGGCTCCGCCCTCTGCGACGCGCTGCTCGTCCGCGGCGAGGAGGTCGTCGGGCTGACCCGCGATCCCGCCCGCGCGCGGGCCACGAACCCGACCGTCTCCTGGCACGCCTGGAACCCGACCGACGAGCGACCGCCGCAGGCGGCGCTCGCGGGGGTCGACGCGGTCGTCAACCTGATCGGCGAGACCACCAACCAGCGGCTCACCCCCGCCGCCAAGCAGCGGATCCTCGACAGCCGCCTGCGCTCGACCAAGAACCTGGTCGACGGGCTGGCCACGGCGTCGACGCCACCCCGGGTGATGGTCAGCCAGTCGGCCGTCGGCTACTACGGCGAGCGGGGGGAGGCGATCATCGACGAGTCGGCGCCGCCGGGGAGCGGCTTTCTGGCCGAGCTGCCCGCCGCCTGGGAGGAGACGGCGCGCGGCGCCGAGCGCCTCGACCTGCGCCTCGCGATCCTGCGGACCGGCATCGTCCTCGACCCCGAGGGCGGGATGATCAAGCAGCTGCTGCTCCCGTTTCGCCTCGGCGTCGGCGGCCCACTCGCCGGCGGCGACTGGTACATGCCGTGGATCCACCGCGACGACGAGGTGGGGCTGATCGGCTGGGCGCTCGGCGAGCAGCGCGCCGCCGGCGTCCTCAACGCGTGCGCGCCCCACCCGGTCACCAACCGCGAGTTCTCGACGGCGCTCGGCCGGGTCCTGCGCCGGCCGGCCATCACGCCGGCGCCCAAGATCGCGATCGCGGCCCTGCGCGGCGGCGAGCTCGCCGAGGCGGTCACCGAGAGCCACCGGGCGGTCCCCCGCCGCGCGCTGGACCTCGGCTATTCGTTCCGGTTCCCGGTGCTCGAGCCAGCGCTGCGCGACCTGTTCAGCCGGCGCCAGTAGGCCCGGCGGGCGGCTCTGGCCTAGCCGAGGAAGGCCTCGGCAACCGCGAACTCCTCGGGGGTGACGGTGCGCAGCTCGGCCACCGCGTCGGCGAGCTCGACGAGCTCGATCCGGGTTCCGCGAAGCGCCGGCATCGTCCCCCAGCGGCCCTCGTGCGCGGCGTCGCTGGCGGCGACCCCGAAGCGCGTGGCCAGCACCCGGTCATACGCCGTCGGCGTGCCACCGCGTTGGATGTGGCCGAGGACCACGGCACGCGTCTCGAAGCCGAGGCGGCGCTCGATCTCCTGCTCGAGCCGCTGCCCGATCCCGCCGAGGCGCACGTGGCCGAACTCGTCGACCTCGCCGTCGGCGACCTCCATCGTCCCCTCCTTCGGGATCGCCCCCTCGGCGACGACGACGATCGAGAAGAACCGCCCGCGCGAGTGGCGGCGGCGGATCAGCCTGCAGACCTCGTCGATGTCGAAGGGCTGCTCGGGGATCAGGATCACGTCACCGCCGCCCGCGAGCCCGGAGTAGAGCGCGATCCAGCCCGCGTGGCGGCCCATCACCTCGACCACCATCACCCGGTGATGCGACTCGGCGGTGGTGTGCAGCCGGTCGATCGCCTCGGTGGCGACGTGCAGCGCGGTGTCGAAGCCGAAGGTCACGTCGGTCGCGCTGATGTCGTTGTCGATCGTCTTCGGAACGCCGAGGACGTTGACGCCGTGGTCGGAGTTGAGCCGGTGCGCGGCGCCCAGGGTGTCCTCGCCGCCGATCGCGATCAGTCCGTCGAGGCGCAGCAGCTCGAGGTTCTCGCGGATCCGCTCGGGGCCGTCGTCGCGCTTGAACGGGTTCGTCCGCGAGGTGCCGAGGATGGTTCCGCCCCGGGGCAGAATCCCACGCGTGGACTCGACGGTGAGCTGCTCGTGATCGCCCTCGAGCGGGCCGCGCCAGCCGTCGCGAAAGCCAATGATCGTGTCGCCGTGCGCGTCGATGCCCTTGCGGACGATCGCGCGGATGACCGCGTTCAGCCCCGGGCAATCCCCGCCTCCGGTGAGCACACCGACCCGCACGCCCGCCAAGATAGCCGCCCGCGTGACATCGATGGCGTCCGGGGATAGGGTCGGCACGACGCGACTGGGAGGTCGGAGATGGAAGCACAGGCCGTCGATCTGAAGGCGATCACCAAGTTCCAGCAGACGATCTGGGCGCAGGGCGACTTCTCGCGGATCGGGGCGATGGCGGTGATCGTCGCCGAGAACCTCTGCGAGGCGGCGAACGTACGCGCCGGCGAGCGCGCCCTCGACGTCGCCTGCGGGGCGGGCAACGGGGCGATCGCGGCGGCCCGCCGGACCTGGCGACCGACGGTCGGCCTCGATTACGTCCCGGCGCTGCTCGAGCGCGGCCGCGAGCGCGCCGAGGCCGAGCGGCTCGAGGTCACCTACGTGGAGGCCGACGCCCAGGAGATGCCGTTCGACGACGGGTCGTTCGACGTCGTGCTCTCGACCTTCGGCGCGATGTTCGCCCCCGATCAGCAGCGGATGGCCAACGAGCTGGCGCGGGTCTGCAGCCCCGGCGGGCGGATCGCGATGGCGAACTGGACCCCGACCGGATTCGTCGGGCAGATGTTCAAGACCGTGTCGGCCCACGCGCCACCGCCGCCCGGCGTCGCCTCGCCGGTCCTCTGGGGCACCGAGGAGCACCTGCGCGAGCTGTTCGGCGACCGGATCTCCGAGCTGCGGACCGAGCGGCGCCACCTGGTCATGCGGGCCCCGTCCGCCGACGCCTGGATCGACCTCTTCCGGCGCTGGTTCGGACCGACGAAGATGGCGTTCGAACGGGTCGGCGCCGACGGGGAAGGGGCGCTGCGCGACGACCTCGTGGCCCTGGCGGAGCAGCACACGACGGACCAGGAGACGATCCTGCTGCCGTCCGAGTACCTCGAGGTGGTCGCGGTCAGGTCGTGAGCACCGCGCCGGGCGGCGCGTCGAGGCGCGCTACGGCCGCAGGCGCGCGAGCAGCGGCTGGGCCCAGCGGTCGAGCACGCCGTTGAAGAGGACGAAGAGGAAGATCAGCGCCGCGAGGGTCCCGCCGAGCGAGAACGCGTAGCCGACGATCATCGCGATCAGTCCGACGACGGTGAAGACGAGCAGCCGCATCCGGGCAAGCCTATACGCCGCGGCCGCGGGGCCCGTCGGCGCCGGCGCCGTCGCCGCCACCCGCGGTGAGGCGGTCGCGGCACTCGCGGATGAAGCTCGAGACGCTGGCGGCGGCCTCGGCTGAGGTCTTGGATTCGGCGACCGCGCGGACGAGCCGAGTGCCGATGATCACCCCGTCGGCGATCGTGCCGACCTCGGCGGCCTGCTCGGGGGTACCGATCCCGAAGCCGACCGCGACCGGCACGCGCGCGACGGCCTGCACCGAGCCGATCAGCTCACGGAGCGCCGCCGGCATCCGCTCTCGCTCGCCCGTCGTTCGTGTGTCGGAGACGAGGTAGACGAAGCCCTCTGCCTCGGCGCCGATCCGCGCGCGCCGCGCCGGTCTAGTGGTAGGCGCGACCAGCGGCACGAGCGCCAGGCCCGCGGCGCGAAGCTCCTCGGCGATCTCCCCGCCCTCGTCCGGACCCAGGTCGGGCACGATCGCGCCGACCGCCCCGGCGTCGGCGAGCAACCGCGCGAACCGTTCCGGGCCGTGGGTCAGGATCATGTTCGCGTAGGCCATCGGGACCACCGGCACGCGCGCGGCGATCCGCTCACAGAGCTCTAGGGTCGACTCCAGGGTCGCTCCCCGCTCCAGCGCGCGGGTGGCGGCGGCGTGGATCACCGGGCCGTCGGCGAGCGGGTCTGAGAACGGGACCCCGAGCTCGACCAGGTCGGCGCCCGCGTCGGCGTAGGCCTGCGCGACGACGAGGGAGGTGTCGTGGTCGGGAAAGCCCCCCATCAGGTACGGCATCAACGCCGCCCTGCCCTCGCCCCGCGCCGCCTCGAACGCGGCGGCGATCCGATCAGTCATCCCCGAGCCGCTCGCCGACCTCGGCCAGGTCCTTGTCCCCGCGGCCACTGAGAGTGAGCAGGTCGTAGCCCTCGTCCTCGCGTGGGCTCTTCAGTAGCCAGGCGATCGCGTGGCTGGGCTCGAGCGCGGGAATGATCCCCTCGAGCAGGGCGAGCTCGCGAAACGCGGCCAGCGCCTCGGCGTCGGTGACCGCCTCATAGCGCACCCGGCCGATGTCGCGCAGGTGCGCGTGCTCGGGGCCGACGCCCGGGTAGTCGAGGCCCGCGGAGACCGAATGCGCCTCGAGGATCTGACCGTCGGCGTCGCAGAGCACCGAGGAGAGCGCGCCGTGCAGGACGCCCGTCCTCCCGGCCGAGAGCGAGGCGCCGTGGCGGCCGCTCTCGAGCCCGTCCCCCCCGGCCTCGACCCCGATCAGCTCGACGCCGTGATCGTCGAGGAAGGGCACGAAGGTGCCGATCGCGTTCGAGCCGCCCCCGACGCAGGCGATCACCCGGCTCGGCAGCTCGTCCTCGGCGGCGAGCGCCTGCTCGCGCGCCTCGTCGCCGATCACCCGCTGGAGGTCGCGCACGAGCGCCGGGTAGGGCGCCGGGCCGACCGCCGAGCCGATGATGTAGTGGCTCGTCGCCACGTTGGTGACCCAGTCGCGGATCGCCGCGCTGACCGCCTCCTTGAGCGTCCGGGCGCCCGCCTCGACCGCGGCGACCTCGGCGCCGAGGAGCCGCATCCGATCGACGTTCGGCGCCTGGCGGCGCATGTCCTCGGTGCCCATGAAGACGACGCACTCGAGCCCGAGCAGCGCGCAGGCCGTCGCCGCGGCGACCCCGTGCTGGCCGGCGCCGGTCTCGGAGATCACCCGTCGCTTGCCCATGCGGCGGGCGAGCAGCGCCTGGCCGACCGCGTTGTTGACCTTGTGCGCGCCGGTGTGGGCGAGGTCCTCGCGCTTGAGGTAGACGCGGCGCCCGAGGCGCAAGGAGAGCCGCTCGGCGAGGTAGAGGGGCGTCGGGCGGCCGACGAAGTCACGGAGCAGGCGGGCGAGCTCGTCGCGGTAGGAGGCGTCCTCGCGCGCCTCGGCCCAGGCCGCGGTGAGCTCGTCGAGGGCCGCGATCAGGACCTCGGGCACGAAGCGCCCGCCGTAGGGGCCGAAGCGCTCGTCGACGCCGAGCGTGGCGCCGGCGCCGCCCGCCGCGCCGGCGGGCCCGGAGGCCACGCCGCTCACAGCGCGACCGTCCCCGCGTCGGGCACGGCCGCGCTGGCGCGCTCGGCGAAGGCGGCCATCAGGGCGTGATCCTTGACCCCGGGGCCGGACTCGACGCCGCTGGCGACGTCGACCGCGAACGGGTGGGCGACCGCGATCGCCGCGGCGATGTTGGCGGGCTCGAGGCCGCCGGCGAGGATCGCCGGGACCCCGCTGCGGCGCGCGCCGATCAGCTCCCAGTCGAAGCTCGCGCCGGTGCCTCCCGGGCTGGCCGGGTGGTGGGCGTCGAAGAGGTGATAGTCGGTCCGGAAGGCCTCGGCAGCGATCACGTCGGCGGTGCTGCGCACGCGGGTCGCCTTGATCACCTTGCAGCCGGTGCGCCGCGCGGCCTCGCGGCAGAACGAGGGTCCCTCCTCGCCGTGCAGCTGGAGCATCGCCAGCGACTCGTCCTCGGCCGCGCGCACGACCTCGTCGAGGCTCGGATTGACGAACACGCCGACGATCGCGGTCCGCCGGCGCAGCTCGGCGCCGATCTCGGCCGCCACCGTGGGGTCGCAGCGGCGCACGCTCTCGGACCAGTGGTTGAGCCCGATCGCCCAGGCGCCGAGGCGAACCGCCTCACGGGCGTCCTCGATCCTGGTGATGCCGCAGAACTTGACCCTCACGGGTGTCAAGGGTGGCAGAACCCGACGGGCCGGCAATCGCCGGCCCGTCGGTGCACACGTGTCCTGGGCGAGACGGGCGGAGAGGAACCCGTCCGCGTCCTACTGCTGAGCTTGGGCTGGTCGCTCGGCGAGCTCGACGGTGACGGTGCGCTGGTCTCCGTCGCGCACCACGGTGAGCTCGAGCTGGTCGCCGGGCTGCTTCTGATCGACCGCGGCGATCACGTCGTCCATCCCGTGCACCGGCCGGCCGTCGATCGCGGTGATCACGTCGCCGCCCGCCTGCACCTGGGCGCCGCCCTGGTCGACCGTCGTGTCGCCGCCCTCGATCCCGGCCTCGTCCGCCGGGCCGTCGGGGACGACCGACCCGACCAGGGCGCCACTGTCGACGTCGAGGTTGAAGGTGTCGGCCAGCTCGGGGGTCAGGTCGCCGCCGCTGATCCCGAGGAATGCGTGCTGAACCTCGCCGCCGGAGATCAGCTGCTGGGCGACCTCCTGGGCGGTGTTGACCGGCACGGCGAAGCCGATCCCGATGTTGCCGCCGCCGTTGGGCGATTCGATCTGCGAGTTGATCCCGATCACCCGGCCGGTGGCGTCGATCAGGGGTCCGCCGGAGTTGCCGGGGTTGATCGGCGCGTCGGTCTGGATCGCGTTCGAGATCTGGAAGCCGTTCGGCGACTTGATCTCGCGCTGGACCGCGGAGACGATTCCCGCGGTGGCGGTGTCGTCGAGCCCGAACGGGTTGCCGATCGCGACCACCGGGTCGCCGACCTTGACCTCGGAGGAGTCGCCCAGGGTCAGCGGCTGGAGCGAGCTCGTGTCGCCCTCGACCTGAAGCACCGCGACATCGCTGGACGGATCCGCGCCGATCACCTTGGCGTCGAGCGTGTCTCCGTTCTCGCCCAGCTGCACGGTCACGGACTCGGCGCCGTCGACGACGTGCGCGTTGGTGAGGATGTGACCGTCGCCGTCGATCACGAAGCCCGATCCGGTCGCCGTCCCGCCCTGCGACTGCCCGAAGGGGTTGAACGGCGAGGACTGGGCGCCGCGCTCGGCCTCGATGTAGGCGACGCCCGCGGAGTCCTTGCTGTAGATCTGGTTGACGGTCAGCGCCTTGCCCGCCTGGTCGGCGGCCGGCTCGGTGAGCGGCGCCGGCGCCACGGTCGCGGCGGCGCCGTCATCGCCGGCCTCGACCCACCCGGCGGCGATCGCCACCCAGCCGAGCAGGCCGACCACGAGGCCTCCGGCGACGGCTGACACGAAGGGGGTACGGAGAGTTTTCTTCATGCGCGCCAGGATCGCGGCGCGCGCTTAATGGGCTCTAATCGCGGCCCAAACCGCGCTTAAGAACTCTCAGGCCTCCGAGACGCGGTCCATGTAGTGCTCGCGAGTGCGCTCTTCATCCATGGTCAGCTCCCGAACGGCGCCCTCGGGGTCGCCGGAGCGCATCAGGGCCTCGCCGATCAGGACGGCGTCGCAGCCGACCCGCTCGAGCTCCTCGAGCTGCTCGCGGTGGTGGTAGCCCGACTCCGAGACCACGGTCTTGCCGGCCGGGACGTCGGTGAGCAGCTCGGCGGTGGTGGCGAGATCGACATCGAGGTCGCGAAGGTCGCGGTTGTTGATCCCGATCACGTCCGCGTCGACCGCCAGCGCCCGCTCCAGGTCGGGCTCGTCGTGCACCTCGACCAGGCAGTCGAGGTCGAGCAGCCTGGCCTCCTCGTGCAGCAGCCGCAGCGCGTCGTCGGAGAGCGCGGCGACGATCAGCAGCACGGCGTCGGCGCCGTTGACCGCGGCCTCGTAGAGCTGGTACGTGTCGACGATGAAGTCCTTGCGCAGGATCGGCAGCCCGGAGGCCGAGCGCGCCGCACGCAGGTCGTCGAGCGAGCCCCCGAAGTTGGGGGCGTCGGTGAGCACCGAGAGCGCCGCCGCCCCGCCGCGCTCATACGCCGCGCAGACTTCGGCGACGGTCGCCCCGGGGGCGATCTCGCCAGCGCTCGGCGAGAGCCGCTTGAACTCGGCGATCAACGAGAGCCCGGGCCGGACCAGCGCCTCGTTGAACGGTCGCGACCCGCTCACGGTGCCGACCGCCGCCCGCAGGTCGTCGACCGCGACGAGCTCCTTGCGCCTGCGCACGTCCTCCCGCGCTGCCTCAACGAGCTGCTCGAGCTTCGTCATGCTCGCAGCAGGGTAGAACACCGACCCCGAATCGCGGAATCGCGTCGAGGCTCCGGGGATCGAGCACCGCCTCGGCGAAGGTCCCGGATGCTCAGTCCGCCGATCGGTGGAGCTCGGCGGTGAGCGCGACCAGGCGGTCGACGACGCCCGCCGCGGCTCCCGAGTCGATCGATTCCCGGGCCACCCCGATCCCCTCCGCCAGATCGCCGGCCGCGCCACCGGCGAGGATCGCCGCGCCGGCGTTGAGGAGGACGACCTCGCGCTCGGGGCCGGGCTCGCCGGCGAGCACCGAGCGGACCGTAGCCGCGTTTCGCTCGGGCGCGCCCCCGGCGATCGTCTCCAGCTCTGCGCGCTCGAGGCCGATGTCCTCGGGGGCGACGAACCACTCCTCGGTGCCCCCGTCGGCGACCTCGACCACGCGCGTGCGCTCGGAGATGCTGAGCTCGTCGAGCCCGTCGTCGGCGCGGACCACCAGCGCCCGCTCGCAGCCGAGGCCGAGCAGCGCCTCGGCGATCGTCTCCTGGTAGCGGCCGTCCGAGACGCCGAGCAGCTGGCGCGTCGCCCCCGCGGGATTGGTCAGCGGCCCGAGGAAGTTGAAGATCGTGCGCACGGCGAGCTCGCGGCGAACGGGCCCGACGTGCTTCATCGCCGCGTGGTGGCGGGGGGAGAACATGAACCCGAAGCCGATCTCCTCGATGCAGCGCCCGACGGCGTCGGGGTCGAGCTCGATGCGCACCCCGAGCTCTTCGAGCAGGTCGGCCGAGCCGCAGCGGCTCGTGTTCGAGCGATTGCCGTGCTTGGCCACCGCGCACCCGGCTCCCGCCGCCACCAGCGCGGCGGCGGTCGAGATGTTGAACGTCGAGGGCCCGCCCCCGGTCCCGGCCGTGTCGACGAGGTCGGTGCGCGAGGTGGAGACCGAGGCGGCGAGGCGGCGCATAGTCCGCGCCAGCCCGACCAGCTCGGCCACCGTCTCGCCCTTGGCGCGCAGGGCGATCAGGAAGGCCGCCGTTTGCACCTCGCTCGCCCGGCCCTCCATCACCTCATCGAGCACGGTCGAGGCGTGGTCGGCGGTCAGGTGGGTGCCGGAGGCGACCGAGTCGATCGCGCGGGTGAGGATCTCGTTAGGCATGGTCGCTCGTCGCCGCTTGCGCGCTGCCCGAGTCGCCGAGGAAGTTCGCCAGCAGGCACTTGCCGTCGGGGGTGAGCACCGACTCGGGATGGAATTGAACCCCCTCGGCGGGCAGCGCGCGGTGGCGCACGCCCATCACCACCTCACCGTAGCCGGCGGTGCGCTCGAGCTCGTCCGGCAGGTCGGGATCGGCGACCAGCGAGTGATAGCGGCCGGCGCGCAGCGGGTTCGCCAGCCCCTCGTAGATGCCGGTCCCCGAATGCTCGACCTCGGCGTCCTTGCCGTGCACGGGCTCGCCGCGGATCGTGCGGCCGCCGAACGCCTCGACCAGCGCCTGATGGCCGAGGCAGACGCCGAGGGTCGCGATGCCCGCCTCCGGGAAGGCGCGCGCCGCCTCGATCGAGATCCCGGCCGCGGCCGGGGTGCACGGGCCGGGCGAGATCACGAGCCGGTCTGGCCGGCGCTCGAGCAGCTCGGCGACCGTCGCCCGGTCGTTGCGGATCACGTCGACCTCGGCGCCCAGCTCGCCCAGGTACTGGACGAGGTTGTAGGTGAAGGAGTCGTAGTTGTCGATCACCAGCGCGCGCATCGCCGTCCGCCCTATCCCCATTCCGGCTGGCTCGCCGCCAACGTGACCGCCGCGAACACGGCCCTGGCCTTGTTGACGCTCTCCCGATACTCGTAGTCGGGCTTCGCGTCGGCGACGGTGCCGCCGCCCGCCTGGACGTGCACCAGCCCGTCCTTGACCACCACGGTGCGAATGTGGATCGCGGTGTCGAGATCGCCGGTGAACCCGAGATAGCCGATCGCGCCGCCGTACGAGCAGCGCTTGTGCGGCTCGAGCTCATCGATGATCTGCATCGCGCGGACCTTGGGGGCGCCCGAGAGGGTGCCCGCCGGAAGGCACGCGCGGAGCGCGTCCATCGCCCCGACGCCCTCGCGCAGCGTCCCCGAGACCTGGCTGACGATGTGGAGCACGTGCGAGTAGGTCTCGACCACCATCAGCTCGTCGACGGAGACGCTCCCGTACTCGCAGACTCGGCCGAGGTCGTTGCGACCCAGGTCGACGAGCATCACGTGCTCGGCGCGCTCCTTCTCGTCGGCGAGCAGCGCCTCGGCCTGGCGCCGGTCCTCCTCCTCGGAGGCCCCGCGCGGGTAGGTGCCCGCGATCGGGCGCGTCTCGAGGCGGCGGCCGCTGACCTTGATCAGCGGCTCGGGCGACGCGCCGGCGATCTGGAAGTCGGTGAACTCCAGGAAGTACATGTACGGCGAGGGGTTGACGGTGCGCAGGCCGCGGTAGATCGAGAACGCCTCGACGGGCGCCGGCGCCGAGAAGCGCTGCGAGGGCACGACCTGGAACGCGTCGCCGGCGTGGACGTAGTCGACGATCCGCGCGACGCTGGCCTCGAAGTGCTCGCGCGTTAGATTCGACCGCCATTGGGCGGTCGGATCAATGCCCGACACCTCCTCAGCTTCGCTTCCGGGGGTGTCGGGGTCCGGGGCGGGATGCAGCGATGGAGGGACGGTCGCTCGGTCGACCTGTGGCCGCTCGCGCGGCGGCGGGACCGGGCCGTGCAGCGCGGCACGGGCCTCGTCGATGACGGCCAGCGCGCGGTCGTAAGCGCCGTCGACGCCGGGCGCCTGGTCGCAGAACGCGTACCCGAGCACGGTGACCTCGTGCTTGAAGTGATCGAAGGCGAGCATCAGCTCGCAGACGATCAGCGCGAGATCGGGCAACCCGAGCGGGTCGGGGTTCGGCGGGCCGAGCGGCTCGACCGTCCGGACCAGGTCGTAGCCGAAGAAGCCGACCGCCCCGCCCGCGAACGGCGGCAGATCGTCCGGGGTGGCGACCGTGAAGGCGCCCAGGGTCTCGGCCACCGCGGCGTAGGGGTCGGGGGCCGGCGCGCTGGTCACCGCTCCGTCGCGGGTCTCGGTCAGCGTCCCGTCGGCCCAGCGCAGCTCGAGCCGCGGGCGGAAGCCGAGGAACGAGTAGCGGCCGAGCCGCCCCTGCTCGGCCGACTCGAGCAGGAACGACGGCCCGACGAACGCTTCGCGCAGCTTCAGGAACGCCGAGACCGGCGTCTCGCAGTCGTCGACGAACCGGTAGGAGACCGGCACCACGTTCGCCTCGCGCGCGAGCTCGCGGGCGCCGGCGAGGTCGGGCTCGATCCGCGCCTCGGCGGCGCGAGCGCTACCGGCGACGGCCATTGAGCGCCTCCAGCGCCACGGCGAGCGGAACGTCGCGCGAGAGCAGCAGGACCTCGAGGTGATAGAGCAGGTCGGCGGCCTCCTCGGCGACCCGCTCGTCGGACTCGCGCGGGGGTTCAGCCAGCTCGACCCGGCCGCGATCGTCGACGGTCCGCTCATGGCGCGCCCCCCTCAACGTTCGCCGGCACGATCGACACCGAGATGGCGCCAGTGCGCTCGGCTTCCCGGAAGGTCTCGATGGCCGTCGCCGCCTCCGACAGCGAGAACGAGTGCGTGTGCATCCGTTCGACAGGCAT
>WHSW01000073.1 GCA_009379895.1 Solirubrobacterales bacterium
GAGCCGAACAACCCCTGGATCACCATCGGCGACCAGCTTCTTCTCAGCCGGGGTGAGGCCCTCTTCGTAGAGGATCAAGACCGTGTTGGCTGCGATCGTCACGCGCACCTTGGTCGGACCGCGTCCGATGTGCTCCTTGGCAATCGCCACGGCTCCGCGGCTGATTTCCTTCGTGGGCGAGCTCTGACTGGCTCCCATGGGTTCTTCATGTTTGACCTTATCCCGCCGCGCGTTAGGCGCGGTGATCTGCGGGTAGACAAAAACAAGCCCGCCGGGGAACGGGTGATGAGGAAATCGCAGCACGGAGGTCGGTGCCTGTCGCCTACCGAACGCCTGCGATGTTCATGACACCCCATATTGGGAGGCTTCTCATGGAAGCAGGAACCCGAGCCGGTGCACCTCGCTCCGACTCCGTTCGTCACCCGGGCGTCATCCGCCGCCTACCGACCGAGACCAAGCAGGCCTTCAAGACGACCGAGTTCTGGGCCATGGTCGGCGTGATCGTCGCGATTCTCGTCAGCGCCGCCGCAATCAAGGGCGGCGACACCGGCGGAACCGACGAGTTCATCGCCCGCCAGGCGTGGCTCTACGTCGCGATCGTCGCCGGTGCCTACCTGATCAGCCGAGGTCTGGCCAAGTCCGGATCGAGTGATCCCTACACCGAGACCCACGACGACGCCAACGGGAGCCGTCGCTAGCACGGCGCCACGATGAGCAGAGCCGCCGAACCCGCGCGCTGCTCGCCGCGGCCCGGCCGGGGCCCCGGCCGGGCGCGTCGCCGTGCGGACCGGACCATGGACGGCGACCGCCGCGGCCCCTCGAGATGCTCGTGATCTGGAAGCAGTCCGGCGAACGCACGCACGTGCGCTTCATGCCCGGCTGTCTGATCTGGTCGATCGCGCTCTCGATCGCGCTCACGGTCTTTGTGAATCTGCTGATCAGGTTGTTCTGAGGAAGGGAGTCGAGATGACGGCGGAAAGCGACATGAGCCCCCGAGATCGAACGACGGATGACCGGGACGACGTGCGAGACGACGTCGCCCCGACGCGCGCGGATTACGCGCCCGTGGGCACCGACGCGCGCACGGGCCTCTGGCCGACGCTGAAGCGCACCGCGACCGAGTTCAGCGAGGACAGCATGACCGATTGGGCCGCGGCGCTGACCTACTACGGCCTGCTGGCGCTGTTCCCGGCGCTGATCGCGCTCGTCTCGATCCTCGGCCTGTTCGGCGATCCGGAGACGACCACCCGGGAGATCACCGACATCGTCACCCAGATCGGCCCGAGCTCGGCCGCAGACACATTCTCGGGGCCGATCGAGTCGATCACCTCGAACCGAAGCAGCGCCGGGATCCTGTTCGTGGTCGGGCTGGCGGCCGCGCTGTGGTCCGCGTCGGGCTACATCGGCGCGTTCATGCGCGCCTCCAACATCGCCTGGGAGACCCCCGAGGGCCGCTCGTTCTTCAAGTTGCGCCCGCTTCAGATCGTGGTGACGCTGGCGATGGTGATCATGCTGGCGCTCGTCGCGCTGGCGCTGGTGCTGACCGGCCCTGTCGTCGACGCGGTCGGCGACTCGATCGGAATCGGCGATACGGCCCTCACTATCTGGGACATCGCCAAGTGGCCGGTGCTGCTCGCCGTCGTAGCCTTGATGTTCTCGGTCCTCTACTACGCCGCGCCGAACGTCAAGGTCCCCGGGTTCAGGTGGATCACCCCCGGCAGCGCCGTCGCGTTGGTCGTCTGGCTGATCGCTTCGGCCGCGTTCGCCTTCTACGTCGCGAACTTCGGCTCCTACGACAAGACCTACGGCACGCTTGGAGGCATCGTCACGTTGCTGGTCTGGATGTGGATCACCAACCTCGCGCTGCTCTTCGGAGTGGAGCTCAACGCCGAGCGTGAGCGCAGCCGCGAGCTCGCCGCCGACGTGCCGCGCGCCGAGCGAGAGATCCAGCTCGAGCCACGCTCAGAGCCCAAGGACAAACGGACCACTTGAGATTGAAGGGAGGAGAGATGGCTTTGGGAAACGCAGCAGCGCTCTCGGCTTCGATGGCCGAGCGCGTCCTCGAAAACGAATACGCCCAGGACAACCTGCGCGAGGGCGTCGAGCACCTGAGCGCGGCCTACCGGCGCGCCTCGAAGCGTCGCGTGAGGGCGGTCGAGGACCAGAAGGTCCGCGAGCAGCTTCGCCAGGCGGCGGCCTCGATGTCCGAGGCCGCCAGCGCGCTCAGTACCGGACGACACAAGCCGAAGCGCCACCGCAGCAGATGGCTCCTCGCAGCGGCGAGCATCGGCGCGCTCGGCGTGGCGGCCGCAGCAGCGACCAACGACGAGTTGATGAACGAGCTCAAGAGCTGGTTCGAGGACGCGGGAGACGGGGCCTGAGCGTTGCTCGGGGGAAGGGTATCGTCCCGCGGGTCGGGAGGCATGACCGTTTGATGGGGCCCGCAACCGCCCCGCTAGGGATGCCGGAGGAGGACTCGAACTCCCGACTCAGGCGGTCGAGCGCAACGAACTGGTCGTACATGTCGCAGGTCGGGGAGGTCAGCAGGCCATAGCCGAACGCGATCTCGCCGAGGTAGTGCTTGGTCGGATCGGCGTCGTCGTCGGTTAGAAGAGTCGTCGGCTGATCACCAAACGGGATTGCTTCGAACACGTCGCCGGCGAAGAGCACGCGCGACCACGCCGCGATCCAGTACTCCGCGTCGCTCGGTCGATGGACCTGGCGTGCCACGTCGCTAAACGTAGCGACGGCGCGCGACGGATCGGCTCACTCGACCGGCGTGGCCTCGTTGACCGAGACGACATCGTCACTCTCGGTAACCGGGGGGAGCCCCTCATACATCCGCGCCTGGACGGCCTCGACGTCCTCGCGGCGAAAGCGCGGTACGCCGCTCGGCAGGCGGACAGCCGGAATCAGCCCGCGCTCTTCCCAGCGCCGGATCGTGTTCTCGCTTACTCCGAGAGCTCGTGCGGCCTCTCGGACCTGCATCAGCTCGGCCATCGCGGTCGCGTCCCCCAGCTGCTGTAAATCCGCCCGCTCCGTAAGAGCGACGGCGTAGGTTCCCCCAAGTCCTTGCCAAGACCAAGAAGGGAGACCTACGCCGTGAGAAGAACGCTACCGCCGTCGGCGGAGATTGAGAAGAGGATCGATGACCTGCTCGCCGGGGGAGTCGCCGCCGGCGAGCCCGAGGGCCCGCTCACCGAGCTCGCCTCACTCGGCGCGCAGCTGATCATCCAGCGCGCGGTCGAGGAGGAGTTCGACGCCTTCATCGGCCGCGCCCGCTACGAGCGCAAGCCCGAGGCGCCGCCCGGCAAGCGAAACGGCTATCGCCCGCGACGGATGCGGACCGCCGAGGGCGAGATCGAGGTCGAGGTGCCGCAGCTGCGCGAGGCGGCCGAGCCGTTTACCTCGAAGCTGTTCCCGCGCGGACCGAAGCGCCTGCTGACGACCGAGCCGCTGCGGGCGATGGTGGTCGGCGCCTTCGTGCGCGGCCTGTCGATGCGCGACGTCGAGTCGCTGTGTGAGGAGGCGGGCCTCGGTCAGATCTCGAAGTCGAGCGCCGGCGGGATGGCGAGCGCCGCGATCCGCTCGCGTTCGCCGTCATCCACCCGCGTGCCGTCGGCGTGAGCGTAGGAGAAGCCGGTGCCGCACCGTCGGCGCTCGATGCCCGGTTGGCTGCAATCGCTGCGGCGCAGGCGAGTCACGGCGGCGACGCCGCCCTAGCGGCGAGGCCGACGACGGCCACCCTTGACGGTGGACTCGCCGGCACCCAGGAGCCGCCCGATGGCCCGGAAGGGCAGCATCACGATGTCGACCACGGTCGCCAGGATCGCTCGCAGGATCTTCACGCGCCTTGCCTCATTCCGACCGTGTGCCCGCCGACCGGACTCCCTAATCCTTTGGCATATCGCAGGGCAGGGGGCTGTGGCACGCACGACCCGGTGTCGAAGCATGGGTTTCGGGGGCAGCGCATATCGCGTCTCCGGTCGGGTAGCCGCGTTGCGATCACGACCGAGAGCGAGGACGGCGATGAAGGCGGTGACCTGGCAGGGAAACGAGGACGTTCGCGTCGAGGAGGTGCCGGATCCGCGGATCGAGCAGCCGACCGACGCGATCGTGCGCATCACCTCGAGCGGGCTCTGCGGCTCCGACCTTCACCTCTACAAGGTGCTCGGACCGTTCATCGATCCCGGCGATGTGCTCGGCCACGAGCCGATGGGCGTCGTCGAGGAGGTCGGCACGGAGGTCGATCAGATCAAGCCTGGCGATCGGGTGGTGATCCCGTTCAACATCTCCTGCGGGCACTGCTGGATGTGCGAGCGCAAGCTGTTCGCCCAGTGCGAGACGACCCAGAACCGCGACACTCAAACCGGCGCCTCGCTGTTCGGATACACGAAGCTCTACGGCCAGGTGCCCGGGGCGCAGGCCGAGCTCCTGCGCGTGCCGCAAGCGCAGTTCGGCCCGATCAAGGTTCCCGACGGGCCCCCCGACGAGCGCTTCCTCTATCTCTCCGATGTCCTGCCGACCGCCTGGCAGGCGGTCGAGTACGCCGCGATTCCCGAGGGCGGCTCGGTGGCGATCTTCGGCCTCGGGCCGATTGGCCAGATGGCGGCCCGGGTCGCCGCCCACAGGGGGGCGCGGGTGATCGGCGTCGATCTGGTGTCCGAGCGCCTGGAGATGGCGCGTCGCCATGGGGTCGAGACGATCGATGTGTCCAACGGCGCGGGCGACACCGCCGCCGTCGCCGAGCGAGTCAGCGAGCTCACCGATGGCCGCGGCACCGACTCGACGATCGACGCGGTGGGCATGGAGGCCCACGGCGCCCCGTTCGGCGCGCTCGCCCAGCGCGCCGCCGGGCTGCTGCCCGACGCGGTCGCACGGCCGATGATCGAGAAGGCCGGAGTCGACCGCCTGAGCGCTCTGTTCGCCTGCTTCGAGTCGGTGCGCCGCGGCGGCACCGTTTCGATCAGCGGCGTCTACGGCGGCGCGATCGATCCGATGCCGATGATGCAGCTCTTCGACAAGGGCATCCAGATCCGGATGGGCCAGGCACACGTCAAGCGCTGGATCGACGAGATCCTGCCGCTGGTCAGCGACGACTCCGATCCGCTCGCGACGGCGGATCTCGCCACCCACAGGCTGCCGCTCAGCGACGCGCCGCGAGCGTACGAGACCTTCCAGCAAAAACAGGACGGGGCGATCAAGATCGTCTTCGAGCCGTAACCGGAAGGGAGCCAGAATTGCCCGCCGACATCGAGGACCAGCTCGTAAAGCACCTCACCGACGCCCACGCGATCGAGGAGCAGGCGCTGACGCAGATGCGCCGGGCGCCCGGGATCGCGGATGACCCCCGCCTCGCGGAGGTCTTTCGCCGGCACCTGGAGGAGACCGAGGGCCACGAGCGTCGCGTTCGCGAGCGCCTCGCCGCCACGACGCCGAGCCATCGAAGCTCAAGGACGTCGCCGGCAAGGCCGGGGGCGTGCCGATGATCCTCTTCGCGCGCAGCCAGCCCGACACCCCGGGCAAGCTGACCGCGCACGCGTTCTCCTACGAGCACATGGAGGAGGCCGCCTACGAGCTGCTCTCGCGGGTGGCCGAACGCGCCGGCGACCCCGAGACCGCCGCCGTCGCACGGGCGATCCGCGACGAGGAGCGCGCGATGTCCGACCGGCTCGCGAGCTCTTTCGACCTCGCCGTCGCCGCGTCGCTCGCGGCTCGCGGCTCCGACGACCTGCCCGAGCAGCTCGACGCCTACCTCGCCGATGTCCACGCCCTCGAGCAGCAGGCGATCCAGCTCCTGCAGTCGGGGTCGAAGCTGACCGAGGCCGACGAGCTCGCGAGCGTGTTCTCCGAGCACCTGGAGGAGACACGCGGACACGCGCGGCGCATCGACGGGCGCCTCGACGCGCGCGACGCGAGCACCAGCACGCTCAAGGATGCGGCCATGCGGCTCGGCGGGCTCAACTACGGCGGCCTCCTCGGCGCCCAGCCCGACACGCCGGCAAAGCTTGCCGGGTTCGCGTTTGCGTTCGAGTACCTCGAGATCGCCGCCTACGAGCTGCTGAAGCGGGTCGCGCGCCACCTCGGCGACGCCGGAAGCGTCGAGCTCGCCGACTCGATTCTGGCCGACGAGCGCGCGATGGCGGAGCGCATCGCGACTCATTGGGACGAGGCGGTCGACGCCGCGCTGCGCTCCCAAGGGCTCACCGTCTAGGTCCTGGAAGCGCGGGGTGCTGGAGTCGCCCGTGAAGGCCAAGCGGGTCCTCGAGGCCACCCCGAAGACCTACGTGGTGGTCTTCTCGGCCGGCGACGAGGCGATCGAGGGACTGCAGGGGTTCGCGCGCTCAGAGGGTCTCTCGGCCGCCTCGCTGAAGGGGATCGGCGCCTTCGCCGATGCCCGGCTCGGATTCTTCGACTGGGAGGCCAAGCGCTACGAGCCGGTGGTGGTCTCAGAACAGGTCGAGGTGCTGTCTTTGATCGGTGACGTCGCGCTCGGCGAGGACGGCGTCCCGCAGCTGCACGCTCACTTCGTGCTCGGGTGCCGAGACGGCCGTGCGGTCGGCGGCCATCTGCTGGCTGCGACCGTTCGACCGACGCTCGAGATCGTCCTCACCGAGGCGCCCGCGCAGCTGCGCAAGCGCGGCGACCCGGAGACCGGCCTGGCGCTGATCGATCTCGGTCGATAGGGCGACCACCGGCCAGCCGTCGGCGTTGCGATCCGCCGTGGCCAACGAGCTCCTGCTACGGGCGATCGAACCTACCTGGCCCGAGCGACCGCGCGTCGCAACTCGTCCTTGCCCATCTTCGAGCGGCCCCGAATCTCGAGCCTGGCGGCCTCCTCATTGAGCTGGGCGCGCGTCTTGGCGTCGCCCTTGCGGACCTTGTTCGCCTCCTTTCCGAGCGCGGTCTTGGTCGAGCTCGGCATCTTTTTCAGCGTCTGCTTGCTCTTCGCGCCGGCCTGCGCCTTCTTCACGTTTCGCTTCGCGGCGTGGCGCTGCTTCTGGGTTGCCATGCGGTACACCTACCCGGGCGTCCGACTTATTCACCTCGGCAACGGCTGCCAGTTAAGCCCCAGCCGGCCGGGTAGACGGAGCTCATGTTCTTGGAGCTGGCCCCGAGGAGACCGCGTTCGGTGATCCAGTCGCGGCCGATCGCCGGAATCCGACTGGGGGGAACGCGGCCCGAGCACATCGATCACGTCCGCGCCTGGCGGGAGGGTCACGAGGGGACTATGGCCGAGCGGCTTGCGGCGAAGCTGGAGTCCGGGATGACCGTGGTCGACGCCGGGGCGTATCTCGGTTACTTCGCCCTGATCGCCGCCGATCGTGTCGGCGAGCAAGGTCACGTCCTGGCCCTCGAACCGCATCCGAGAGTTACGCCGCGCTGGTCGAGAACGTCCGCGAGAACCGATTCGAGGACCGGGTCACGGCCCTCCCGATCGCGCTCGCCGACGGCTCGACCTCAACGGGTCAACGCACCACCCCTGACGTTTCGCATCCTCTCACGAGCATCCCGAGCGCTGTCGAGCGAAGGCCGCAGGCCGAAGCGAGTCAGCGCTCGGCGGGCGGCTCGGGCGCCCCGTCGACGAGCTCGGTGAGCTTCTGCGCCGGGGTCATGAAGCCGAGCGTCTCACGCGGCCGGCCGTTGAGCTTGCGCGCGACCTCGTCGAGCTTCTGCTGGCCGACTCCCTTCAGGCTGCGGCCCTTGGGGAAGTACTGGCGCAGCAGGCCGTTGGTGTTCTCGTTCGAACCCCGCTGCCAGGGGCTGTGAGGGTCGCAGAAGTAGACCTCGACCCCGCTGTCGACCGAGAAGCGGCGATGCTCGGCCATCTCCTTGCCCTGGTCCCAGGTGAGCGAGCGCCGAAGCTGGGCCGGCAGGGTGGCGATGCTCGCCGCCAGCGCCTCTCTGACCGGCTCGGCCTTGGCGCCGTCGGGCAGGGCGACGAGCTGGCAGTAGCGCGTCTGGCGCTCGACCAGGGTCGCGATCGCCGAGGTGCGGTCGCCGATCAGCAGGTCCCCCTCCCAGTGGCCGGGAACGGCGCGGTCTTCGACCTCGGGCGGGCGCTCGGAGATCGCGACCATGTCGCGGACCTTGCCCCGGCCCTGGCCGTGGCGGCTTAGGCCCCGCGGCTGGCGCTTGCGCCTGCGGGTCCTGAGGTGACGGGTGAGCTCGCGCCGAAGCGCCCCGCGCGCCTGGACGTAGAGGGAGCGGTAGATCGTCTCGTGAGAGACCTGCATGTCCTCATTGTCGGGGTGCTCGCGTGAAAGCCAGCCTGAGATCTGCTCGGGGGAGTGGTCTGCGCGCAGGCGCTCTGTGACCACCCGGCGCAGCTCGCCGCAGCAACCGGCCGATGAACCTGACCGTGCCGAGCTGGATGGCGACCCCCAGCCGATTGTGGTCGCCGTGCCAGCGGCGCACGAACCGCAGATCCTCGCCTTCCAGGTGGAAGTAGCGCGCCAGCTGCTCGCGCGACGGGTCCTGCGGGTAGCGGCCGTAGCGAGCGAGGCGCTCAGCGCCGAGCAGCGACACCGGACTCATCGCCGACGCCGCTCGCGATCGTGCTCGGCGGTCAGCTTGGCGACAGCCTCGGGCCCGGGGCGCGCGTAGCGCTGTAGCGACCGCAGGCTCGTGTGGCGGCTCTTGGCCATCAGCAACGGCAGCGACACGTCGGCCTCGGCGAGATGGGTCAGCGCGGAGTGGCGCAGCTGATGCAGCGTCCACCCGCCCGACACTGCGCTGAAGATCTCCTCGGCGCGGCGGTAGGACAGCCGCGCCCGGCCGGTGTACGGGCACAGGTCCGCGGTGGCGGGCGTGCGCGCCGGCGCCGGCCGGCGAGCGGCGAGGAACACCGGGCCGCGAGAGCGGCCGGCGACCAGCCGCGGCAGGAGTCGAGCTGAGCCGGTCTGCAGGTGCAGCCAGTCGGTGTCGCCGCCCTTGGAGCGCACCCGCGCACGGCGGTTGTCCAGGTCGACGTCTGAGACGTCGAGCGAGAGAACCTCCTGCGCGCGGGCTGCCGTCTCATACAGCAGCCGCCACAGCGCCTTCTCGCGCACCGCGACGTCGTCGCGGCGCCACAGCCGCTCGAGCAGGTCGTCGGGGATCGCCTTCGTGCGATCGGCCGGCGCGCGGCGGCGCTGCAGCCCGTCGGCCATCGCCCCGTCCAGCCAGCCGCGCCGGCTGCAGAAGCTCGAGAACGAGCGCAGCGTGGCGACGTGGCGGTTCCATGTCGCTGGCGCCAGCGCGCCCCACGCCTCCCGCGCGGCGCGCTCGAGCTCCCGCGCGCCCAGCTGCTTGAGCGGCCGGTCGGCGCCCACGGCGTCTCGCAGCCGCCCGAGTGTCTGGGCGTACGAGCGGCGGCTCGACGGCGCCAGATCGGGCTGGGCGAGGAACGCGTCGATCGCCTCCCTCAGCCGCGGGACCTCCTCGCGAACCGGGCGCAACCGCCGAACCGGCCGCCGCGCCGCCGTCATCGCAGGGAATGCGTCGGCCTGGCCGGCGCCGCGGAAGCCGCCACGCCACGTCGCAGCGAGGGCCACGACCGCCGATCTCGCGGGGAATAGGCCATTCTCCGCGAGACCCTACGAGCCGACCCGGACATCCAACCGAGGGGCCCCGCGACAAAAGGGGTTTGACTTAGCAACGAAGCAGGATTGACGGTTACGCGTTCGTGGAAGTCCGCGCGGACGAGCGTTCCGTCTGGCGCTCGGCGAACGGGCAGAACGGCATGCTCCGTCCGTGCGGACTGCGAGCCTGTGCCCATGCGGAGGCAGGTTGCGAGCGCCTTGGAGGAGGTCCGGCTTCAGCTGGAACTCGATCAGGAGCGCGGGCCGGGCCCGCTGGCCGTGCGAGCACGGGCGCTACGAGGCGCCAGAGCCGCCTGCGATCGTCCCGCCGAGCGCCAGGCGCTGATCGACCTGGCCGCGGCGTGCGTCGCATGCGCCGCACAGCTCCCGGCACCGCGGATAGCGCTTGCTGAACTCGCCGCGCGCGGCGGCGGGGCCGCCCGATCGCCCCAACGCGACCGCCAGAAGGACACAAGCCGCGTAGAGCTGCGTCTAACCAGCGCGTGAGGATAGTCGCGAGCATCCGGTCCATCGGCGCCCACACTCTCGCTCGCGCGGCGCGAAGCGGTAGCCAGACGGGCCCCGGCGCAGACGGCCGCTGCTCGTCCACTGCGGGAGCCTTGGAGAGGGCGGCTCGGACGCCTGCTCCCGTACCGAAGCGAGAGCCCGGATGTTTCGTTTGCCGTCCCTTGACCGGCACACATCAGCGAACCGCCCGTACGGCACACGCAGGCGCCGCTCGGCAGCGAAGTTCCTGCTCAGCCGGACGCGTGTCCCGTTCAGGGTTCGGCTTGCGAAGCGGCGGGACGTGCTGAGTCAGCGCCTCGGGCTGGTCACCGGACGCGGATGACCTCTCCGGTGCGCCACCCCTCGACGCTGCGCTGAAAGGCGGACGCAATCGTGCGCATGGGAACGGGGGTGCGGCCGGGATTGAAGGGGCCGAACTGCTCGTAGCTGTCCTGGGCCAGCCCAGGGCTGACGGCGTTGATTCGCAGGTGGCGCTCGAGGCTGAGGCCGGCTGCGCGCACGAAGCCTTCAACGCCGCCGTTCGCGATCGCGAAGCTGGTCGCCTCGGGGATTGGATCGTCGAAGACGTAGCCGGACATGAGCGTGAATGAGCCTCCGTCGGAGATCAGCGATCTCCCGAGCAGGACGAGCCGAACCTGGCCGAGGAGCTTGCTGTGCACGCCCTGCGCGAGCTCTTCCTCGGTCACGGTCTCGAATGGGCCGAAGTGCGCCTCGCCGGCCGCGCACACAAGCGCGTCGAAGCTTCCGATCCGTCGGTACATCGATCGCACGGAGTCTTCCGAGCTGATGTCCACTCGCACGTCGCCAGACCGCCGCCCTGCCACGACGATGTCATGTCGGGCGGACAACAGCTCGACGACGGCTGTGCCGATGGTTCCGGCGCCTCCGACCACGATGATGCGCACGCGACCGCCCTCCAGACTGGCTAGTTGATGAGGAACTCGATCCCGTAGCGGGGCGCCGCCGCCGCGAAGCGGGCGGCGACCGCGTCGACGTTGTCGGGGATGTGGGCCGTCGGGTCCAGCGTCCGCTCGAGCGTCTCCTCGAAGAACTTCTCGATGCCGGCCGGTGTGAAGGTCAGGATCATGCGCATCGCCTCCGTGCCCTGGTTCTGGAAGCGGTGCACGGTGCCGCGCGGCACGTTGACGAAGTCGCCGACGCCCGCGGTGATCCACTCCTCACCGAGGAGGAGGCCGCATTCGCCCTCGACGATGTAGAACGTCTCGTCCTCGTAGCGATGGATGTGGGGCGGCGGGCCGCCGCCGGGCGGGACGATCGCCTCCATCGCGAAGTACGCGCCCCCTGTCTCGGCCCCGGTGACGAGGAACCGGTAGAGATCGCCCGGTCCCAGGTACGTCGCGCCGGTTCCGGCGGCGCGGTGGAGCGGCGAACGGCGGTTGGTGATCGCGGCCTCTTCGCGTGAGACCGTCCTGCTGTCGATAGTCATGGGGCGAAAGTACCGCCGGTCGGCGGCCACGACCAGGCCCGTTCGCTATCTCCGAACGGATCGCGCGATGCGCTCGCCCGCGCCGGCGATCGCGCGCGCGTACTCGTCACGCCGCGCCTGGAAGCGGTCGCGCGGGGCGCAGAGCGCGAGGGCAGCGGTCGCCGGCCCGTCGCTCGTGCGTACCGCAGCGGCGGCGCAATCCACCCCTTCGAGGGCGCGCTGAGTCCCGACCGCATAGCCGCGGCGGCGCACGCGCTCGGCCTCATCGGGATCGAGCCCGCCGCCGGCCTCGCCGTCTCGCTCCGCGAGCAGCACCGTGCCGGGCGGCGTAAGCTGTGCAGCAACAGGGCCGGCGGGCGCGGCCACCCCGCGAGGCGGCCGTTCGCTGGCGACGTACAGGACGCGGCCGCGCTCCCACGCCGTGACGTGGACCGTCTCGTCGAAATGGCTCGCCAGCCGGCGCGCAGTCGGCTTGATCACGTCGCGGTGGTCGCTCGTGGCCAGCATCGTTCGCGCGAGCCCCACGGTTCGCCAGCCGAGCCGGTAGCGGCCACACGGCAGCCGCTCCGTGAGTCCGACGCTGGTCAGCTCTCCCAGCAGCGCGTGCGCGGTTGACTTGGCGATCCCCAGCTCGTCGGCCACCTCCGTCGGCCCCCAATCCGGCCGCTCGACCGAGAAGAGATCGAGCACCAGGGCGGCCTTGCGGACGCTTGTGGGCATGGCAGAAGTTTACCTGTGCGCCGCGAGGACGAATGTGACCCGCCGTCCGTGCAGTCGCTCGGACCTCGTGCGTCGCCGAACGATGCCCTTACGGGACACCCGTTCTGCTCGCAAAGGCAATCGTCCAAGCCCGCCGCTATCTGGCTGTCGCCCTGGACGAGTTGCAGAAGCCGAGGCGGCGAGCTCGGCCGCTTCCGCTTCTCAGCGGAGCGGAAGAATACGATCCGACATGCCTTTGCACGACTGGCGATCGACGGGCTGATCGTGCTCACCGCTGTGATGACACGAGAAGTCGGAGCCGATCACAGATGCGCGTCGCCGGACGGGCTCAGGGCGCGCTGCCGGGCTGCTGCCTGGTGGGCGTTGGGGAGCGCCCGGCTCAGGACTCAAGCCAGGTCAGCGCGCCCGGCACGCGGGCCCACAGCTCGCCGACGCCAGCCGCGTAATCGACTGCTTCGCTCTCCTCGCCGAACACGGTGTAATCAGGGCGCGGCTCGAACAGCCGCTTGCGGCCGGCCAGGTAGGCAGGCACGTGCGGGTTGAGCTTCAGCGCCTTGGCCCGTAGGGCACGTGAGGTGGCGTCGTCACCCCGGCGAGCGAACGCCGCCAGCGCCTGCGTGTAGATGAAACCGGGGACGCGGCCCTCGGCGTAGGTTGCGAACAGCGCCTCGAGCTCGTCGTAGGACTTGAGCTCCAGCAGCCAGTGCGCTTGGCGGTAGCGCAGCATCTGGTTATCGCGCGGGTTCAGCCGCAAGAGCTCGCGCTGGTGCTCAACCGCGTCCGCGTGGCGGCCGAGGCGCCACAGGACCGCGGCGAGCGCCGCACGGGCGCGCATATACGGCCGCGTCTCGAAGATCAACCAGAAGTCACCGGCGTCCTCCGCAAACACCCTCCGTCCGAGCGCTCGCTCACCGGCAGCAACGCCCGCCTCAAGCAGCTCGCGTGCCTTCTCACGGCTCGACGCCGCCTGCGCGAGCAGCACGTACGCGTCGGCGCAATCGGCCCACAGCGCGAGCGCCTCGCGCGCGAGCTCCACACGGCGCCGCCCCGTCGCCTCCCACGCCCCGTAGATCAGATCCTCGGCGCGGTACCGCGGCTTCGCATGCTGCCCGTCGCCACCAGCATCCGCGGCGAGCACCAGCTCCGGCTCCGAGTCCGCCAACGCCAGAACAGGCTCAGCCGGCTTCCCGGAAGCTCGCCACGGGCGGACAACGGTTCTCTTCGCCATCGCCACACCATTACCAGCCCGGCCGGACGTGCGAGAAGAGAGGAACCGTCACCCGTGACCCAGTTCTCCGTGCGAACTCTCTACCGACCTCGACCGACCCCAAACCCGGTTTTCCGAACCAACCCTCTCGCCGCCCCTGTCTGCGCCCCGGGCGTCGCGCTTGACCTGCGCCCCGGGCCTCCCGCACATCCGTGGCGTGCAGGGACACCCACATTCTGCCGAGCGCCGCCGCCTCCCCGGCGGGCGGGGCCGGCGCCTCGCGCCTGGCTACTCGTAGTCCTCCGGGTCGCAGGCCGAGACGCTCAGGAGGTGGCCGTCGCGGTCGGTAACCACGAGGACGAACAGGGGCGGGCGGCCGCCCGACCGACCGAGGCCGTGCAGCACCGCGGAGACCGGGCGTGGCGCCGTCGGCCGGGGAGCCCGGGCGACGTTCGGTCGGCGGGAGCGCGGCCGGCCGCGGTGCCTCGGGCTCGGGAGCGGCCGGCCGCGGGTGGCACCGCGGCGAGCGAGGGAGCGCCGAGTGCTGCGTCCGGCGCGCCCGTGCCGGTGCCGGCGCCGGACTAGTCGCACGGCGCCCCCCGAAGGTTCCAGTACATGTCCCAGGCCTTTGCCGCGTGCTCGAATGCCTGCGGCGTGATCCGGCCGTGGGCCTCAAGCAGGCCGACCGCCTCCTCGAGCGTGGCCGGATCGTTACGTTCGAAGAACGCAAGCGCCGCCTCGACCTCCCTCCCCTCGCCGAGCAGGACGCGCCGGGCGAGGCGCACGTCGAAGGTGGTGGAAACGCAGGGCATGCAAATCGACCTCACTATGAGAGAGTGTCTTAGTCCTTCATAAGATTACAGCAACAAAAACTCGTCCGCTAGACTGAGGTCATGCCAGAGAATGTGGAGCGACGACCGCGGCGCGTGGGCGCCCGGTCCGCCCCGGCCCTGGCGGCCGAGGGCCGTCCCCAGATCCATCGCGTCAAGGCCGAGTTCTTCCGCGCGATCGGGCATCCGGTCCGGGTGCGGATCCTCGAGCTCCTGCGCGACGGCGAGCGCTCGGTTGGTGACCTGCAGGCGGCGCTTACAATCGACTCCAGCGGCACCTCGCAGCACCTCGGCGCCCTGCGCAAGCAGGGCCTGCTCGAGAGCCGCCGGGAGGGCACCAGCGTCTACTACCGGGTGAAGGACCCGCGGACCTTTCAGCTGCTCGAGGTCGCGCGCCAGATCCTCACCGGCCACTTCGAGGACCACCAGGCGATCCTCGGCGAGCTCTCCCGGACAGAGCCGTCCTCGCCGAGGGGAAAGGACGGAAAATGAGGCGCCGGCGCACGCTTCGCGCCTCGCGCGTCTTCACCGTCGGTCCCTGGCGGGAGGGAGACGGCGACCCGGGCGGGCCGGGGCGGGTGCTCGGCGTCCCGGTCGCAGAGCGCCTGGACACCCGCCCGGACGGTCGCGGGGCCCTGGTCCGCCTCGCCGACGGCCGCTTCGCGCTCACCGGGCAGACCGTAGCGGTCGGGCTCCGAAGCCAGCTCGAGGGCTACCTGCGGAGACAGCGCGGCGGGAGCGGCGGCGACCAGTGGATTGAGGGGGTGGGGTCCCTGCTTCGCCATCGAGCCAGCGAGCGGATCGCGCGGCGCGCTCCGTGAGCGGTGAAGCTCCCCGGGCGGGCGTGGGCGATTCGGCGTTCGGTTTCGCGGTCGGCGATGCCGTCGTAGCCCGGCGCCACGGGGTAGGGAGGATCGTCGAGAGGACCCGGCGAGACCTGGCCGGCGCTCGGTGCGACTTTCTCACGGTCGAGGTCGAGCGCCGGGGGGTGACGATCTTCATTCCCGTCGGGCTCGCGGCCGGGGGTCGGCTGCGCCGGCTGGCGACGCCGGAAGAGGCCCGTCGTGCGCTCGCGGCGCTCTCCGGCGCGCCGCAGCCGTTGCCCGATGGCTGGCGCGAACGCCAGAAGGAGGCGGCCCGCCGCCTCGGCCTGGGGAAATGCTGCGCGTCGCCGAGCTGGTCCGGGACTTCGCCCATGCAGCCGAGGCGAGGCGGCCGGCGGCGACCGACCGCGAGTACCACCAGGTGGCACGGGAGCTACTGGAGGACGAGCTCCGCGCGGCCCTCGGCCTGAGCGCCTCGGCGGCCGCTGCCGCGGTCGAGCGGGGGCTCTCGCACGAGACCGCGGGCCACCCGGCATGAGCGTCGAGCGCGCCAGCGCCGCCGAGCGGCACACCGAGGACACATGGAGAGAGGGCCTCGCCAGCCACTGGAGCGAACTGGCAACGATTCGCGCCGGCGCCGCCGCGAAGGGCCGGCTCGGCGCTGACGCGCCGGGCTGGGCGAGCACGGCCCTGATCGGCAGCATGCACCAGCTCTCGGCGGTCGCCCGCGGCCCCGAGGACCTTCCCGAGTGCGAGCGCCTCGATCGCCGGCACGACTGCCTGTGGAGCGCCGCGAGCGCGCTCGAGGCCTGCGCCTGCGTCTGGGACGAGCTCGGCGAGGTGGCGGGCCCACGGCGGACTCACCTCGTCCGCCGCCTGGAGCGCCACCTAACCGAACACGATCGCCGAGCGCTCGCCGGCGTCGCCAACCCGCTCGTCACCGCGTCGGCCGTGGCGGGCGCGGCACGGGCGGCGCTGGAGGCGATCCGCTCCCTGCGCCAGGGGGTCAATGACCGGGCCGAGTCGCTCGATCGGCTCGAGGACGGCGCCGTGAGGCTCGCCGCCCTGGGGGTGAGGGAGGCGTTTGGCCTTAGCTCGGCCGACGCCGTCGACGCCGGCGCCGACCCGCCGCCGGCGCTGGTCGCCGACCTCCTGGCGCTCGGGCGCGACACGGCGAGCATCGAAGGCGCCCAGGAGCGGGTCGATCGCCCCGATGCCATCGGCTGGCTCTGCGGGGCGCTCGAGCTGCGACCTCCCCCGCCCGCCGCCGAGCTCACCGGCGGCGACCCGTCCCGGCGCGCCGAGGCGCTCCTCGCCTCGCGTCGCTACTGGCTCGAGCTCGGTGGGAGCGAGGTTCGGGCGATCGAGGGCATCGAGCGGGACCTGGCCGCGCCCTGCGTCCGCGATGCCGAGCACGCGTGGCGCTTCGCCGCGCACCGCGCCGCGGGGCTGATAGCACGGGCCGGTCTCGCGGCGCGCTGGGGCGAGTTCGACTTCGCGATCGCGCTCGACTATCAGTCGGCCGGCCTTCGGAGCGCGATCCGAGCCTACGCCCGCGGCCTCAACGACGATCCCGACGAGCTCCAAAGCGCGCGGCGGCTTCTGCTCGGCCGCCTGGCGCGTTGCCTCATCGCCCGGTGGGTGATCGAGCGCCAGCTCGGGCTCGGGGAACCGGCGCCATCGCCCGATCAGCGATCGGCCGGGTCCCAGGGATGATTGGCGGCGTTGCGGCTCTGCCCGCCATCCGCCCTCGCACTAACGGGGAAGCGAGTCCGAGCGAGCCTTTGATCACCGTGCGGCCCGCGCGTCGGCCGACCGGCGGCCTCGCCGAGGCACGCCAAACGCGGGCGGCGGTTCGCCGCCCGCGGCGAGAGTGCGTCTTCCGGCCGCGCCAGCTCGTCTGCTTCGGCGGGGCTTCTCTCGGCCCCGGGGGTGCCGCGCTCAACGAGTACGCGCTCTCGATCGCCCGCGGCCGGCGACCGCGGATCTGCTTGTTGGTGCCAGCACGGGGAGAGCGAGGGGGCGAGGGCGAGGACCGCCTCGCCGACCTTTACCGTGGGTTCTCGGACGCGCGCTGTGAGCTCTCGCACTTCTTCCCGCCCCGGCGCCAGCGCGAGGACCAAGACCTTCACGCTCACCTGCGTCGTCAGGACGTCATCTACGTCGCTGGCGGAGACCTGGTCAGGCTCCTGGGCGGCTGGCGGGCGAGCGGGATCGACGCCGTGCTGAGCCAGGCGTGGCGCAACGGAACCGTGCTCTGCGGCTTCGGGGCGGGGGGCGTTTGCTGGTTCGCCGAGGCCCCGACGTCCATCGACGGGCGGGCAAGGACCGTGCGCGGGCTTGGGCTCTTGCCCTGGAGCGGCTTCGCCCTCCACGGGGCTGAGGGGGCCCAGCGGGTCGCCCACCGCTCGTCCCTGCTCGCGCACACGCGCCTTGGCTATGCGGCCGAGGAGGGCGTTGGCCTGCACTTCGTGGGCGCGCGGCTCGAGGTAGCGGTCGCGTCGCAAGCCGACCGGAGGGCCTACAGGGTGGAGGCCCGCGAGGGGCGGCTGGTGGAGACGCCACTGCCGACCACCCCTCTCAAGGCGGTGACGCGGTGAGGATTGCCCTAAAGCGTCCCGGGCTTGCCCGGGGAGCCCTGGGGTCGGTGCTCGGCGCCGCCCTCGGCTTCGGCCTGGTCGTCGCGCTGCGCGCGATCAGCGGCCTGGAGATCTTTCAGACCGAGCAGACCGGCTACCCGCACCTGATCGTCCCCGCGATCACCGGCCCGCTCGGCTTCCTCGCCGGGATCGGCTGCTTCGACTACTGGCTGCGCTGGGCCGCGGGCAAGCCGACCCGTCCCGAGGACCACTCCCAGCACGGCGCGAAGTCGTGGCGCGACTACTTCCGCTTCAACACCGATCACAAGGTGATCGGGATCCAATACATCTGCACCACCTTCTTCTTCTTCTTGGTCGGCGGCGGGATCGCGATGCTGATGCGCGCCGAGCTCGCCCAGCCCGGCACCCAGATCGTCGACCCGGGGACCTTCAACGGCCTCTTCTCGACCCACGCGGCGATCATGATCTTCGTCTTCGTGATCCCGGTCTTCGCCGGGATCGCCAACTACGTGCTGCCGCTGATGATCGG
>WHSW01000074.1 GCA_009379895.1 Solirubrobacterales bacterium
AGGGCTGGCTGCTGCGGGTGCGGCTCTCCGACCCGTCCGAGGTCGACGCGCTGATGGACGTCGAGGCCTACCGCGACTACCTGAGCGGCCTGTGAGCCGCTACACCTCGGCCACCGACGCCGACGTGCGCGAGATGCTCGCGACCATCGGCGTGGCCTCGATCGAGGAGCTCTTCGAGGTGATCCCCGAGGGGCTGCGCCTCGGGCGCGCCCTCGACCTGCCGCCCGGCCAGGCCGAGCAGGCGGTCTACGCCGAGCTGCGCGACCTGGCGGCGCGCAACGTCTCGGCCGAGGACGAGATCAGCTTCCTCGGCGCCGGCATGTACGACCACTACGTGCCGGCGATCGTCGACGCGATCACCCAGCGCTCCGAGTTCCTCACGCCCTACACGCCGTATCAGCCCGAGGTCTCGCAGGGCGGCCTGCAGGTGATGTTCGAGTTCCAGACTGCGATCTCCGAGCTGACCGGGCTGCCGGTTGCCAACGCCTCGCTCTACGAGGGGCCCTCGTCGGTCGCCTCGGCCGCCTACCTCGCGCTCGGCGTCGCCAAGGGCCGCCGCAAGCTGGTCGCCTCGCGCGGCCTTCACCCGCACTCGCGGGCGACGCTCGAGACCTACGCGCGGGGCTTCGGCGCCGAGGTTGTCGAGGTCGGGCTCGCCGGCGGGGTCACGGACGCCGGCGCGGTGGTCGGCGCGCTCGACGACGAGGTCGCCGCGGTCTTCGTCCAGAACCCCAACTTCCTCGGTGCGGTCGAGGACCTCGAGGCGCTCGCCTCGGCCGCGCACGAGGCGGGCGCGCTCTGCGTCGCCTCGGTCGACGCGCCGACGCTCGGGGTCCTGCGCCCGCCGGGCGAGTGCGGGGTCGATGTCGCGGTCGGCGAGGGCCAGCCGCTGGGCAACCGCCTGGACTTCGGCGGCCCCTCGTTCGGGTTCTTCGCGGCCACCGAGGAGCACCTGCGCCGGATGCCGGGCCGGATCGCGGGCGAGACGACCGACGCCGACGGCCGCCGCGGGTTCGTGCTCGCCCTGCAGACCCGCGAGCAGCACATCCGCCGCGAGCGGGCGACCCACAACATCTGCACCTCGCAGGCGCTCAACGCGCTCGCGGGGACGATCTACCTCGCCTGGCTCGGGCGCCGGGGGATCGTCGAGCTCGGCGAGCTGCTCGTCCGCCGCACCGCCTACGCGCGCGAGCGGCTGGCCGGCGTCGAGGGCGTCGAGCTCCTCCACGACGCACCCGTGGCGCGGGAGTTCGCGGTGCGCCTGGACGCGCCCGTGCGGGAGGTCGTGGACCGGGTCAGCGAGGAGGGGATCGCGGCGGGATACCCGCTCGCCCGCGACTACCCGGAATACGAGGATGGCCTGCTGGTCGCGATCACCGAGCGGCGCTCGCGCGAGGACATCGACCGGCTCGCGGACGCCCTCGCCCGCGCGATCGCCGCCGCGAGCGCACCGGGCGACGAGTTGTTCTCGGATAGCGAGAACAAGGCGTCGAGGACCGCGGAGGCCACGCGATGACGACCCGGCCGACGCCCTCGCCGCCGACCAACGCCGACACCCCGACCGCGCAACAGCGCGAGGCGGCCACCACGATCTTCGAGCGCTCGGTCGAGGGTCGCCGGGCGGGGACGGTGCCGCCCGCCGGCGTCCCCGAGCCGCCGCTCGCCGAGCTGATCCCCGCCGAGCTGCTGCGCGCCGAGGGCCCGGCGCTTCCCGAGGTCTCAGAGCCCGAGATCGTGCGCCACTACAACCGGCTCTCGCGGCGCAACTTCGACCTCGACACAGGCCCCTACCCGCTCGGCTCGTGCACGATGAAGCACAACCCGCGCCTCAACGAGAAGGTGGCGGCGCTGCCCGGCCACGCGCGACTGCACCCCGCGCAGGACCCCAAGCGCGCCCAGGGAGCGCTGGAACTGATGTGGCGCCTGGAGCGCGCGCTGTCGGAGATCTGCGGGCTCCCGCACGTCTCGCTCCAGCCCTCGGCCGGCTCGCACGGTGAGCTCGCCGGGCTGCTGCTGACGCGGGCCTACCACGCCGACCGCGGCGACGAGCGGACCAAGGTGCTGACGCCCGACACGGCCCACGGGACCAACCCCGCGACGGTCACCATGGCCGGCTATGAGGTGGTCAAGGTGGCGACCGACGAGCGCGGGGGCGTCGACGTCGACGACCTGCGCTCGAAGACCGACGAGTCGGTGGCCTGCCTGATGCTCACCAACCCCAACACCCTCGGCCTGTTCGATCCCAACGTCGCCGAGATCACGTCGACCGTGCGCGCCGCCGGGGGCACGCTGTACTACGACGGCGCCAACCTGCAGGCGATCATGGGCTACTCGCGCCCGGGCGACATGGGCTTCGACATCGTCCACGTCAACCTGCACAAGTCGTTCAGCCAGCCGCACGGGGGAGGGGGCCCCGGGGCGGGACCGATCGCGGTCTCGGAGCGGATCGCGCCGTTTCTGCCGCGGCCGCGGATCGTTCGCGCCGAGGGCTCCAACGGGGCGCGCCCGCGCTTCGAGCTCGATCACGACCAGCCCAAGTCGATCGGTCGCCTGCGGGGATTTCAGGGCAACTTCGGCGTCTTCGTGCGCTCCTACGCCTACATCGCCAGCCTCGGCGGCGACGGCCTGCGCGACGCCTCGGAGACCGCGGTGCTGAACTCCAACTACCTGCTCGCCCGGATGCGCTCGGGCCGCGCCGGCGAGCGCCTGCCGCTGGCCTTCGACCGCCGCCCCCTGCACGAGTTCGTCCTCTCGGGCGCGCCGGCCAAGCGCGAGCTCGGGGTGCGCACGCTCGACATCGCCAAACGGCTGCTCGACTACGGCTTTCACCCCCCGACGATCTACTTCCCCCTGCTCGTCGACGAGGCGCTGATGGTCGAGCCGACCGAGACCGAGACCCGTGAGTCGCTCGACGACCTCGCCGCGGCCTTCGACGAGATCCTCGCCGAGGCCGAGCGCGACCCCCAGATCCTGCGCGACGCGCCCTACACGACGCCGGTGCGGCGCCTCGACGAGGCCGCCGCGAGCCGCCGGCCGGTGATCCGCCAGCCGCTCGACCGGTAGCGGCGGCGAAACGGCGCGCCGGAGTCAGGCGCCGCGGGACTCGGCGACGCGGCGGAGCCAGTATCGAAACCAGTCCGGGCCGTACGGGACGTAGACGCGGGTGGGCACCTCCCGCTCGCGCAGCTGATCGAGGACCTCGGGGCGGACACCGAGCAGCTGCTCGACCGGCACGGGCCCCAGGGCCAGCAGGAGCGCCTCGCGGAGCCGGCCGTCGTGGGTGGCCATCGCCCAGGTCGTGCCCCCCTCGCTCAGGCGAAAGGCGAGGCGCAGATAGGCGACGTCGGTGGCTTCCCCGTAGGGGTGAGCGCCCGACCGCTCGAGGTACGCGCCCTTGACGAGGCGCACGTGCACCCCGGCCCCGGTCAGCGCGTCGACGTCGGCAGGTGAGCGCACCAGGTTCGCCTGCACGGTCGCGCCGAGTCGGTCGGCCAGGCCGCGTCCGGCGACGTCGAGTACGCAGGCAAGCACGGCGTCGGCGCGCGCGCCGTTCTCGGCCCCGACCTGCAGCCGCCGCCCAGGCGGCAGATCCCTCGTCACAGCCGCCAGGCGATCTGCGGCACCGGCCGGGTCGGTATCGAGGGAGAGGTGCGTGAGATCGAGGGAAAGCCACGCATTCGTCGGGGGGGCCGGCAGCGCCGCGGCCAGGGACAGGTAGTCCTCGACCACCCGCGCGGCGACCTCCGGGTCGTGCACCAGCTCACCGAACAGGTCCATGCTCACCGCATGACCACGCTCGAGCAGGCCGGCCGCGGTGTTCAGCGCCTCGTCGCGGCCGCGCCCGGCGACGTAGCGCGACGCGGCACGCCACGCGGACGTCTCGCCACCTGGGAGGGCCTTGGTGGCGCGCTCGAGCCGCTCGTTGGTCGCAAGCCGGAAGAGCACTGCCCGATCAACTCCCATCCGGTCAGCATGCCACCGACGACCAACACGGCCACGCACGCCTTCGGCGTGCGGCTCGGGTCGTCGAGCAACGGCGCCATTCGATCCGGGCGCTGCCCGCAGGGCGCGCGGGCACGCGATCGGCGAGGCTGCGCGGGTTGACTCAGGCGGCGCGCTCGCGCGGCGCGCTGCCCTGCGGCCTCGCCACCGGGGTGCGGGCGACGACGCGCGGACCGCGGACACCACCGCGGATCTGCGCGGCGCGAGCCCGCAACAGCGCGACCAGCTCGGCGGTCGGGCGGAACGGGTCGGCGATCGCCTCGCCGCCCGCGAGCGCGACCGCGGCGCGCAGCTCGCCGTCGACCTCGCCGACCAAGAGCCTGCCGGCGGGGACCGTTGCCGAGTCGCGCTGCGCCAGGCGCAGCACCGCGTCGCGGTCCTCGACGGCCGCCTCGCGGATCGTCAACGGGCCACGCTCGTGGGTAATTGTATGACTGGAAGGGATGTAGGTGATTGACATTGTGTCGTCCCCGTTCTATGGTCCTTGCGGTTCGGCCGTTCTCCGTGCCGTCGTGTATGACGATACAATGCGATCCGTGACCCAGTCAATGTCGTACAAAAGCCGATTGTCCCACCTCGAGCGCGACGGGGAGCGCTCGCTCACCCAGCAGCTCGTCGACCTGATCGCCGCGGCGATCGAGTCGGGTGAGCTGGCCGCCGACGAGAAGCTCCCGCCGACGCGCGAGCTCGCCGAGCTCGCCGGCGTCAACCACCTGACCGCGGTGCGCGCCTACCGCCGGCTGCGCGAGCTGGGGCTGGTCAGCGCCCACGTCGGCCGCGGGACCTTCGTCCGCGGCGCCGCCCGCGCGCCCGCCCGCTCGGTTCCCGACTCGATCGCCTGGCAGCGCTACGCGCTGCCCGAGAGCGACGAGACCTACGGCGACCGGGTGCTCGCCGAGATGTACACCCACAGCGTCACCGAGGGTCTGATCCCGCTCTCGGTCGGCTATCCCTCGGCGCGCATCTTCCCCACCGACGGCTTTCGCGCGGCGGCCGACGCGATCCTGCGCTCCGAGCCCGAGCGCGCGATGCAGTACTCCGACGTCCGCGGCACGCCCGAGCTCGCCGAGCAGATCGCCGCGCTCTCGGCGGCCCGCGGCGCCCCGGAGGACGGCGACGACATCGTCGTCACCACCGGGGCGGCCCAGGCGCTGACCGTCGCCATGCGCGCGATCCTGCGCCCCGGCGACGTCGCCGCCTGCGAGGACCCGAGCTTCGTCTCGGTGCTCAGAGCGATCCGCTCGGCGGGGGCCACGGTCAAGGCGGTCCCGGTCGACGAGGACGGCCTCGACGTCGACGCGCTCGAGGCCCTGCTCGCGCGCACCGAGATCAAGCTGCTCGCGCTGCAGCCGCGGCTTCACAACCCGACCGGCCGTGACCTCTCGCCGGAGCGGCGGGCGCGCCTGCTCGACCTGATCCGCCGCCACGGGTTCTTCGTCGTCGAGGACGGGATCTACGCCGACCTTCGCTTCGAGGGCGAGGCGGTGCCCTCGCTGCGCGCCGAGGCGCCCGCCCACGTCGTCTACTGCGACTCGTTCTCGAAGGTGATCGGCGGCGGCCTGCGCGCCGGCTGGGTCGCGGCGAGCGGGCCGGTGCTCGACCGGATCGTGAGCGAGAAGCGCGCCGACGACATCCACACCCCGACCCTGACCCAGCTCGCGATGGCCCGCTACCTGGCGAGCGGCGCATACCCCGAGCAGGCCGAGCGCGCCAGGCGCGCCTACCTGCACGGACACGAGGTCCTGCTCGGGGCGATCGACGAGCACCTCGGGTCGATCGCGAGCTACATGACGCCGCTCGGGGGAGGTCACGTCTGGGTCACCCTCGACGCCCCGATCAGCGAGCGCGAGCTCGTCGACGAGGCCGGTCGCCAGGGGGTCGCCTACGCCCCGGGCGGGGCGCTGCGCGCCGAGCGCCAGCGCGACCTCTCGATGCGACTCTCCTATTGCTACGCCGCGCCCGACGAGCTGGCCGAGGGCGTTCGCCGGCTGGCCGCCGCCGTGCGGGTGGCCCGCGACCGGCCGGCGCGCCGCGCCGCGGTCCCGATCTGAGCGGCGATCTCACAGCGCCGCGTCGCCGCCGCCGACGCGCGGGCGGGCGCGGGCGGGCGCTCGCGGGCGCTCAGCGCGCCAGCCGCAGCACCTGGCGCAGCTTCAGTGGCGCGCCCATGCGCAGGACGACGCGGTCGTAGATCCGCGCCGCGAGCCAGAGCAGGAGGACCGTCGCGGCGAGCATGAGGACGATCGAGACGGCCAGCTCCCAGGCCGGCAGCGCGCCCTGGGCGGCGCGGCCAGGGACGACCATCGGCGCCAGCGGCGGGAAGAAGGTCGAGATCTCGGCGATCGTGGAGTCCGGCGAGTCGATGGTCGAGATCGCGACCAGGTAGCCCGCGATGAGCAGGATCGTCAGCGGCGCCGAGGCGCTCTGTACGTCCTCCTGGCGGGAGACGATCGCGCCCGAGACCGCGAAGGCGGCGGCGTACATCAGATAGCCGAGCAAGAAGTAGACGACGACCAGGACCGCGGCGCCCGCGGTGGAGTCGGGCAGATCGACGCTCCCGGTGATCAGCGCCGTGGCGATCCCAGCCACCGCGATCAGGGTCACCTGGCAGAGCCCGAGCAGGCCGATCCCGAGCACCTTGCCGGTCAGCAGCTGCACGGGCCGGATCGCCGCGAGGATCACCTCGACCACCCGGGTGCTCTTCTCGACCACGACCGCCGTCGCGACGGCGATCCCGAAGCTGAGGATCGCGACGTAGAGCAGCAGGCTGCCGATGAACGCGATCCGGCTGCCGCCCGAGCCCTCGCCGACCTCGACCAGCGCGAGCGGCGGCGGTTCGAGCGCGGCGTCGATCTCCCGCTCGGAGAGGCCGCGCGAGCGCAGCGCCTCGCTGCCGCGGACCTCGCGCGAGGAGCTCTGCAGCAGGGAGGTCAGGGTGTCGGACGGGTCCGTGCGGGCGATCAGCTCGCGGCCCGCGATCGCGGCGTCGATGTCCTCGCCGTCGACCGCCGCGCGCGCCGCGGCCGGGTCGGCGTACTCGCGCGGGGACACCTCGGCGTCGAACGCGCTTGCCGCCGAGCGCGCCTCGTCGACCACCGCCTTGGCGTCCGAGCCGACGTAGCCGATGTCGTACTCGTTCGTCTCGTCGCCGCCGGTGATCCCCGCGACGATCACGATCGCGACCACGATCGCGACCTGAATTCCGGTAGAGATGATGAGGGCTCGGCTTCGCAGCCCCTCGCGGACCTCGCGGCGGCTGGTCAGGTAGATCGCTCGCCGGCCGCTCACCGGGCCGCCTCGCGCTCGGAGTCGCGCCCGATGACGTCGCGGAACAGCTCGGCGAGCGTCGGCACCTCGGGCCCGAACCGCGTCACCGGCCCGGCCGCGCGGGCCGCGTCGAGCAGTCCCTGCGGGTCGGTGTCCTCGGCGAGCTCGTAGACGTCGTTGCCGAGCGGCGTGGCCCCGGCGACGCGAGCAGCCCAGGCGGGCGTCCCCGGCGCGCCGTCGACCTCGAGCCGCCAGCGCCGGCCGGCGCGCTCGGCGCGCAGCTCGGCGACCCCGCCCGTCGCCACGAGGCGGCCGGCTCGGATGATCGCCACCGCGTCGCAGAGGCGCTCGACCAGCTCGAGCTGGTGTGAAGAGAAGATCACCGGCACCCCGCGCTCGCGCGCGACGCCGAGCAGCACCTCGCTCAGGACGTCGACCCCGACCGGGTCCAGGCCACTGAACGGCTCGTCGAGGATCAGCGCCTCCGGCTCGTGGACGAGCGCGGTGCCGAGCTGGACCCGCTGCTGGTTTCCGAGCGACAGCTCCTCGACCTTGTCGTCCGCCCGTTCGGCGATCCCGAGCCGCTTCATCCACAACGCCGCGCTCTCGCGCGCCCGCGGATCGCTCATCCCGTGCAGCTCGCCGAGATACGCGAGCTGCTGGCCGACCGCCATCTTCGGGTACAGGCCGCGCTCCTCGGGCATGTAGCCGAACCGGCGACGGGTCTCCGCGTCGAGCGGCGCGCCCCGCCAGCGGACCTCGCCGGCGTCGGCCGCCAGGACCCCGATCACGATCCGCATCGCGGTCGTCTTGCCGGCGCCGTTCGGCCCGACGAACCCGAACGCCTGCCCCTCGTCGACCGCGAACCCGAGCCGGTCGAGGGCGACGGTCTCGCCGTAGCGCTTGCTCAGTTCATCGAGCTCGAGCATTCAGCGCCCGCTAGCCGCATTCTCCGGTTCGCAAACCTGCTGGCTGCGCCTCGCCGGTCAGCTCGCCGTGGGCTCGTCCGGCAGCTCCTGCTCGAGCTCGAGCACCGGCGCGAACAGGTCGCCGTGCTCGTCGACGCGGGCGAGCACCTCGGCGCCGGTGAAGCGCACCGACTCGGGGTCGCCGTCGTCGGCGAGCGACTCGACCTCCTCCCAGCGCAGTGGGGCCGACGCCCAGGGTTGCTCGCGGCGGCGCAGCGAGTAGACGGCGACCGTGGTCTTCGCCCGATCGTTCTGGCTCCAGTCGACCAGCACCTTGCCCTCGCGTAGCTCCTTCTTCTGGCGCGAGACGACGAGCTCGGGCTCGGCCCGCTCGAGCGCCCGGGCCACGGCGCGCGCGTAGGACTTCGTCCGCTCGTAGGTGACCTCGTCGTTGAGCGGGACGTAGACCTGGATCCCCTTCGAGCCCGAGTGCTTGGCGAAGCACTCCAGGTCGAGCTCGCCGAACAGCTCGCGCAGGCGCAGCGCCACCGCGGCGCATTGGACGGCGCTCGCCGGAGCGCCCGGGTCGAGGTCGAAGGCGAGCACCGTCGGGCGGTCCGGCTCGTCGGCGAGGGACAGCGAGGGATGGAGCTCCAGCGCGGCGAGCTGGGCGAGCCAGATCAGGGTCGCGCGGTCGTCGCAGACGATGAAGTCGAGCGTCCCCACCGACCCCATCTCGATCGGCGCGGTGCGCACCCAGTCGGGGGTGTGCGAGGGGGCGCGCTTCTCGAAGAAGCGCTGCGAGTCGACGCCGTCGGGGAAGCGGACCCGGGTCAGCGCGCGGTCGCGCAGGTGGGGGAGGATCGTCTCGGCGATCCGGGCGTAGTAGTCGATCGCCTCGGCCTTGGTGAAGCCGGCTGCGGGCCAGAGGACCTTGTCGAGGTTGGTCAGGGCGATCGAGCGCCCGTCGACCTCTACTTGCTTGCCTTGGCCTTGCTTCGCGATCGGCTCGAGCCGCTCTTCGACTTGGACTGGGACTTCGCCGAGGACTTCGACTTCGAGGCCTTGGCCTTGGGCTTCGGCTTGGCGGCGCTCTCGGTGGGCGCGGCGCCATCGCCGTCGGCACCCTGGGCGAGGTCCTCGCCCTTGACCGCGGCGAGGCTCTCCTCGAGGGCCGCCATCAGGTCCGGGGCCTTGGTCGGCTGCGGCGCCTCGGAGGTCGTCTCGACGACGCTCTCGCCCTTCGCCTTGCGCTCGATCAGCGCCAGCAGCTCCTCGCGGTACTCATCGCGGTACTGCTCGGGGTCGAACCCCGAGCTCAGCGAGTCGATCAGCGCCTTGGCCATCTCGAGCTCGCGCTTCTGCGGCTTCTCGGCCTCGCCGGCGACCTCGGCCAGCTCGTCGGTGGAGACGACCTCGTCGGCGAAGCGCATGGTCGCCATGGTCAGCACGCCGCTCATCGGCCGCAGCGCGGCGAGGCTCTCGCGGTTGCGCAGCACGAAGCGGGCGATCGCCACGCGGTGGGCGTCCTCCATCGCGTTGACGAGCAGCGCGTAGGCCTTCTCGGCGCCCTTGTCGGGACCGAGGTAGTACGGGTGGTCGAAGTAGATCGGGTCGATCTCGTCGAGGTCGACGAAGTCCTGGATCTCGATCGCGCGCGTCTTCTTCGGGTCGATCTCGTCGAGCTCGTCGCGGGTGATCACCACGTACTGCTCGGGCGCGACCTCATAGCCCTTGACGATGTCGCCGTAGTCGACCTCCTCGCCGTCGGCCTCGGCGACGCGCTTGTGGCGGATCCGCGAGCCGTCGGACTCGCGCAGCTCGCGGAAGCTGACCGACTTCTTCGAGACGGCCGAGTAGAGCTTCACGGGGACGTTGAGAAGCCCGAAGCTGATGGATCCTGACCAGATCGCGCGGGGCATGGGTATCTAGTACCCGAGAGTACCGGGCCAATCCTGCCCCGGGGCGCGCCCGAACGTGATCTTGCGCACCCTGCGGGGCGACTTATCGCCGCCTGGCGACAAGAACTCGCCCCGAGACGCCGTCGCGCGGTCGGCTCAGCTCTCGCGCACGACCTCGCGCGCGTCCTTGTCGTCGCGCAGGCCCCTGAACACGGCCGCGCGCAGCGTGTCCTCGTGCGTCCAACGCGCGAACTCGACCTCGCAGACGACGACCGGCTCGACCCAGGCCAGCGGACCGCGCTCGCGGATCCGCGCCGCGTACTTGACCTCCGGGTCCCAGCCCGCCTCGAACGGGCTGGTGGGGCGACGCAGCGGCTCGAGCACGCGCCCGAGCAGGTCGAGCGTCGCGTCGGTGAACCCGGTGCCGACCCCGCCCGCGTAGACCAGCCTCTGCGGTCGATCGAGGCTCGCCGCCTCGGCCGGGGTCGAGTCCCAGTAGCCGACCAGCAGCGAGCCGACCCCGCGCCGGCGGGCGCCCTCGCCCGGCATGAAGCCGCCGACCACGATCTCCTGGCGGCGGCGGTTCTGGACCTTGACCCAGTCGGCGCTGCGCCGCCCCGGCCGGTAGGCGCTGCCGAGCCGCTTGGCGACGACGCCCTCGAGCCCGCGGTCGCGGACCGCGCCGAGCAGCTCATCGCCGCCGCCGACGCGGTGGGCGGGCGCCTGCCAGCACGGGCCGTCGAAGGCCAGCCCGGCGAGCAGCTCGCGTCGCAGCTCGTACGGCTCGGCGAGCAGCGAGCGGCCGTCGAGCCAGAGCACGTCGAAGGCGACGTAGGTGACCGGTGTCTCGGCCGCCCGCCGGCGGATCCGCCCGGCGTCCGTGAGGCCCATGCGCCGCTGCAGCCGGCCGAAGCTGGGCTCGCCGCGCTCGTCGAAGGCGACGACCTCGCCGTCGAGGATCGCCTCGTGGCCGGCGAGCGCCTCGCCGATCGCCGCCAGCTCCGGGTAGCGGCCGGTCGCGTCCTCGCCGCGCCGGGCGCTGATCGCGACCCCGCCGCGGTCGGCGAAGGCCAGCGCCCGCACCCCGTCCCACTTGAGCTCGAACGCCCACCGGCGCCCGGCGGCGACTTCGCCGCCGTGGCCAGCATCGGCTCGAGCCTGCTCGGCATCACCGCACGATTATCGGGGGCGGATAATCCCGCCGTGCTGTTCGAGCTCGAGCGGGTCTCCCTGAGGCGGGCCGGAGCGCCGGTGCTGTGCGAGTTGAGCGCGGGGCTGCCGGCCGGGGCGAGCTGCCTCGCGGGCCCGTCGGGATCGGGCAAGTCGACGGTCCTGCGGTTGCTCGATCGCCTCGCCGACCCCGAGTCGGGGGTCGTGCGCTACCGGGGCGAGGACGTCCGCGACCGCGATCCGCTCGCGCTGCGCCGCGAGGTCGGCCTCGTTCCCCAGCTGCCCGCGCTGCTCGCGGGGACCGTCGAGCACAACCTGCGCTTCGCCGCCGACCTCGCCGGACTGGAGCCCGACGTCGCGCGGCTGCTCGAGCTCGCCGGGCTCGACGCGACCTTCGCCGCCCGCGACGCGGCCAAGCTCTCGGTCGGCGAGCAGCAGCGCGTGATGCTCGCCCGCGCGCTCGCCCTCGAGCCGCGGGTGCTGCTGCTCGACGAGCCGACCTCGGCGCTCGACGGCCGCACGCGCGAGGCGGTCGAGGCGACGCTTCGCGACCTGCGCCATCGGCTCGAGATCTCGCTCGTGCTGGTCACCCACGACCTCGATCAGGCCCGGCGGATGTCCGACTGGCTGGTCCGGATCGATGCGGGGCGGGCGGTCGCGCAGGGGCCGACCGCCGACCTGCTCGACGGCGCCGCGGTGGGGAGATGAGCCCGGTCGGCATCGAGGTCAGCCTCGGCGAGGTCGCCGCGAGCCTGGTGCTGGTCGCGCTCGCCGTCGCGGTCTCGGCGTGGCGCCGGACCGGCCTCGAGGGGGACATCGGGATCGCGGTGGTGCGCTCGGCGATCCAGCTGATCGCGATCGGCTACGTGATCCAGGCGATCTTCGACGAGGACAGCCTCTGGCTCGTGTTCGCGCTGATCGCGGTGATGGTCGTCTTCGGCGCCTTCACCGCCCGGCGGCGTGCGCGGCGCGTGCCGGGCGCCCTCTGGCCGTTGCTGATCGCGCTGGCGGTCGCCGGGGCGACCACCCTGGCGCTGGTGGTCGCGCTGGGGGTGTTCGAGGCGACGCCGCGCTACCTGGTCCCGGTCGGCGGGATGGTGGTCGGCAACTCGATGACCGCCGCGGCGGTCGCGCTCAACCGCCTCGGCGACGAGATGAGCGACCGCTCCCGCGAGATCGAGGCCACCCTGGCGCTCGGCGCGACGGCCACGGTCGCCGCGGGGCCGAGCGTGCGCCGCAGCCTGCGCTCGGGCACGATCGCGCTCATCGACTCGACCAAGACCACCGGGCTGATCTTCTTCCCGGGGACGATGGTCGGGATGCTGCTCGCGGGCGCCGAGCCGACCGATGCCGTGCGCCTGCAGCTGATCCTGCTCTGGGTCCTGCTCGGCAGCGTCGCGCTCTCGGCCCTGATCGCGACCTCGCTCGCCTACCGCGGCTTCTTCACCCCGGCGGCCCAGCTGCGCGAGCCGCCGGAGCCGTAGTCAGGCGACCGGTTGCGCGCGGCCGATCAACGCGTCCTCGGCCTCGGTGGCGAAGACGTGCAGGCCGGTGCGCTCGGAGATCTCCTTGCAGACCCTGACCCCGCGAATGCTGTTGCCGTACGGGTCGAGTCCCGGCGAGAGCACCCCGATGCCCAGCTTGCCCGGGATCACGGCCAGGATTCCGCCGCTGACGCCGCTCTTGGCCGGGAAGCCGACCTCGTAGGCCCACTGGCCGGCGAAGTCGTACATGCCGCACGTGTACATGACGCTGAGCATGTCCCTGACCCGGGAGCGCTGCAGGGCGCTCTCGCCGGTCAGCGGATTCACGCCCCCGTTGGCGAGGGTCGCCGCCATGACCGCGAGATCGCGGCAGGTGACCTTGACCGAGCACTGCTGCAGGTAGAGGGCGAGGGTCTCCTCGACGTCCCCCTTGAGCATCCCCTGGCTGCGCATCAGGTAGGCCGTGCCGCGGTTGCGGTCGGCCGACGCCATCTCTCGCTCGAAGGTCTGCCGATCGACCTCGAGCCCGGGGTTGCAGGCGTAGCGGCGGAGCTTCTCGAGGATGCGCTCGAGCTTCTCGTCGGGATCGGTGCCGCGCACCAGATCGGTCGTCACCAGCGCCCCCGCGTTGACCATCGGGTTGTAGGGGATGTGCTTGCGCTCGTCGAAGACGATCGAGTTGAAGGCGTCGCCGCTGGGCTCGACCCCGACGTGGCGCAGGACCTCGTCGCGCCCGTGGTCCTCGAGCGCCAGGCCGTACGCGAACACCTTGGAGATCGACTGGAGGGCGAAGGCCAGCTCGTCGTCGCCGGCATCGTGGAGCTCGCCGTCGGGGGTGCCGACGCAGATCCCGAACCGATCGCGCTCCGGCCCGGCCAGCTCGGGCTCGTAGTACTCGCGCCCGGGCTCGTAATAGTGGGCGACGTCGCCTTCCTCGATGCGCAGGTGACGCCGGTAGAGCTCGTCGAGGCGCTCGTCGATCCGCCGGCTGATCTCGGGAGCCGTCATCGCGCTGAGAACCTACCCCGGGGACGTGCTCTGCGAGAGTCCGGGGTGTGTCGGGCATCGTCGCCGCCCACGGCCCATTCGATCCGCAGCTCGGTCATCGCATGCTTGAACGGCTCGCGCACCGCGGCCCCGACGGACAGGGCGCTCGCGCAGTCGGCCCCTCCTGGCTGGGACAGCGCAGGCTCGCGATCGTCGATCTCGAGCGCGGCGCGCAGCCCCTGGGCGACGAGCGGGGCGACCTGTGGCTGGTCGGCGACGGCGAGGTCTACAACCACGAGCGGCTTCGGGGCGAGCTCGGCACCGAGCGCTTCCGGTCACGCTCGGACCATGAGGTCGCCCTGCACCTCTACGAGGATCTGGGCGCCGGGGCCTTCGAGCGGCTGTGGGGGACGTTCGCCTTCGCGATCGCCGGCGAGGACGGGCGGTTCGCGGCCAGCCGGGACACGCTGGGCGTCGCGCCGCTGTACTGGGCGCGCCGGGGCGACACCGTGCTCTTCGCCTCCGAGCTGAAGGCCTTCGATCGCGAGTGGCGGGGCGACGTGGAGCCGTTTCCGACCGGCCACACCTGGTCGCCGCGCGAGGGGCTGGCGCCATGGCGGCCGGCCCCGGCCGGGGTCCCGGTGCTGATGCGCAGCCTCGCGCCTGGCGAGGATCCGCCGGCCTGGGTCTTCGACGCGGTCCGCGACTCGCTGATCAGGGCCGTCGAGCGGGCGCTGGTCGCCGAGGTGCCGGTCGGCGTGTTCCTGTCGGGTGGCGTGGACTCGAGCATCGTGACCGCGATCGCGGCCCGCGCGGCCGCCCGGCAGGGGTGGACCCTGAAGACCTTCGCGGCGGGGCTGCCCGACAGCCCCGACCTGCTCGCGGCCCGGGTGGTCGCCGAGCACGTCGGCACCGATCACCACGAGCGCGCCTTCGGCGCCGCCGAGGCGGCCGAGCTGGTTCCGGAGGTGATCTGGATGCTCGAGTCCTTCGACCCGACGCTGGTCCACAGCTCGGTGCCCAACCATCTGGTCGCCGAGCTGGCCCGCGCGCACGTCAAGGCGGTGCTGGTCGGTGAGGGTGCCGACGAGCTGTTCGCGGGTTACTCGCATTACGCCCGCCACGAGACCGCCGAGGATCTCCACGAGGAGCTGCTCGAGACGATCGCGGGACTGCACATCGGCGGCCTTCAGCGCGTGGATCGAGCCACGAGCGCGAACGGGTTGGAGGCGCGCATCCCGTTTCTGGACCTCGACGTCGTCGAGCTCGCGCTGGCCCTGCCTCCGGCGTGGAAGCTGACCCGCGCCGGACGTCCCGCCAAGGCGCTCCTGCGGCGCGCGTTCGACGGCTGGGTGCCCGAGGAGGTGCTCTGGCGCGAGAAGGCGCAGTTCGGGCAGGGCACCGGGATGAACGCCGTCCTGCGCCAGCGGTTCGGCGCCACGGTCAGCGCCGCGGACCTCGAGCGCGAGCGCCACGACGTCGACCCGCCGCTGCGCACGCGCGAGGAGCTCGCCTACTACCGCATGTTCGCCGAGCGCCTACCGGGCGTGCGGGCGAAGGGGACGATCGGCCGCTTCGTCGAGGCCTGATCAACCGCGGCGCGACTCACCCGCGACGGCCCGAGCTCGCCCCCCGGCTGTGATCGATCTGTCATCGGGTCCCGTCCCCGCGGTCAGCGCCGGGGGAGGATCCAGCCGCTGACTCGCGGGAAGGCGGCGCCGCGCGGATCGCCGGGGTCGAACTGCTCGGAGATGCGGTCGTAGGGGACCACGTGGCGGGGGCGGTCGACCTCGATGAACAGCCACTGGTCGGCGGCCGGCCAGCCGACCAGGAGCCAGTGGCCGTCGGGCGACCAGGTCGGGCCGGTCAGCCTGCCGCGGGCCGAGAAGAGGACCGATCCGCCGCCGCCGACCCCGGTGACGATCAGGCGGTCGCGGGCGCCGACGTGCTCGAGCCGGGCGACTTGCGAGCCATCCGGGGACAGCGCCCGGTCCTCCGCCTCGCCGGAGACAGGTGCCTCGAGACGCCTGCGATCGGCACGCGTCGTCGGCACGCGCCGTCCCGTATCGACATCGACCGTTCGGACCCCGTCGTCGCCGGGCGCGTAGGTGAGCACGTGCCCGCCGACGCCGCCGGGCGCCGCCGCCAGCTTCGAGTCGCCGATCGGCCGCCAGGCCGCAGCGACCGGGGCCACGTCGCGGGCGACGAGGCGGTCGTCGCTGCCGTCGCCGGCGATCACGCGCAGGTCGTCGCCCGACCGGTACGCGATCCGGAAGCCGCTCGGCGACCAGCGCGGGTCGCTCACCCGGGCGGGTGCCGGGTGGGTCCACCGCACCTCACCCGCGGGGTCGACGGCGATCAGCTCGCGGCCCTCGGCCACGGCGACGAACAGCCCGTGCGGCGACCAGGTCGCCTCGCCGTAGTCGCCGAGCAGGCGCTTGGAGCCGTCCTCGCGCACGATCCACGGGCCCTGCTCGGATTCGACCAGCAGCTCGCCCGCGGCGGGCAGCGAGCGCAGCGCGGGCCTCGCGTCGGGCTCGCCGACCCCGACCATCTCTGAGACCAGGTCGCCGACCTTGGCCCCGGCGGGGCTGAGGCCGATCGCGAGGGCGACCGCGCCCGCGGCGATCGCGAGGGCGACCCGGCGGATGCGGTGGGCCGGAGGCGCCGGCCCGCGCTCCGCGTAGGCGGTGCGCACCACGCTCCAGGCGCGCTCCTCGGCCTCGGTCTCCTCGGGAACGGGGACATCGCGCAGCGCGCGCTCGAGCTCGCGGTCGCGCTTCACGGGGCGCCTCGCTCGAGCTCGGGGCGCAGCCGATCGAGCCCGCGGCGCAGCCGCGAGTTGACGGTGCCCCGCGGCAGATCGAGGATCTCGGCGATCTGGCCCGGCGTGTAGCCGAGCAGGTGGCGGAGCACGACCACCGCCCGGTGCTCGGGCGTCAGCTCGAGCAGCGCGAGCCGCAGCTCGTCGGAGAGCCCGTCGCGATCGGGCTCGACGCCCTCGGCGGGCTCGCGCAGGGAGGCCTCGCCGCGAAGCGCCCGCGCCCGCGCGAAGTCGATCGCCCGGTTGACCGCGATCCGGTGCAGCCACGGCCCGAACGGCCGCCGGCGGTCGAAGCGGTCGAGGGCGCGAACCGCGGCCAGAAACGACTCCTGGGCGATGTCCTCGGCGGCGGTCGAGTCGCCGACGACCAGGAAGGCGGCACGGTGCGCGCGGCGCCAGTGCCGGCGAAAGAGCTCCTCCAGCGCGTCGCTGGAGCCGCGCTGCGCGTCGCGGACCAGAGCCGCCTCGCGACGCTCGCGCAGCGGCCCGGCGCGCGGCGGGCGCGCGAGGCGCACGGAAGCCGGCTGGGCGCTCATCGGCACCCGCGATTGTCCCGCGATCGGCGCGGGCGCGGGCGGTGGTATCGCCACTACGGACGCCCTCATTCGCCGCCGCCCGGCGTGCCCGTCGCAGCCGTTTGCCCGGGTAGATGGTCGGCACGAAGCGCGGATCGCCCGCCGGCGTCCAGCCCGCCGGCGAGCGTGGTCGCGGCCCGGGCATGGTCGCGGACCGTGCCCGGCGCGACCGGACCCGAGGCCAGCTCGACGACGAACGAGCTGGTGCCCACGAAGCGGTGGTTCTGCCAGTTCGGCGCCGTCCCGTGCAGCCACGGCAGGCGCACGAACCGCGCGCCCGCCAGGCGGGCGTAGCGGCGCGCGGCCGGGACGCTCGCGCCCCAGGCGCGGACCAGCGGCTCGGCCTGCTGGTGAAACCAGATCGTCACCTCGGGGCGCAGCGCGCGGATCAGCCGCCGTGCGATGCGCGTCTCGGGCTCCGAGAACGGCCGCGGGCCGGAGTGCTCGGGGTCGCCGGCGACGCCGATCGGCCGCCAGTGCGAGGCGAAGTTGCGGTTCAGGTCGACCCCGCGGGCGTTGAGGCGGCTGCCGAGCGCCAGCCCGTCGGGGTTGAGGTCGGGGACGACGACGATCCCGTGCCCCTTCGGCGGGCGGCCCGCGTGGATGCGGCGCGCGATCCGCATCCCGGCGCACTCCGTCCCGTGGATGCAGCCGAAGACGAGGGCCGGCGGACCGCCGCTCAGCCCGTTGATCGCCACGGCGCGGATCGCCCGGCCCTCGGCCGAGCGCCCGATGGTGACCGTCGCCCGGCGGGCGGATCCGCGCTTCGCGACGATCGTGCGCTCGAGCTCTGCGAGCGAGCCGCGCGAGCGTCCGGCCACGGGATCGGCGTCGCGTTCGGCCGCGGGATCGGCGTCGCGTCCGGCCGAGGGGTCGGCGTCACGTCCGGCCGCGGGCGCGGTGGTGGGCCGATCCGCGAGCGGGCCGGGCGCCCTCTCGAACGGGGCTCGGTTCGCACTCGGCGCGTCGCCGCCCCCGGCGATCCCGAGGGCGGCGACCACGAGCCCGGCGAGGATCAGGCCGATCAGCGGACCGGCTCGCACTCCCTGTCCTCCCG
>WHSW01000075.1 GCA_009379895.1 Solirubrobacterales bacterium
GTAGCGCGGGCCCATGTTCACGGGCGCGCTGTTGGGGGTCGACCAGCAGGTCGGCGCGATGCCGGAGTTGATCACGTAGAAGCCCTGCTGCTCGTAGTACTCGTGGTTGACGTCGCACTCGATCAGGCTCGTGCTGCCGACGATCCCGGCCACCCCGTCGTCCTCGATCAGCTTGCGCGCCAGGGCCGCGTCCTGACCGGGGTCGGTCTGCTCGGTCTCGACGATGTGCTCGACCGGGTGACCGTTGATCCCGCCGTTGTCGTTGACGCACTCGAAGAAGGCGCTCGCGGTGTTCGGGATGTCGCTGAAGTCGGTGCCCGGCTGCTTGGTCGCGATCGCGCCGAGCTTGATCGGCTCACCGGTGGCCTCCTCGCCGTTTCCGAGCCCGCACTTGGGTGCCTCCGCGGTCGCCTCTCCGCTCTCGGCGGTCGTCTCGTCACCACCGCCACCGTCGTCGTCATCGCTGCCACAGGCCGCCACGAACAGCGACATGCCGGCGACCAACGCGATTATCAGAAACCACCGCGACCGCCTCCGTGCGAGCTCGATCCTCACGATTCTCCTCCTCAGGATTCGCCGACGCCTGCGGCACCTTAGCCGAACGGGACGCGACGGGTCAAATTGTTTGATGATTAGGTTTAAGGGGCCATACTGAGCACGAACCACGACCCGAATCGAGGAGGAACATGCCGCGCACGAGCCCGCCGTTCCGCGCCGACCACGTCGGAAGCCTGCTGCGCCCGCAACGCCTGCTGGACGCGCGCGACGACCTCAACGCCGACCGGATCTCCGCCGACGAGCTGCGCGCGATGGAGGACGAGGCGATCCGCGACGTGGTCCGCATGCAGGAGGAGGCGGGGCTTCGGTCCGCCACCGACGGCGAGTTTCGCCGCGCCTCCTGGCACATGGACTTCATCTACGAGCTGGACGGGATCAGCAAGGCCGAGGACGACCTCGTCGTCCACTTCGAGAACCCCGACGGGGGCATCGACTTCACCCCGGCGGCGCTCAAGGTCGACGGCAGGATCGGGCTCGAGCGGCCGACCTTCGGCGAGCACTTCCGGTTCCTCTCCGAGACGGTGACGAGCGCGACGCCGAAGCTCACCATCCCCTCACCGAGCATGGTCCACTACCGCGGCGGCGCCGCCGCGATCGACCCCGAGGTCTACCCCGACCCGGACGAGTTCTGGAGCGATCTCACCGCCGCCTACGCGAACCAGGTCCGCATGGTCTCCGAGCTCGGCTGCACGTACCTGCAGTTCGACGACACCAGCCTCGCCTACCTCAACGACCCCAAGCAGCGGGAGATGATGTCCGAGCGCGGCGAGGACGCCGAGCACCTGCACGAGCGCTACATCCGCCACATCAACGAGGCGCTCGCCGACCGGCCGGATCAGATCGCGATCACGACCCACATGTGCCGCGGGAACTTCCGCTCCTCGTGGGTCGCCGAGGGCGGCTACGACTTCGTCGCCGAGGCGCTCTTCGGCCAGCTCGAAGTCGACGGCTTCTTCCTCGAGTACGACGACGCGCGCTCGGGCGGCTTCGAGCCGCTGCGCTTCGTGCCGAAGGGCAAGCAGGTCGTGCTCGGGCTGGTGACCACCAAGCGCGGCGAGCTCGAGGACGCCGACGCGCTCAAGCGACGGATCGAGGAGGCGAGCCGGTTCGTCGATATCGACCAGCTCTGCCTCTCGCCACAGTGCGGGTTCTCCTCGACCGCCGAGGGCAACCTGGTCAGCTACGAGCAGGAGGTGGCGAAGCTGGGGCGGATCGTCGAGGTCGCCGAGGAGGTCTGGGGTTGACGGCCGAGGAGGTCCGGGGTTGAGCCTGCCCGACGAGCTGTTCGACGTCCGCGGCGCCCGGGTGGTCGTCACCGGGGCGGCCAGCGGGCTCGGTCGGGCGATCGCCGAGGCGATGGCCGGCTGCGGGGCCCGCGTCACGCTCGCCGACGTCGACGCCGAGCGGCTCGGCGAGGTCGCGAGCGAGCTCGCCGGCCGCGGCGGCGAGGTCCGCTCCGCGCGGCTCGACGTCTCCGACGCGGACGCGGTCGAGCGCACCTTCGAGGAGGTGGTCGAGGCGCAGGGCGGGGTCGACGTCGCCTTCGCCAACGCCGGGATCTCGCTCGAGCCCGGAGTGCTCGACCCGCGGGGCGGCCTCGACGCGTTCGACCGCGAGACCTGGGACACGGTGCTGGGCGTGAACCTGAACGGGGTGATCTTCACGCTGCGGGCCGCCGCCTCGCGGATGAAGCGACAGGGAGGCGGGAGGATCGTGGTCACCGCCTCGACCGCGGGCTTCGGCACCGATCCGATGGTCGGCTACTCGTACTCGGCGACCAAGGCGGCGGCGATCATCATCGTGCGTCAGGCGGCGCTCGAGCTCGCGCCCCACGGCGTCCACGTCAACGCGATCGTGCCGGGCCCGTTTCGGACCCGGATCGGGGGCGACGGTGCGCCGATCCCGCCAGAGGCGTGGGAGGAGATCGTCGCGCTCGGGCGGATGGCCGACCCGGACGAGATCAAGGGGGTCGCGCTGCTGCTCGCCTCGCCCGCCTCGAGCTTCATGACCGGCGCGATAGTCCCCGTCGATGGCGGCCAGCTGCTGATGTCGCACGGGGAGTGAGCGCCGATGCGCGCCGTCGTCACCACACAGAGACGCCGGATGGAGCTCGCCGACGTGCCCGAGCCCGGCGAGCCGGGGGTGGGCGAGGTGATCGTTCGCCCGCGGGCGGTCGGCATCTGCGGCTCGGACTTTCACTTCCTGCTCGGTGAGCTCGGTGACGGGTCGGAGTTCCCGCGGATCCAGGGCCACGAGGTCGGGGCGACGGTCGAGGCGCTCGGGCCCGGCTGTCGCGACGGGCTCGCGGTCGGCGACGCGGTCGCGCTCTGGCCGCTGAGCGAGTGCGGGCGCTGCTATCCGTGCCGGATCGGGCGCCCGAACGTCTGCGACAACTTCAGCCTGATCGGCATCCACGTCGACGGCGGCCTGCAGGAGCTGCTGGCGCTGCCCGACTCGCAGGTCTTCGCGACCAGCGAGCCCAACCCGGCGCTGGCCTCGATGGCCGAGCCCGTGTCGATCGCGGTCCGCGCCGTGCACCGCGCGGCGATCGAGTCCAGCGAGCACCTCGTCGTCTTCGGCGCCGGGCCGATCGGCCAGGCGGTCTGCCTGCTGGCGCGCGAACGCGGCGCCTCGGTGCTCTTGATCGACCCCGTCGCGAGCCGGCTCGAGCTCGGCTCGCAGACCGGCGCGGAGGTGCTCGCCTGGAGCGAGCCCGAGGAGGTCGTCGCCGCCGCTCGCGAGTGGTCGGGCGGCGAGGGGTCGGAGGTGGTCGTCGACGCCACCGGGGCGCCCGCGGCGATCCGCGCGGCGGTCGACGTTGCGGTCTCGGCCGGCCGGGTGGTGCTGGTCGGGATCTCGGCGCACGAGGTGTCGCTGCCGGCCTTCGGCTTCGTCGACAAGGAGCTCGACGTGCTCGGCGCGAGCTGCTGTCAGGCCGCCGAATTCGGCGAGGCGGTGGCCTTCGTCGAGCAGCACGGCGCCGCGCTCGAGCGCCTGATCACCCACCGGTTCCCGCTCGAGGACACGGCTCAGGCGATCGAGCACGCGATCGAGAACCCCGCCGAGACGATGAAGGTCGTGATCGGCGACGTCTAGTCAGCGATCAAGGAGGAAGCACCCGTGACACTCACGCTCAGCGGCCGGGCCCGCACGGCCCTGGACTCGATCTGCGACACCTTCGTGCCCGGCGGGGAGGGGCTCCCGTCGGCCACCGAGCTGGGCGTGCCCGAGGCGGTCGTGATGGCGGTCTCGGGGAATCCCAGCGCGGCCGAGCGCGACCAGTTCTCCGGGCTGCTGGAGGCGTGGGACACCGAGGCCGCCGGCACGCCGGAGAGCCCGTTCTCCTCGCTCTCAGACGCCCAGCGCGAGCGCACGCTGCTGGCCTGGGCCGACGCCCCCGACGGCGACCGGCGGGCCGCATTCCAGGCGCTTCGCAAGGGCATCCTGCTCAGCTACTACGCGCTCCCGCACGCCGGCGACGGGCCCAACCCGGTCGATGAGGCGCTCGGCTACCCCGGGCCGCTCGGGCCGCCGACCGACCCGCCGCCGAAGACGATCAGGCCACTCGAGATCAACCAGGACACCGAGCTGGAGTGCGACGTCTGCGTGGTCGGCTCGGGCGCGGGCGGGGGCACCGCGGCGGGCGTGCTCGCCGCCGCGGGCCTCGACGTGGTCGTGGTCGAGGCGGGCGACTACTACAGCGAGGAGGACTTCGACGGCGCCGAGCTGCCGGGCTACGCGCGCCTGTACCTGAACGGCGGCGGGGTGGCGACGGCCGACCAGAGCATCGGCCTGCTCGCGGGGGCCTGCCTCGGCGGCGGCACGGTCGTCAACTACACGTGGTGCTTTCGCCCGCCCGAGCACGTCCGCGACGATTGGACGGACCGCCTCGGGCTCGTCGACTGGGCGGGCCAGGACTTCGACGACAGCCTCGACGCGGTCTGGGAGCGCCTTCAGATCAACGCCGAGAACAGCATCCCCTCCGAGCGCGACCACGCGATGCGCCGGGGCCTCGAGGCGCTCGGCTGGCACTCGGAGGTCATGCAGCGCAACTGCAGGGGCTGCACCGAGGAGGTCTGCCGGCTCTGCCACTACGGCTGCCAGATCGGCGCCAAGCAGTCGACCACCAAGACGTGGCTGCAGGACGCCCACGACGCGGGGGCCCGGATCGTCGTCAACGCCCCCGCGGAGCGGATCCTGATCGACGGCGGGCGAGCGCGCGGGGTCGAGGCGCGGACCATCGACGGGCACCGGGTCACGGTGCGCGCCCGCGCGGTGGCGGCCGCCGCCGGCGCCCTGCACACTCCCGCGCTGCTGATCCGCTCCGGCGTCGACGGCCCGGCGGTGGGCAAGAACCTCTACCTGCACCCGGTGCTGATCGTGTGGGGCGTCTTCGACGAGGAGGTGCGCCCCTGGCAGGGGGTGCTCGGCTCGACCTTCTCCGACGAGCTGCTCGACATGGGCGAGGGCTACGGGGTCAAGTACGAGCACGCCGCCACGCCGCCGAGCATCCTCGCCATCTTCGCCCCCTGGCGCGGGGCGCGCGAGAGCTCCGAGCTGATGCAGGCGCTTCCGCACACCGCCGGCTACGGCTGCCTGATGCGCGCCCGCGAGGGGGGTGAGGTTCGGGTCGGGCCCGACGGCCTCCCGTCCGCGCACTGGGCGCTCTCGGACTTCGACCGCGACAACATGCGCACCGCGCTCGACGGAGCGGCCCGGATCCTGGAGGCGGGCGGGGCGCGGCGGATCTACTCCTCGCACGCGGGCTGGGTCTCCTACGAGCCCGGCGCCGACGGGGGCCGCGAGCGCTTCCTCGAGGACGCCGACCGCTGCGGCTGGGGCGCCGCGCAGGTGACCCTGGGATGCTTCCATCTCATGGGCACCGCCCGGATGGGCCGTTCGCGCGAGGACTCGGTCTGCGACCAGAGCGGCGAGGCCTGGGACGTCGAGGGCCTGTACGTCGTCGACGGCTCCGTCCTGCCGACCGGTCTCGGCGTCAACCCGATGGTCACGATCGAGGCGGCCGCGCACAAGATCGCGCGCGGCATGGCCGCCGGGCTGAGCCGATGATGAGCGAGAGCGGCGGCGCCTTCCCGAGCCCGTACTCGATCGAGACCCCGCCGGGTTGCGAGGGCTGGGAGGAGATGTACCCCTACTGGGCGACCTTCGACGAGCGCCGCCGCGAGTCGGACGAGAAGCGGCTCTGGTTCTGGAACTCGATGCACTTCCCGGTTCCGATGCCGGCCTTCGACATGGTCGAGGTCGACCACCCCTACTACGCCCTCGGCGCCTGGCAGAACCGGGCCTTCGCCGTGCCCCCGGCGATGGGCGTCGACTACCGCGTCGTCAACGGCTACGTCTACATCTCGCCCAACCCGGTCACCGACCCCGAGCGGATCGCCGAGCGGGCCGAGTTCTTCGGCAAGCGCGCGGGCCACTACTACGCCAACTGGGACGAGCTGTACGGCGAGTGGCGGCGAAAGATGGAGGCGCTGAACCGCGAGGTGAGCGAGATCGAGGTCCCCGAGCTGGCGCGCTACGAGCCCGACGAGGTGGTGTTCGGCGATCGCAACCTCTCGAGCACCGAGCTGCTCAGCGCGTTCAGCCACACGCTGCGCTGCGCGGAGATGATGTGGCAGCACCACTTCGAGTTCCTGCTGCTCGGCTACGGGGCCTATCTCACCTTCTCGGACCTCTGCAAGGCCGCCCTCCCCGACATCCCCGACCAGCACATCTCGCAGATGGTCGCCGGCATCGACGTGGTCCTGTTCCGGCCCGACGCCGAGCTGCGGCGGCTCGCGCGCCTGGCGATCGAGGCCGGCGTCGCCCCGGCCTTCGAGGAGGGGCGCTCACCGACCGAGATCGACGCCGCGCTGGCCGCGAGCGAGGCCGGCCGGCGCTGGCTCGAGGAGCTCGAGCGGGTCAAGGACCCGTGGTTCAACATGGGCACCGGGGACGGCCTCTACCACTACTACGGGAGCTGGTACGACGACCCCAGGATCCCCTACGCGTCGCTGGTCGGGCACATCGACGCGCTGCGGGCCGGGGAGGACATCGAGCGCCCGACCGCCGAGCTCGCCGCCGAGCGCGACCGGCTCGCGGAGGAGTACGCGGCGCTGCTCGACGACGACTCGCGCGCGAGCTTCGAGGAGCTGCTCGGGCTCTCGCGGAAGGTCTTCCCCTACGTCGAGGAGCACAAGTTCTACTGCGACTACTGGTTTCAGTCGCGGTTCTTCAACAAGGTCCGCGAGTTCGGCGCCCTGCTCGCGGCGCACCACTTCATCGAGGACTCCGAGGACGTCTTCCAGCTCTCTCGCCACGAGGTCATGCAGGCGCTCGAGGAGCTCTCGCTGACCTGGGCCACCGGCGGGTCGGCGCTCGGCCCCGAGCATTGGCCGCCGATCGTGGGCCGGCGCAAGGGGCTGCTCGAGCGCCTCGAGCGGTGGACGCCGCCGCCGGCGCTCGGGGCGATGCCCGAGGCCGTCAGCGACCCGATGGTCGTCATGCTCTGGGGCGTGACGCCGCAGCGCCTGCAGGAGTGGGCCCGCTCCCAGGACGGCGGCGGCGATCGGCTCAGCGGCGCCCCGGCTTCGCCCGGCCAGGTCGAGGGGCCCGCGCGCGTGGTCCGCACGCTCGACGCGCTCGCCGACGTGCGGGCCGGCGAGATCCTCGTCTGCACGATCACGTCCCCGGCCTGGGCGCCGATCTTCAGCAAGATCACGGCCACGGTGACCGACATCGGCGGGATCATGTCCCACGCAGCGATCGTCTCGCGCGAGTACGGCTTGCCGGCGGTGGTTGGGACCGGAACCGCGACGGCGCGGATCAGCACCGGCCAGCGCCTGCGCGTCGACGGCTCGACGGGGGTGGTCGAGATCCTCGGCGGCGACGACGGCGACGCCGCCGCGCGGTGAGGATGGCGGCGTGGCCGGCGCACACACCCGCCCGCTCGCGGACCTGCGACGCGCAGACGAGCCGCACTTCGGCGCCAAGAGCGCCAACCTCGGCGAGCTGAGCGCCGCCGAGATCCCCGTGCCGCCCGGGTTCGCCCTCTCTCGCGACGCGTACCTGGTCGCGGCCGAGGACCTCGGGCTCGAGGGCCGCAGCGCCGAGGAGGCGTCGCGGGCGATCCGCGCCGCGCCGCTGTCGGCCGCCCTGCGGGCCGAGCTCGACGCCGGCTACGAGGAGCTGGTCGCGGCGGCCGGCGATCCGCGGCCGCCGGTCGCGGTCCGCTCCAGCGCGATCGGCGAGGACACCGAGGACGCGACCTTCGCCGGCCAGCACGAGACCCGGCTCTGGGTGCGCGGCATCGAGAGCGTCGACGAGGCGGTGCGCGAATGCTGGGCGAGCCTGCACGGCCCCGAGGCGGTCAGCTACCGCGCCGAGCTGGCCTCGGCGGCCGGCGCCCCGGCGATGGGCGTGGCGATCCAGCTGATGATCGACGCGACGGTCTCCGGGGTGATGTTCACCTGCAACCCCGTGAGCGGCGACCCGAGCACCGTCGCGATCGAGGCGAGCTGGGGGCTGGGGCTCGCGGTGGTCGCCGGCGAGGTGACGCCCGACGAGTATCGAGTAAGCAAGGTGACCCGCGAGGTTCTCTCGCGGCGGCTTGGGCCGAAGGAGCTCGAGTACGTGCCGGGCGCGGGGGAGACGGGCACGGCGCGCGTCGAGGTATCGCCCGAGCGCCGGCGCGCGGAGTGCCTCGACGAGGAGCAGCTCGCCCGGCTGGTCGATCTGGCGCGCCGGGTCGAGCGGCACTTCGGCGGCCACCAGGACATCGAGTGGGCGATCGCCCGCGGGAGCGACGAGCCGGGGGAGCTGTTCCTGCTCCAGTCGCGCCCGGTGACGGCGACCCCGTCGCGGCCGAAGCCGACCGGCGCGCAGCGCTCGGCGATCGATCTGGTGATGGGAACCTTCGGCGCGAGCGGCGGCGGTGAGCGCCCGTGAGGGCCGCCGACACGAGCAAGCCGGTCGAGATCGTCGACACGACTACCCGCGACGGCAACCAGAGCCTGTGGGGCGCCACCGGCCTGACCACCCCGGACGTGCTCGCGATCGCGCCGGCCATGGACCGGGTCGGCTTCCGGGCGCTCGACTTCACCTCGAGCACCCACATGGCGGTCTCGGTTCGCTTCCACCGCGAGGACCCGTGGGAGCGGATCCGGCTGGTCAGCGCCGCGATGCCCGCGACGCCGCTCAACTTCATCACCACCGGCATGCGCTTCATCTCCTGGGTGCCGGCGGGCGAGGACGTGATCCGGCTCGTCTTCCGCTCCGTCGCCCGCAACGGGATCCGGCGCATTCAGATCGCCGAGCCCTCCAACGAGCCCGAGGCGCTGATCCGGCTCGCCCGGATCGCGCGCGAGGAGGGCGTCGAGGAGGTGGTGGTCGGGCTCACCTACTCGATCAGCCCGGTGCACACGCACGACTACTACGCCGATCGCGCCCGCGCGGTGGCCGGCTCGGCGGACATCGACCGCCTCTACCTCAAGGACCCCGGCGGCCTGCTGAGCACCGACGCGGTGCGCGACCTGGCGCCGCGGTTCATCGAGGCCTTCGCGCCCCGCCCGGTCGAGCTGCACAGCCACTGCACGATCGGACTCGGGCCGCTGGCCTACGTGGAGGGGCTGCGGGCGGGGATTCGCACGCTGCACACCGCCGTCGCCCCGCTCGCCAACGGCACCTCCAATCCGTCGGCCGAGATGACCCTGCGAAACCTGGAGGCCGAGGGCTACTCACACGGCCTTGATCGCGAGGCGCTCGGCGAGGTCTCGGCGTACTTCCGCGAGCTCGGCGCGGAGAAGGACCTGCCGCTCGGGGCGCCCGCCGAGTACGACGCCGCCTACTACCGCCACCAGATGCCGGGCGGGATGGTGACCACGACGCAGCGCCAGCTCGCGGAGATCGGCCGGCCCGAGCTGTTCGAGGCCACGCTCGAGGAGGTGACCCGGGTCCGCGCCGAGATGGGCTACCCGATCATGGTCACCCCGGTCTCGCAGTTCGTCGCCAGCCAGGCCGTGATGAACGTGATCTCCAAGCGGCGCTGGACCAAGGTCTCGAACGAGATGGTGCGCTACTTCCTCGGCCACTTCTTCGAGCCCGCCGCGCCGGTGGACCCGGAGGTCGCCGAGCGAGTGCTCGCCCTGCCGCGCGCCGAGGAGCTGCGAAAGCTGGAGCCGCTCAGCCTCGACGGCGCCCGCGAGCGCTTCGGCGCCGGGGTCCCCGACGAGGAGCTGCTGCTGCGGCTGACGATGCCCGCCGAGCAGGTCGACGGGATGCTCGTCGACCGCGCCGCCCCGTGATCCGCCTCGACGACGTCGGGGGCTTCGTCTTCGACGTCGACGGCTCCCTCGTCCATCGCGGGCCGGACTTCCGCTCGGACCCGCTGCCCGGCGCGGCCGAGGTGCTCGCCGCGATCCGCTCCTCGGGCCGGCCCCTCGTCCTGTTCACGAACGGCAGCCACCTGGATCCCGGGACGTTCGCCGCCGGCTTGCGCGAGGACGGCCTCCCGGTCGCCGACGACGAGCTGCTGACCCCGGTCTGCGCGGCGATCTCCCATCTGCGTCGTCGCCGCCCGGGCCGCCCCGCGATGGTCCTCGGCTCGCCGGAGATCAGGGAGCGAATGGCGCGCGAGGGCGTGCCCCTGAGCGAGGGCGACGAGGCCGAGGCGGTGTTCGTGGCCCACGTCGAGCGCGTCGACCTGACGGAGCTGGAGCGCGCCGCGCGGACGGTGATGCGCGGCGCTCCGCTCCTGACCGCGAGCTACGGGCAGGGCTATTGGGGCGCCGACGGCCTGATCTTCAGCCGCGGGGCGATGGCGACGGCGGCGATCGCGAAGGCGGCCGGCCGGCGCCCGACGGTGGTCGGCAAACCATCGAAGGTGGCCGTCGCGCAGACCAGCGCGCGGTTGGGCGTGCCGTCCGAGCGCCACGCCGTGATCGGCGACGACGTCGACATGGACATCGCCCTGGGCCGGCTCGGCGGCTCGCGCACGATCCTCGTCCGCAGTGGCATCAGCGGCTCGGTCGACCTCGACCGCCTGCCCGAGCAGCGCCGCCCCGACGCCGTCATCGACGGCGTCGCAGAGCTGCTCGAGTGGCTCTGAGAACTGGGCGCCTCCTTCGCACCGGCTGAGCAGGCCGCGCATCACGCGGCGCGTCGGGCGACTTACGACACTCAGGGTTGCGCAACTCGCCCAATCCGCCTCCGCCTCTCTCGTCCCTTGCGCGAGGCGGGACCAGATCAGTCGACTTGTGCGGCGTCGGTTCTTGCGATCATGCGGGCGTGCCATCGCTCAGCGCGAAGGAGCGCGCGCAGCTTCCCGACAGTGCCTTCGCGTACATCGATTCGGGCGGCCGGCGTCGGCTGCCGATCAACGACGCGGCGCACGTCCGAAACGCCCTCGCGCGGTTCGGCCAGGTGGCGTTCGAGGACGAGGACGCCCGGGACCGGGCGCGCGGCCGGCTGCTCAGGGCGGCCAAGAAGCACGGGATCATGCCGATCGGCTTCATCAGCGCCCAGCTGCAACCGCAGCGCAAGCTGCCGAAGGGCGACGTCACCTTTCTGCTCACCGATATCGAGGGCTCGACCGAGCTGCTCGCGCGCCTCGACGATCAATACGCCGCGCTGCTCGCCGACGTCCGTCGTCTGGTGCGCGCCGCGGTCCGGCCCGCCCGTGGTCACGTGGTGTCCGCCCGCGGCGACGATGTCTTCGCGGTGTTCGAACGCGCCCCCGCGGCATTGGAGGCCGCGCTGGCGATCCAGCGGGCGATGCGCGCCGGCGTCTGGCCTCAGAACAACGACGTGCGGCTGCGAATCGGCCTGCATCGAGGGCGCCCGGCGCTCACCGACACCGGCTATGTCGGGCTCTCGGTCCACGCCGCCGCGCGCATCTGCTTCGCGGGGCACGGCGGCCAGATCGTCATCTCCTCCGCGGTCCGCGCGGCGGCCCTCGACTCGCTCGCGGACGGGGTCAGCCTGAGGAGCCTCGGCGCCTGGCGATTCCGCGGCCTGCCCGAGCCGGTGGCCGTCTTCCAGGTGGAGGCCGCGGACCTGCTCGCCGACTTCCCGCCTCTACGATCGGCCGCCCTCGCCGAGTAGCGGGCTCGGTCGCCGCGAGGCCGTTGCCGTCTGCTCGCCGCCGGGCCGGCCCGGCTCGCGGCAGAAGGCCCGTCGCCCCCGTTCCTATGGCGAGAGGTCGATCACCGACGATGCCAGCGGATAGGCCCGCTTGAAGACGCCCGGCGTCCCGCTCAGCGTGAATTCGGTCTCGCTGGCAAAGGTCCCGAAGCCCTCGAACCTGAACCTGTCGAATACGAACGGGAGGCTGTCGGAGGCCGTCACGTTCGGCCCGGCCTGGATCCCGAAGTGGAGGTGCGGGGCGCTGCTGTTGCCGCTGTTGCCGAGCAGCCCGATCGTCGGGCCGGCCCGCACGTGCTGACCGGGCTTCACCCTCACCGAGCCGGGCTGCATGTGTCCGTAGACGGCGTACCTGCCCGGGGCGATCTTGACCACGGCGTGGTTGCCGGCGAGCTGCGACGGCTCGGTGACGGTCGGGTTTCCGATCGACGAGTCCGTAACGGGCGCCTCGGGGAAGTCCTCGCGCACCGAGACCACCTTGCCGGGCGCGGCCGCGTGGACCTTGGCCCCGAACGAGAAGTGGTCGGTGAGCTGCGTCCCGTCGCCACTGAAGTACGCGCCGTCTACGATGCGCAGCCAATCGATCGCGAACATCTCGATCGACTCGTACGTTCCGTTGGCGGAGAACACAGTGGCGCGGTGCGCCGCGGCCGGATCACAGCAGGCGTTGAGGCCGTACCAGCCCGAACCACGCAGCGGCGGCTCCACCACCGTCGCCTTACGACGATCGACCTTCAATCGGGGCGCATCGACCGTGGTGGCGCCGACGAACACGCTCAGCGCCGAGCCCGGTTGCAGGGCGTAGCTGATGTGGTTGCTAACGCGCCACGGAAGCTCGCCCTTGCTCGATCGCGGCAGTAGTGCGTCGATCTGCAGGATGCGAGTCGACGACTGAGGGAGCGTGGCCGAGGGATCGGTTCCAAGGGCCTGCCGGGTGTGATCGGCGAGCTCATCGCCTCTCAGGTTGAGGATCGGCTTCCCACCGGTCCGCACGACGGCCGAGGTCAGGGTGACCTCCTCGGGGAGGATGTTGGTGACCGCGAGGTTGTAGTCGAGATGAACGCGCCCGTCGTCGGCGCGCATCCCGCGAGGCGGGACCAGAGCCTGCACGGTTATCGCCGCCGGCTCCGCCGCTCTCGACGCGCGGGCCGGAGCCGCTGACGCGAGACCCGGCAAACCCGCCGCCAAGGTGGCGACGCCCACGGTCAACGCTGCGACCCGAGCCGGCAAGCGGGTTCGATTCATCGCGCGCCCCCCAGGCGCATGCTCCGTGGACGGACGAGGGGAGCCTATACCCGCTGGTGGCGCGTCCCTGGTGGCGCGTCAGCGAAGCATGGTCCGCAGTCGCTCGGCCACGTTCGAACCCGCGGCTAATACTCCACGCGGAAGGTGCCGATCAGGGTGATCGCGTTGCCGTCCGGGTCGGAGGTCGCCGACAGCTCGACCCCCTTGCTGACCGGCTGGACCTCGGCGGTATCGACGCCGCGCATCGCGAGCTCGTCCCTGGTCGCCGCCAGGTCGTCGACGGCGAGGTTCAGCAAGCCGGACCCCGCTCGGTCGGCGTCGACGGTGACCTGTACCCAGCCGGCACCGGTCACCTGCCACTCCACGAGGGTGGGCATCGGCCGATTGTCGGCGGGGCGCCCGAAGAGCGCCTCGTACCACGCATCGCCCCGCTCGAGATCGGAGACGGGCACCACTGCCAGGACGTGTTCGATGGTCATCGGTTCTCACCCTTCGTGCGTGTTGACGGATGCCGTCCCGCTCCGGTCGGCGACGCGGTGCGCCGCACCGCCAAGCTGCGCGGTCAAGAGTAAGGACACACCGCCCGCCCAAGGCTCATCGGTGCGGTGCGACCGCGTCAACTCGCGTCGGGTCGAGACAACGACCTATGCTCGGCGCATGTCCGAAGGCGCTCCGCCGCTCGTGGCCCTGGTCGGGTTCAAGCGCAGCAAGCTCTCCCTCGCCGGCGGCGTGCGGGTGCTCGTCGTGCCCGACGGCACCGTCCGCATCCTGGGCAAGAAGGGTCGCGTCGACCTCGACGCCGCCGTTGGCGAGCTGAGCGCGAGGCTGACGAGGACCAGGACCGTCGAGCTGCGCTCCGATGCGGGCTCGCTGATCGTCTACGGGTTCACGGAGATGACGAAGGTCGCGACGGAGCTCGAGGAGATCGCCGCCCGCGAGAGTGCCGACGCCGAGCTGATCGGCCCGACGCCCTCGGCGCTCTTCCTGGGATTCCTGACGCCGAAGGACGCCACCGAACCGGCGACGGCCAGTCGAGCGATCGCCGAGGCGCTCCACGAGCGTGGCGTCGGGCAGGGCTGAGCGCGTGGATCGAGGATCGGCGTTGTGGTTGTGATCGCGCCCTGGGCATTTGCGCCGTGACGGATCGGACCGCCGATCTGCGGGCTTGGCTCGAGCCGCGCGCGGATGAGATGGCTGCTGCGGGAGTTGGTGGCGGTCGATACGGCGAACCCGCCCGGCCGTCAGCTCGGCCGGTGCGGACGTGTCCTGCGCGACTCGATGAAGCGGTTGGGCCTCTCGCCTGACCTGATCGAGCTCGCCCCGAGCCGTGAGCTCGAGGACCCGTGCATCGTTCGGTGCAGCGTCGGCGACGGCCCTCGCACGATCTACTTCCACGGGCACTTCGACGTCGTCCCGGCGCAGGATCCGGCGCAGTTTCGCCCGCTACGGCGCAACGGCAGGATCACCGGGCGCGGCACCGCCGACATGAAGGGCGGGCTGGTCAGCATGCTCTACGGCGCCCTCGCGGCGCGGGATCTGGCATTGCTCGAAGGCCATCGGATCGTGCTGCACCTCGTCTGCGACGAGGAGACGGGCAGCGTCGCCGGCTCGGGACACCTCCGCGCGGCCGACCTGATCGACCCCGAAGCGGTCGCGATGCTCACCGCCGAGCCGACCGGTGGCGTCATCTGGCACGCGTGTCGCGGCGCGATCACGCTCCGAGTCCAGACCTCCGGTCGCGAAGCGCACGTCGGCTACGTCCACCAGGGCATCAACGCCTTCGAGCACATGATCCGCATCGCCGAGCCGCTGACCACGCTCTCCCACGAGCTGCTCAACGAACGAACGAGCTTCCCGGTCGAGAGCTCGGAGGCCGCCGGCTCGATGCTCGTCGTCGGCGGACAGGCCGGCGCCGGCGCCGGCTTCAACGCCATGCCGGGCTCGGCCTGGTTCTCCATCGACCGCCGCTTCAACCCGGAGGAGGAGTTGGATCAGGAGCTCGCACGTCTGACCGGCATGATCAACCGGGCAGCCGACGCCGCCGGCGCCAAGGTCGACATCGACGTGCTGCAAAGGCAACCTTCCGGCAGCACCGAGCCGACTCACCCCGCCGCCCAGGCGCTGGCCCAATCCATCGACGCCGTGGAAGGCGCCGCACCCCGCTTTCAGATGTGTCCCGGAGTGCTCGACACACGCTGGTACTCACAGCTCGGCATCCCAGCCTTCGCCTACGGCGGAGGTCGCCTCGACATCTCCCATGGACCAGACGAGTACATCGACGAAGCCGCGATGCGCCGCTGTGCAGCCGTCTACGCGCTCTTCGCGCATCAGATGCCGGACTGATCCTCGTAAGGCGCTCAGGTCGGCGAGTGCCTCGTCCTGGCCGCCGGATGAGACTTGGGATCAACCGTCCGGGTGGTCGAGGCGTAGGCCGCCACGAAGCCCTCTCGCCAGCTCGGATAGCGCGGCTCCCAGTCCAGTTCGCGCTTGGCCTTCGCGTTCGAGGCGCCACGGGCCTCGGTTCCGATCATCACCGCGGCCTCGCCCGCGACCAACCGCGCGAGCCAGCGGGGAACGCGGCGGGGCGGCTTGGCGCCGAGCACCTGCGAGAGCACCGGCAACCACTCGCGCGCCGGCGCGGGATCGTCGTCGACGACGTTGTAGATGCCGGCCGCGTCGCGCTCCAGCGCGAGCACGGTCGCCGCGGCGGCGTCGTCGAGGTGGATGAACGAGGAGATGCCGCCGCCGTCGCCGACGATCGGGAACTGGCGCTTGCGCACCGGCTCGACCAGGCCGTCGTTGGCTGCGCCGTAGAAGCCGCCGTAGCGGAGCGCGGTGCCACCGGCGTCGGTCACCGCCTGGTCGAGATACCGCATCGCGGCCTGGCTCTGGCGCGTGGACGGCAACGGGTTGGGGTCGAGCCGGTCGGCCTCGGTCTTGACCGGACCGCCCTCGGGCGCGTACCGGTAGCTGGCGAAGCTCTGGGCGACGAAGCGGCGCACCTGCGCCTCGCGCGCGGCGGCCAGCAGCGCGTCGGTGCCCTCGGTCCGCAGCCGGTTGGTCTGCGCGAAGCTGCGGTCGAAGTTCCTCGAGAAGCGCACATCGGCCAGCGCGGTCGCCTGATGGACGATCGCCTCGGGCTCGGCTTCGAGCACGGCCTCGCGCACGGCGCTCGCGTCGAGCAGGTCGAGCACAACCGGCTGCGCCCCGAGCGCCCGCACGCGTTCCGCGCTTTCAGGCGCTGTCGAGGTGCCGATCACCTCGTGCCCCCGATCGATCAACTGGGCGACGAGCCGGGCGCCGATCGCACCGCTCGCCCCCGCAACGAAAACTCGCATCGTGTTCTCCTTTCGGTTCGCATCGCCCGGATTTCGCGGGCCTGCTTGTATGACCCGAGGCGACGAAAGAACGTGACCGATGGATGAGCGCGAACGGCTGGCGCAACGATTCGAGGAGCACCGAACCCACCTCCGAGCGGTGGCCTATCGGATGCTCGGCTCGCTGAGCGAGGCGGACGACGCCGTCCAGGAAGCCTGGCTGCGGCTCAGCCGCACGGACGCGAGCGCCGTCGAGAACCTCGGTGGATGGCTGACCACGGTCGTCGCGCGCGTCTCGCTGAACATGCTCCGCTCACGCAACTCGCGGCGTGAGGAGCCGCTCGGCGGCGTCCACGTGCCCGACCCGATCGTCGACCGCGCCGACGGGACCGACCCCGAGCACGAGGCGCTGCTGGCCGACTCGGTGGGTCTCGCCCTGCTCGTGGTGCTCGAGACGCTGAGCCCCGCAGAGCGGCTCGCGTTCGTGCTGCACGACATGTTCGCCGTGTCCTTTGACGAGATCGCGCCGATCGTCGACCGTTCCCCCGAGGCGGCGCGCCAGCTCGCCAGCCGCGGACGCCGCCGCGTGCGGGGCGAGAGCACGGTTCCCGACTCCGACCTCGACGCGCAGCGCGAGGTCGTCGACGCCTTCTTCGCGGCGGCGCGCGATGGCGACTTCGAGGCCCTCGTCGCGGTGCTCGACCCCGACGTCGTGCTGCGGGCGGACCTCGGTCCGCTACCCGTCGGCGGATCGAGGGAGGTCCGCGGGGCGGCGGCGGTGGCCGGCCAGGCGCGCGCCTACTCACGGGTGGGCCTGGTCGTCCACCCGGCGCTCGTCAACGGCGCCCCCGGAGCCGTCTCAACCCGCAACGGAGAGCCGTTCTCGGTTGGGGGCTTCACGGTCAGGGGTGGGAGGATCGTCGGGATTTACTTCCTCGCCGACCCCGCCCGCCTGCGCCGGCTCGACCTGACGATTCTCGACAACTGACCGCCAAGGATCGCTGGGTCCTTCCGCGCACCACCTACCTCGCCTCACATAGGCTGAGCGGCCCCAATGGCACGCTCGAAAGATCCCCCGCCGAAGGCCGGCGTGATGGCAAGCGGCGGCGAGTACGCTCGCGACTCGGCCACGCAGCGCGGCGCCGCCGCCATCGGCTTCGATCTGATTGCGTCCGCGATCGAGACCGCGGACCTCGGCGCCGGCGACGCGCCCCTGCTGATCGCCGACTTCGGCGCCGCCCAGGGGACGGACTCACTCGAGCCGATCCGCCTGGCGCTCGACGCCCTCGGGCGACGCAGCGACGGCCGGCCCGTTCTCTGCGTGCACACCGACATTCCCGGCAACGACTTCACGACGCTTTGCGAGACGCTCGAGGAGTCGCCCGACAGCTACGTGCGAGACCACCCGGAGGCGCTGGCGCTGATGGCGGGTCGGTCGCTGTTCGGCCGTTGCCTGCCCGCCGGGCAGCTGCGCTTCGGCTGGACCGCCTCGACCCTGCACTGGCTGAGCAGCGCGCCCGGGCCGGTCGCCGGTCATTTCTTCGTCCAGCTCTCCGACGACGCCGATGCGCGGCGCGCATACGCTGCGCGATCGGCCCATGATTGGCGCGCCTTTCTCGACGGTCGCGCAGCCGAGCTTGCCCCGGGCGCCGCGGTCGTGATCGAAGACGTGGCCATGGATGGCGACGGTGTGATGGGATCGGAGGAGCTGTTCAATCGCCTCAACGACGCCCTGCTCGAGCTCGGCGAGAAGCGCCTGCTGAGCGCCG
>WHSW01000076.1 GCA_009379895.1 Solirubrobacterales bacterium
CGGACGGAGCCCGCAGGCTAAGCGGACTATCACGGAGTTCGTGCAGGACTTCGCCGGCGACGATGACCGCCTTGGCAAGCTGCTCGAAAAGCACTTCACGCACTACTCGTACACGCGGAAGGCAACCAGCGATGGCAAGCGTTAAGCGACGCACGAACGGTCGGTGGCGTGCCCGCTACCGCGACGAGGCGGGCAAGGAACACGCGCGGCACTTCGATCGCAAGGTCGACGCGCAGAAGTGGCTGGACGAGGAGACCGCCGGGCTGCTGCGTGAGGGCTTCGAGCGCTTCGAGGGCGACGACGGCGCCCTCGCTCTGGTGCTGACCGGCGAGGGCCCGGGGGCGTTCTGCGCCGGGGCCGACCTCAAGGCGCTCAGCGAGCGGGCCGCGTCGTTCGCCGGCCCAGACCCGGAGGCCGCGATCGCCGAGTGGCTGGAGGGGTGGAGCGACGGCCCACTCGGTTTCACCAGGCTGACGCCGAGCAAGCCGACGATCGCCGCGGTCTCGGGCTGGTGCCTGGCGGGCGGGCTCGAGCTCGCGCTGTGGTGCGACCTGCGGGTGGCAACCGAGGGAGCCCGGCTCGGGTTCACCGAGCGCCGCTTCGGCGTGCCGCTGATCGACGGCGGGACCCAGCGGCTGCCGCGGATCGTCGGCATGGGCCGGGCGCTGGAGATGATCCTCACCGGGCGCCTGGTCGACGCCGCCGAGGCACGCGAGTGGGGCCTGGTCAACGAGGTGGTCGCCGAGGGCGCGCACCTCACGCGGGCGCTCGAGATCGTCGACGGCCTGGCGGGCTTCCCGCAGCAGACGATGCTCTCGGATCGCCGTGCCGCGATCGAGGGAGGCGGGCTGGCGCTCGCCGAGGGGTTGGCGCTCGAGGCCGAGCTCGGAGCCGAGTCGGTGCTCGCCGGCGTGCGCGGTGCCGCGCGCTTCGCCGGCGGCGAGGGGCGCGGCGCGGCTTCCATCGCACGGGCGCGCCGGCCCGTCGGCGACGGAGTGGGCCTCCGGCCGCGCCTCAGCGCCAGGCTCGCCAGTAGGCGTGCATGCGCCGCTCGAACGCGCCCGGCTTCTCGCCGTACAGGGCCGCTCCGAGGGGGAGCGCCTCGGCGAGCAGCTCGCCCTGGCGCAGCTCGAGAAGCTCGAGCACCGAGGCCGCGTCGCCGCCACGGGCGGGCCTCGACCTGAGCTCGGCCGCGCGCGTCGCGAGGTCGTGGTGGTTGCCGAGCAGCTCGCCGAGGCGGCCCGCCTGGTCGGCGAGCGCCCCGACCACCGGCGGCCAGCTCTCGCGCAGCAGCCGCAGGTGGTACCAGAGGTCCTTGACCCGCTTTCGCCACTCGTGCATCTCGACGGTGTCGGGCTCGGCGGCCGCGGCCCGGCGATACCCCTCGCGTCCCCTCCGGTAGCCGCGCTCGAGCCCGCCTCGAACCAGCTTCCAGCCACCCCCGAGCTCGAGCTCGGCGATCGAGTCGCGCGAGCCCTCGATCAGCGCGGCTGACCTCTGGCGGGCCTCGTTCAGGGCGACGGCGGAGCCGGCGCCGTTGGCGCCGTGGCGCACGGCGGCGACCTCGGCGTCGAGCGCCTGGCCGGCTTCCGGATGCCGGTCTCGATAGTGCTCGCGCAGGCCCTCGATGGTCCGGATCCGAACCTCGGCGTCGCGGGCGTCCGACAGCGCCCGGCCCGCATCTCGCAGGCGACCGTTCTCGAGCCGGTAGCGCTGCGTGTCAAGGCCATCTCGCGCCAGCCTGAGCACGGCCCGAGACTTCTTCAGGTCCTTGCGGGCCTCGTGGACCGCCGGCGCGGGCTCGTGGTCGAACCGCTGATGGAGCTGCTCGAGGGCGTCGTCGAGACGGGCGTCGAGGATTCGGCGCAGGCCCTCGCCGGCGCTCTCATCGCGCCGCAGGCGATAGGCGCGCGACCCCTGGGCGGCGACCGGCTCGAGCGTCCGCCGCGCCGTCGGGGACATCGGTGTCGAAGGGAAATCGGGGGTCATGGCTCGGCCCTCGACCGGGCCGCGCGGGCCGCTCGGGCGAGGAGCCTCGATTATCCCCCCTGATCTCGGCTCGCTGCGTCACCGAGGGGCCCGGCAACTCATGTCCGCTCGGTGGGCCGTCCCCCGATCCCCGATGTTGCCCTCTGGCATCGCGTGACGAACCCCGTTAAGGCCGGGGCTCAGGCGATCCGGAACTCGCTCAGCAGCCGCTTCTCGGACTCGCCCTCGACCGCGGCGACCACCTCGACGTTGCCCTCCAGCGGGGTGCCTCGAAGCTTGGTGGCGAGCAGGTCGTCGACCTGGAAGATGCCGGCGGAGTTGTTCATCGTGATCTCGATCCGCACCGCGCGCTCCTCGCCGGCCGAGATGTCCACCCCGTCGATCGCGGCGGCCGAGATCGCGTGGATGCCCATCTGGCCCGCCTCCACCGGCAGCCGCGAGCGGCCGTGGGCCATGTCGAGCGCGTCGGCGACCCTGACCACGCCGCCCTCGACGGTGTAGGGCTCGCCGCGGCGCCGATGGCCGATGATCGCGTGCAGCGACTCGGCGACCACCACCGTGCGCTCGGCGGGGTCGCGATAGACGTCGGCGAGCAGCTCGCGCAGCTTGCGCTCGGCGAGGAAGAGGCTGAAGGCCTCGTGGTCGACGCGGTGGATCGCCATCCCGACGTCGTGCAGCAGCGCCCCGGCGGCGACGACGACCTCGGCGTCGCGGTCGCGCATCCCGTGATCCGAGACCATCGCCGGGCTGACCCCGCCCTTGACCAGCAGGCGCTCGAGGCGCAGGGCGATGTTGAGCACCACCTGGACGTGCACCCACGAGTGGTCGGACATCCGCAGCCGCTCGGCTTGGATCTGGGCCAGGTGCCACCAGGCGCGAACCTCGGCGTCGTCGTTGACGTTCGCGAGCAGCGCCTCGAGCCGGCGGTTGCCCCGGGTCGGGGCGTTGACGTGGGCGCCCGTGATCGCGTCGCTCGGCGTCCGTCCCAGCTCACCCGGGCCGGCGGGGGCCTCGTCCGCCGGCGCGCTGTCGATCGGCTCCGCCATGTCCGCGAATCCTCGCAGGAGAGGCCGCGCGATTCGACCCGGCGCGCCCGAGCTTGGTTTTCCGCCGCCCGGCCGCTCTACGCTGCCCTCGATCGTGGCTCAGGGCGACGGCAAGCCCAAGTGCGCCGAAACCGGTTTGACGGTGCCCGAATGCAGTTGCCAGCGCTGCCTGGAGGCGATGCTTCGCGAGTTCCGGCCGACCCTGCTGGCGGACGAGATCACGATCACCAAGGCTGGTCGCGACCGGCGCGAGGGCCCGGACGCGGGGCGCCGCGAGGCCGCCTGACCGCCCTACAATCGCGCTCGTGAGCGACCTGCTCTCGATCGAGCGCGATGGGCGAGGTGGCGCTGGTCACCCTGCGCCGACCCGAGAAGCGCAACGCGCTCTCGATCGAGCTGCGGGGCGAGCTCGCCGGGGCGTTCGAGGGGCTCGGCGATGACGACGAGATCGGGTGCGTGGTCCTGACCGGCGCCGGCAGCGCCTTCTGCTCGGGGATGGACACCGATCAGTTCGGCGGCGACCGAGCCAACCGCGAGCGCCTGATCGAGACCAGCGCGCGGGCGTTCGCGGCGCTGCGGGAATGTCGTCGCCCGGTGGTGGCGGCGGTCAACGGCCCCGCGATCGCCGGCGGCTTCGCGCTCGCCCTGCTGTGCGACCTGCGCCTCGCCTCGTCCGCGGCGACCTTCGGCTTCCCGGAGCTGCCCAAGGGCATCCCGCCGAGCTACGCCGCGGCCCGCGCGGTGCTCCCGGCGACGGTCGCCCAGGAGCTCTGCCTGACCGGGTGCATCGTCGAGGCGCCCGAGGCGCAGCGGCTCGGCATCGTCCGCGAGGTGGTCGCCGACGACGTCGTCTCCCGCGCCGTGGCGCTCGCCGAGCGCGTCTCCGGCCTGCCGCGCAGGGCGATCCTGGAGACGAAGCGACGCACGCTGCTCGAGCGCCGCCACCTGTGGGGCTTCCTGTTCGAGGACGAGGAGCGGGTCCTGCGCCGGGCGCTGCTCGGCGATCCGGAGGCGACCGGGCCGCTGGCTCGCGCGTAGCGCGCCGGGCCGGCTACCCGCCGCAGACCGGCCAGGGGCTCGAGCCGGCGCGGCTGTAGAGCAGCGAGGCGCGGTAGTCCTGCTCGGCCTCGGGGGCCGCGGCCGGGCTGCCCGAGCCGCCGACCGACGCCCAGGTGCCGGTGTCGAACTGATACTTGCCGTAGTAGGTGCCCGATGAGTCGACCGCGGTCGGGTCGCCGCCCGACTCGCAGGACGCGATCGCCTCGAGCGTCTCCTGCGAGACGCCGCCCGCGAGGCCGAGCTCGGTCTCGCTCGGACCGGTGCTGCGGGCGCGCTTGGCGCGCTCGATCCGTGCGTCGAGTGCCCTGGCGCCGTGCCGCAGCTCGGACCGCGACGCCCTCGCGTGCTCGAGCAGGTCGTCGCGCGGGGCGACCTCGAACTCCTCGGCCTCGCCGAGCGCGGCGCGGTAGCGGACCTCGACCTTGTGCGCCTCGATCGAGCTCTCGAAGCGCTCGGCGGGCCGCTCGACCAGCTCGAGTTTGGGCGCGGCCTGCGCGCCGGCCGCGGTCATGCCGGCGGCGGCGGCGATCGACGCGGCGACGAGCTTCATCCTGCGTGTCCTGCGTGACAACGAGCTACCTCCGTTCGGAGCGCCCGGGCGGCGACGTCGTCGCCTTTCTCGTGGTCGGTGTGCCGGGCGGCTTGTGGGTCTCGGGGGCGGCGCTACGCTCATGCGGCGCCGTCGTCGGTCCGGCGCCGGCCCTCGAGGTGTCCCGTTCGATCGCAGCAGGGTTCCAGGGCCCGTGCCGTTTATGTGTGACGGTGGTCACAGATGCAAGAAAACACTCACAAACCAACTCTGCGCCTGCTGCGCCGCGGATTTCCCGATCGGCCCGCCTTCGGAACCGCCGTCTCGGAGGCGATCATGCTGCGTGTCGCGGCTGGGGAGCTGGCGCCCACCCTGCGACTGCACCGCCCCGCCCGCGAGCTCGCCTTCTCGAAGCACGACCGCGCCACGGCGGGCTTCGCGGCCGCGGTGGGCGCGGCGCGGGCGGCTGGCTTCAACCCGGTGATCAGGCTCGCCGGCGGCCGCGCCGCCCTCTTTCACGAGGGGACGCTCGCCCTCGCCTGGGCGACCGACGCCGAGCGGCCGACCGCGGGCACCCACGAGCGCTTCGAGCTGATCGCGACCGTGATCGCCCGCGCCCTGCGACGCCTCGGCGTCGACGCCCGGGTCGGCGAGGTGCCGGGCGAGTACTGCCCGGGCGCCTGGAGCGTCAACGCGCGCGGGCGGGTGAAGCTCGCGGGGATCGGACAGCGGCTCGTCTCCGGCGGGGCGCACGCGGGCGGCGTGGTGGTGGTCACCGGCTCCGAGCTGCTGCGCTCGACGCTCGAGCGCGTCTACGCGGCGCTCGAGGTCGACTGGGACCCGGCGACCGCCGCCAGCGTCGCCGACGAGGTGTCGGGCGTCGATCTCGACGACGCCGAGGCCGCGATCGTCGCCGAGCTCGGCGAGCGGTTCGAGCTCGTCGACGCCGACCTCGACGGCGAGACGCTGGCGCTGGCCGCGCGCTTGGAGACCGCCCACGAGGCGGCGGCGTGAGCCTGGTTCACCGCCGCGGTTGAGACCGTCCGCGAGGCGGCGGCATGCGGCGGTTCCCGGGCGCGTTGGGCCGATTACGCCACCTGAACGGCCGCAAGTCGCCCAACGCCGCCCGGCGGCCGGTGCTCCCGGCCCTAGGATTGAGCCGATGCGCGTGCTCGCCTTCAGCGACCTGCACCGCGACCTCGGGCAGGCCGCGCGGCTGGTCGAGCTCAGCGCGGGCGCGGACGTCGTGATCGGCGCCGGGGACTTCGCCTCCGTCCACAAGGGGCTCGGCGAGGCGATCGGCGCCCTGGCCGCGATCGAGGCGCTGACCCTGCTCGTCCCGGGCAACAACGAGACCGAGGAGGCGCTGCGCGAGGCCGCCGCCGGCTGGCCGGCGGCGAGCGTCCTGCACGGCCAGCGTGCCGAGCTCGACGGGGTCGAGTTCTTCGGGCTCGGCGCGGGCGTGCCGGTCACCCCTTGGGACTGGAGCTTCGACCTCGACGACGACGAGGCCGCCGCGCTGCTCGCGGCCGCTCCCGAGGGTGGGGTGCTCATCGTCCACTCGCCTCCGCGCGGCCACGTCGACACCGACTCGGGGGGCCGGCACCTGGGCAGCGAGGCGATCCTTGCGGCGATCGAGCGCAAGCGCCCGCGGCTCGCGGTCTGCGGGCACATCCACGACTCCTGGGGCTCGGAGTCGACCGTCGGCCCGACCCGGATCGCCAACCTCGGACCGGGCGGGGCCTGGTTCGAGCTCTGACCGCACCCGGGGGGCGCAGCCCCCCGGGTGAGCTATTCGTACTGCAGGGCCTCGATCACGTTGACGCGCGAGGCGCGGCGGGCGGGGCCGATCGCCGCCAGGGCGCCGAGCACGATCGCCGCGATCAGGACGACGATCGGGAGCGCGATCGGGACCGAGAGCACCAGGCCCTCGTCCTTGAGCGCCTCGACCGCGGCGATCGCGAGCACGAGTCCGACCACGGCGCCGACGATCGTCCCGAGCAGGGCCGTGATCACCGACTCGTAGCGGACCATCCTGCGCACCTGGCGCCGCGAGCTGCCGATCGCGCGCAGCATCCCGAACTCCCGGCGCCGCTCGAGAATCGTCAGCGAGAGCGTATTGACGATCCCGAACACCGAGACGATCACCGAGAGGCCGAGGAGGACGTAGATCAGCGCCACGACCTGGTTGATCGCGTCCTCCTGATCCGCCTTGAGCTCGTTCTGGTCGCGCGACTCGGCGTTCGGGAAGCGCGATGCGAGCAGCTCGTCGACCGCGTTGCGGGTCGCCGCCGCGTCCGCCCCGGGGGCGAAGCCGACGAAGTCGAGGAAGTCGTCGGTGACCCCGAACGTGTCGCGAAGCGTCGTCCGCGCGATCGCCAGCGAGCCGACCACGAGCCCCGACTGGTCGTCGACCGCGCCCCTCACCTCGACCTCGATCTGCTCCCCGTTGGCCCCGGTGAGCGGGACCGTGTCGCCGACCTCGACGTCGTTGTCGTCGGCCCAGCCCTGCTCGACGATCGCCCCGCTGCTGCCGAGCTCGGCGAGCGTCTCGTCGGACCCGTCGGTCCAGTCGAGGTTGGCGATCGCCGCCAGGCCATCGGGCTCGACCCCGGTCAGGTTGATCTCCTCGCCGCCGTCGTCGAGCTTGGCCGGCACGGTGGAGAGCGGCGAGACGCTCTGCACCCCGTCGATGCCGGCGACCTCGTCGGCGATCTTGGCCGGGATCGGCGAGAACCCGTCGGTGTTGACGATCGCCAGGTCGCCCGCGAACTGGCTGTCGATCGTCTCGGTCGCCGACGTCTTGATCGAGGAGGAGAAGACGCCGACGAAGACGACCAGGGCGACGCCGATCATCAGCGCCGCGGCGGTGGTCGCGGTGCGCGCCGGCTCGCGCTGGGAGTTCTCGCGCGCCAGCCGCCCCGGGATCCCGCGCAGCTTCTCGATCGGCCAGCCGAGCGCGCTCGCGATCGCGGGCACCGCGCGGCCGCCGAGCATCGCCAGGCCGATGAACAGGGCGACGAGCCCGACCCCGAGCTGGACGAGCGCCGAGCCGATGCCGCCGGACCCGAACAGGGTCAGGGCGATGATCGCGACGCCGAGCACGCTGAGCACGGCCGCGATCACCGTCCGCCGGCGGCCGTGGCGACGAACCTCGGCCTCGGTCGAGCCGCCGCTCTCGCGCAGGGCCTCGAGCGGGGCGACCCGGGTCGCGCGCAGCGCCGGGGCGAGGGCCGAGAGCACCGTGGCCCCGATCCCGACCGCGATCGCGATCAGCACCGTGGTCAGGTCGAGGCCGAGCCCCGAGGTCGGCAGGTCGAAGCCGACCGCCGAGAAGATCGCCTTGATCGCGACCACGAACCCGAAGCCGCCCGCAATCCCGAGGGCCGAGGCGAGCGCGCCGACCATCGCCGCCTCGGCGAGCACCCCGGCGACGAGCTGGCGCGCGGAGGCGCCGAGCGTGCGCAGCATCGCGAACTCCCTCGTGCGCTGGGCGATCGTGATCGAGAAGGTGTTGTAGATGAGGAAGGCGCCGACGAAGACGGCGATCGCCGCGAAGACGAGCAGCGCGGTGGTCAGGAAGGCGAAGCCATCCTTGATGTCGCCCGCGTCCTCGGCCGCGGTCTCGGTCCCGGTCCGCACGTCGACGTTCGAGGGCAGCGCCGCCGCGATCCGCTGCGCGAGCTGCTCGGGGGTGACCCCGTCGGCGGCCGCGGCGTCGATCGCGTCGAACTTGCCCGGCTTGTCGGTCAGCCGCCGCGCCTCACCGAGCGTGAACTCGGCGAGGCTGGCGCCGCCGAGCGAAGCGCCGGAGCCGAACTCGGCGATCCCGCTGAGCGTGTACTCCTTCGCGCCGGCCGGGCCGGTGATCCGGACCGTGTCGCCGATCTCGTAGCCCTCGTTGTCGGCGCTGATGCTGTCGATCCCGAACTCGTCGGGCGTCCGCGGCTGCGATCCCTCGATGTAGCTCAGCGACTCGAACGGCTCCGGCAGTGGGCTGACGGCGATGTGGGGAGGTCCCCCCTGGGGCGGGCCGATCCGGTCGCCGTTCTCGTCGAGGATCGAGATCCGCGGATCGTTGATCGTGCCGGCCGCCTTCTCGACCCCGTCGACCCCCCGCACCTGCTTGAGCAGCGAGGCGTCGAACCCGGTGGTCGGCACGCTGCCGAACTCACCTTCGACCGCGACCTCGGGCCTGATCGAGACGTCGATGCCGGCGTTCACCTCGCCGAACAGCTCGTCGAATGAGGCGTTGACCGAGTCGGAGAGGATCAGCGTCCCGGCGACCATCGCGACGCCGAAGAAGACGGCCATCGCGGTCGCCACCGAGCGCAGCTTGCGGGCGCCGAAGTTTCGGATCGCGAGGCGGAGCATCGAGAGGCGCCCCCGGCCGGCTCAGGCCGTCTGCATGAGCTCGTGGACCTGCTCGGCGCTGGCGACGCTGGTGTCGCTGGAGACCCCGCCGTCGACGAGCAGCACGACGCGATCGGCGTAGGCGGCCACCCGGGGGTCGTGGGTGACCATGATCACCGTGTGTCCGAGCTCGTCGACCGAGCGCCGCAGGAGCTCGAGCACGTGGGTGCTCGAGGTCGAGTCGAGGTTGCCGGTCGGCTCGTCGGCGAAGACCACCGCCGGCTTCGAGATCAGGGCCCTGGCGATCGCGACCCGCTGCTGCTGGCCCCCGGAGAGCTCGGCCGGCCGGTGGGTGCGGCGATCGGCGATCCCCACCGTGTCGAGCAGGGTCTCGAGCCACCCGTCGTCGACGTCGCGACCGGCGATCCGTAGCGGCAGGGTGACGTTCTCCTCCGCGCTCAGCACCGGGACGAGGTTGAAGAACTGGAAGATGAAGCCGAGCTTGTCGCGCCGCAGCCTGGTCAGCTCGGCGTCCTCGAGCGCGGTGATCTCGCTGCCGTCGACCCAGACCTGCCCCCCCGTGGGGCGGTCGAGCCCGGCGAGCACGTGCATGAGGGTCGACTTGCCCGACCCCGAGGGCCCGACGATGCTGGTCAGCTCGCCCCGCGGAAAGTCGAGGGTGACCCCGGCGAGCGCGTCGACGGCGGCCTCGCCCTCGCCGTAGCGGCGCCGCAGGTCGACGCAGCGGACGATCATCTCGGCTTGGGCCTCCATCGCAACACGGAACATAAACCCGGGCCGGCGGCGCGGGCGATACGGGTAACCGAACAAACCGCTCCGGGTCGACGACGGTCGAGGCGCCAGCGCGCCCGAGGCGCGCCATGCGACCGCCGGCTCACGCAGACGAAGCCGCCACCGGAAGCCCTTGCGCTCGACGCAGAGCACCCCCCAGATCCGGCGGCGACCACGCCCTCGCCCGATCGCGGCGCGACGCCGCTGCCGGGCAGAGTGAGCATCTCACGTTTCGGGGCCGACGGCCAACGGTGCCCCGCCGCATTCACGTTGCGGACAACTACGTGGTCGCGGCCCCCGCGGTGGCGCGGTGGCGCGGCGACCACGGCCCCGCCTGGCGAGGCTGAGATCATCCGCGCGATGTCGTCCACACCGCTCGACGACGCCCAGCAGTAGGGCGATGACCGACGTCCCGGTACGAGAGGGAAGCGTCGCCTTCGGCGCCCAGAGGACCTGGTTTCGCATCGTCGGTGAGCTCACCCCTCGCCCCCCGCTGATCTGCGTCCACGGCGGTCCCGGCTCGACCCATCATTACTTCGCGCCGCTGGAGCAGCTCGCCGAGCGCGGCCGCGGGGTCATCCTCTATGACCAGGTCGGCTGTGGAGGCTCCTCGCGCCCTCGCGCGAGCGACCTGAGCCTGAGGCTGTTCATCGACGAGCTCGCGAACCTGCGCGAGCGGCTCGCGATCGAGCGGGCGCACCTCCTCGGGACCTCCTGGGGCGGGATGCTCGCGATCGAGTACGCGCTTACGCGCCCGGCGGGGCTGCTCGGGCTCGTCTTGAGCTCGACCCTCGCTTCCAGCCGCTCGTGGGCCGACGAGGCTCGCAGGCTGCGCGACGAGATGCCGGGGGCCGCGCGTCGCGCGCTGGTCGAGGGGGTCCCCGGCGATCGGGACTACGAGCGCGCGGAACGAGCCTTCTTCGATCGGCACGTGTGTCGCCGCGGGGTCACGCCGGAGATCGAGAGGATGCTCGAGGGCGGAGGCAGGTACGGCTACGAGGAGCTGTGGGGTCCCAACGAGTGGACGATGACGGGAACGCTCGCCGGGTGGGACGTCCGCGGCCGGCTCGCGGAGCTCCAGGTCCCGGTGCTGATCACGGCCGGTCGTCACGATCTCTGCACGCCCGCGATCATCCGAGAGCTTCGCGACGGTCTGCCGCACGCCCGCACGGCGACCTTCGAGCGCAGCTCGCACATGCCGTTCCTGGAGGAGCCCGACACCTACCGTGAGGTGCTGAGCGGGTTCCTGGACGAGGTGGACGCGGACCTCTAGTAGACCTAAGCCCCGCTCCCCACGCAGGCCGCGACCTGCCCCGCGAGCCGGTCGAGGCGACGCTCGGCGTCGCGCTCGTCTCCCTGGGCGAGCCAGAAGACCGCCCGGTGCACGCCGGCGGCCTCATAGGGCTCGAGCACGGCCGGGTCGGGGGTCGCGTTGCAGAGCGTGGTCGGGATCGGCCCCCGCCCGGCCGCCTCACCCGCGCCGCGAAGCCGCTCGATCCGGGCGCGCAGGCGGTCGTCGTCGCCGAAGCGGTTCGGCATCCACTCGTCGCCGAAGATGAGCACGCGATCGATCACGCCGCTGCCGTGGCCGCCGACGAGCACCGGCGGGTGCGGCTCCTGAACCGGCTTCGGCCACGACCAGATCCGGTCGAAGTCGACCCAGCGGCCGTGGTAGGAGGCCTCCTCGGCGGTCCAGATCTCGCGCATCGCCTCGACGCGCTCGCGCATGATCCCGAAGCGCCGCGCGGGATCGGTGCCGTGGTTTCGCATCTCCTCGGCGTTCCATCCCGCCCCGACCCCGAACAGCATCCGTCCGCCCGAGAGGCGGTCGACGCTGGCGACCTGCTTCGCGGTGATGATCGGGTCGCGCTCGATCACCAGGCAGACTCCCGTCCCGATTCGGATCCGCTCGGTGGCGGCCGCGGCAGCGGTCAGGGCGACGAACGGGTCGTAGGTGCGCGCGTACTGGCGCGGCAGCTCGCCGCCCGCGGGGTACTGGGTCTCGCGGCCGGCCGGGATGTGGGTGTGGTCGGTGAACAGCAGCGACTCGAAGCCGCGCTCCTCGACCATCCGCGCGAGCGTTGGCGGATCGATGCCCTCGTCGGTCGGGAAGTAGCCGAGGCCGAACTTCATCCGCGGGCGGTCAGCAGCGCTCGACCTGCTTGGCGATCGCCCGGGCGCGGGCCGCGTACCCGACCCCGGTGACGTGCACCCCGTCGCCCGCGAGCCAGCCGCGGTTGCGGGCTACCAGCCCGGCCCAGTCGACGATGCGCAGATTGCGGTTGCGCCGGGCGAGGGCCGCCAGCGCGTTGTTGTAGCCGGCGTAGCTCGCCCCGGCGACGGGCGGGCGGACGATGCTGGGGACGACCACGCAGCGGGTCGAGCCGGCGAGCCCGAGCGCCGCGGAGACGGCGTTGGTGAACGAGCTCACCGAGCGCGGATCGTCGTTGGTGCCGAGCGCGAAGACGATCACGCTCGGCAGGCCGCCACGGGCGCGCAGGATCGACACACCCTGCGGGGCATGGCGCGAGATCGAGACCGACTGGTCGACCTTCCAGCCGGGCAGCGCCCCGCCGAGGTAGGGCTTGGTGCCCTCGCCGAGGGAATCGCCGATCGAGAGGACGCTGCGCTCGCGGATCAGCAGCGCGTCGCGGTCCACCGCCTCGCCGCCCGCGAACCAGGCGAGCCGGTAGCGGCCGGCGCCGTCGAGGTCGAAGCGGGTGCGCGAGCGCTCGCCGGGCTTGCCGGTGCGCCGGTCACGACAGTGCTTGCGCTCGCCCTTCTGGCGAACGCAGACGTGGTAGGCGACGCGGGACCGGCCGAAGGCGCGAAACACGGCCACCGGGTGATCGCCCTGAAAGCAGAAGCGGTCGGCGTGCTTTCCCTTCGAGCCGCACGACGGATAGGAGCTGAACGGCTTCGCGGCGTGCGCCGAGCCCTGCGCCGCCCGGCTGGAGCCGGTCGAGCACCCCGCGAGCGCCGCGACGATCGCGATCGCCAGCCCGCACATGGTCACCGCCCTGCCCACAGTGACGGCAGGCTATCCGGGCTGCGCGATCAGCCGCGCCTCGGTCCGCCTGCCGACGATCCTCATCCCGCGGGCCCGGTAGTTGTCGAGCGCGTGCGGCCCGTCGAGGGTGTTGGTGTGAACCCGGACCGGGCGGCCGAGCTCGAGGGCGCGCCGGAGCGCGCGGGTGAGCAGGTGCCCGCCGATCCCGAGCCCCTGATAGGTCGAGAGCAGCCCGAAGTAGGCGATCTGGACCGACCCACCCCGCGGCTCGAGCTCGAAGTAGCCGGCGCGCTCGCCCTCGACCGTGGCGATCCAGGTCTCGACCCGCCGGGCCCAGGTTCGCCAGCGCTCCTCGCTCCAGGCGAGGCGGTCGGTCCACGAGAAGTCGCGGCCGACCCGCTCGTAGAACCAGCGGTTGACGGCGGGCTCACCCGCGAGCTCGACCTCGAAGTCGCGCCGCGGCGGGCGGGTCGGGGGGCGCAGCGCCGCGGGGTCGGCGAGCTCGAGGCAGGAGATCGTGACTGGGGTCGGGCCGGCTGCCGGCACGGACGAGAAGCTACCCACCCCCGGCCGGATCCGCGCGCAGGCGGGAGGCCCGCCCGGCGATCACCGCGAGCGTGAGCGCGAAGAGCGCGGCGGTGATCAGGTAGGGCACCGCGTCGGAGGTCGACTCGGCGAGGCCGGCGCCCGCCGAGCCGCCGAGCACCTGACCCCCGGCCCAGGCGAGGTTGACGAGCGCCAGCGCGAACCCCTGGTCGAGCCCGGTGGCCTCCGCGGCGTCGGAGGTCAGCGCCATCGCCGGTGCCCAGAACAGCGCCAGGGCGAGCACGGCGCCGATCGTCGCCAGGGCGAGCACGGCGATCGACCCGGGCAGCGGCAGGACCACGGCCGCGACGACCGAGGCGGCGAGGCCGGCGCGGATCGGGACCATCCTGCCGCGCCGGTCCGAGACGCCGCCGAAGACGCGGCTGGCGACCGCCTCGACGCCCGCCGCGACCAGGAAGATGGCGCCGACGAGCGCCCCGCTCGCGCCGAGCTCGTCGAGGCGCAGGGGGACGAGCACGTCGAAGAGCCCAGCCAGGGTCGCCGGCAGGCCGACGAGCCAGAACCCGGCCAGCACGGGGGCGCTGAACAGCGCCGCCCCGACCTCGCGCAGAGAGGGCGGTGGGGCGGGCGCGACCGCCGGCGTGCGAACCGCCCAGGCCGCCAGCCCGGCGGCGATCACGGTCACGATCGCGAACACCGGCTCCGGGCCGAGCACGGTCGCCGCCCCGCCCAGCACCGGCCCGAGCAGGACGCCCGCGATCGCCGCCGCCAGCGCCGAGCCGATCACCTCGCCGCGCCGCCCGCGCGGGGTCGTCGCCAGCAGCCAGCTCAGCCCGCCGGTCCATGCGCAGGCGCCGCCGACCCCCTGCACGAACCGGGCGGCGTCGAGGACGACCACGTCGCTGCCGAAGGCGAAGACGAGGCTCGAGGCGCCCAGCAGGCCGAGGCCGATCAGCATCGTCCGGCGCACCCCGACGCGGGCCGCGAGCCAGCCCGAGGGCAGGGCGGCGATCAGCGTCCCGGCCGCGTACGAGGCGCTCAACACCCCGGCCGCCGACTTGGAGATCCCGAGGTCGTCGACGTAGTGCGGCAGAAGCGGCGCGATCGCCGCGTAGAACATCGTGTCGACGAGGATCACCGCGGCGACCAGCGGGAACAGACGGCGCATCGAGCGAGCGTATTGCCCCTCGCGCCGCGCGCTGGTGACAGAATCCTCGACCATGAAGCGCGTCAACATCTCCGCCCCGCAGTTCGGCTACGACGACGAGGACCCGGACGGCTTCGGGGCCGGCATGTTCCGGCCCGGCCCCGAGCTGGGAGCATCGTTGACCGGGATCAGCGTCTACGAGCTGCCGCCCGGCCAGGCCGTCTGCCCCTATCACTACGAGTACGGCGAAGAGGAGTGGCTGCTGGTGGTGTCGGGACGACCGACGCTCCGCCATCCCGGCGGCGAGGACGAGCTCGCGCCCTGGGACCTGACCTGGTTCGCGCCGGGGCCCGAGGGCGCCCATGAGATCCGCAACGACACCGAGGAGACCGTGCGGCTGATGATGTTCTCGAACATCAACCACCCGGGTGCGACGGTCTACCCGGACAGCGACAAGATCGGGATCTGGACGGGCAACCGCGACGACGACGCGCTCGTCAGGCGCGCGAGCAGCGTCGGCTACTATGACGGCGAGCCGCCGCGGGGGGCGGACGCCGGCTAGCGCGGCCGCTCCAGACGCTGCGCGCGGCGGCGCGTTCCCTGCGCCGCGCTCGGGCCGCGCTCAGGCGGCCGCGGGGACCCGCTCGCCGCGCGCGCTGAGCACCGTGTGAGCACCGCGCCGCGGGCTGAGCGTGATGCTGCGCCGCCGGCTCAGCTCGAGCCCGTCGCCGGCCGGGCGGACGCTCGTGGCTGCGAAGACCGCGCGCAGGACGATCCGCATCTCGAGCAGCGCGAAGCTCGCCCCCAGACAGCGCCGGCGCCCGCCGCCGAACGGGATCCAGGTGTAGGTGCCCGGGTCGTGCTCGAGGAAGCGCTCGGGCCGGAAGACGTAGGGGTCGGGATAGAGCTCGGGGTCGTGGTGGACGAGATACGCGTTGGCGACCAGGCAGCAGCCCGGCGGGTACTCCCAGCCGCCGACCTCGATCGGCTCCTTGACCAGGCGCGGCTGGACGTTGGGGAGCACCGGCCGGCTGCGCAGTGACTCGCGGATCGTCGCCTCCAGATACTCGGCGCCGTCCTCGCGGTCGATCTCGTCGGCCAGCCTGGCGGCCACGTCGGGCGCCCGGGCGAGCCGCTGAAACGCCCACGAGAGCTGCGAGGCGGTGGTCTCGTGGCCCGCGACCAGCAGGGTCATCAGCTCGTCGCGAAGCTCGTCGTCGCTCATCGGCGAGCCGTCGGTGTGCCGCGCGTCGAGCAGCATCGCGAGCAGGTCGTCGCGCTCGGCGTGGTCAGCACGGCGCTCGGCGATCAGCTCGTAGACCGGCGCGTCGACCTCCGCCCGAAGCTCCTTGAAGCGCGCCCAGGGCCCGAAGCCGCCGAGCTCGCGCTGCAGCGGGGGCAGCAGCCCGACCGGCCGCGCGCCCCAGTCGAGGACCTCGGTGAGCCGGGCGCGCAGGAGGTCGAGGCGCTCGCCAGGCTCAAGCCCGAACACCGCCCGCAGGATCACCTCCAGGGTCAGCGACTGCAGCCGGGGATGCAGGGCGACGCCCTGATCACGCGGCCAGGAGGCGACCTCGCGCTCGGTCACCTCGCCGACCAGCCCGGCGAGCCGCTCCATGCGCTCGCCGTGAAACGCCGGCAGCATCAGCTTGCGCTGCTCGAGGTGCTCCGCTCCATCGAGCAGCAGCACCGAGCGCTCGCCGACGATCGGCCCGAGGATGCGCGCTCCCTCGCCCGGGTGCAGGACGTCGGCCGAGGCGGTGAACACGGCCCGGATCTGCTCGGGGTCGGAGAGCATCACGAACGGCGGCGTACCCAGCAGGCGCAGGGTCCAGCGGCGCCCGTAGCGAGCCCGGCAGCGCTCCATGAACGGGATCGAGCGGTTCCACCAGCCCAGCGTCTGCACCGCCGACGGCATCCGCGGGCCGGGGGGCAGGCGCGAGCTCGCGATCACGCCGCGAGCCTATCCGCAGCGGTCAGCCGGGACCTGTGAGATCGAGCACACGCATGGCGGCGATCCGGCCGTTGAGCGCGATCACCGAGCCGCCGGGGTGGGTCGCGGCGCCGCACAGATAGAGGCCCTCGATCGGGGTCTCGGCCTCGAGCCTGCGGTCCCACATCTGGTCGGGCAGCGCCTGGCCCTGGAAGATGTGGCCGCCGCTGAGGCCGATCCGTGACTCGATGTCGGGCGGGCCGAGGGCCTGGATCTCCTCGATGCAGTCGCGGACGTCGGGGGCGTGGACGGCGATCGCGTCGAGGGCGAGCTCGGCGATCTCGCCGCGGCGCGAGTCCCAGTCGCCGTCGGCGAGCTCGTAGGGCGCGTACTGGCAAAAGACGCTCATCACCTCGCGTCCCGCGGGAACCACCGAGCGGTCGTAAGCGCTCTGGAAGTAGAGCTCGCAGAAGCCGATCGCCGGCTCACCGCGCCGCGCCAACTCGACCGCCTCCTGGGCGGCGTCGATCCCGGGCGTGATCGTCACCATCGCCCGCTGCGGCTCGATCCCGTTCGCGGCCGCGAAGGTGGGAAAGCGCCGCAGCGCGACGTTCAGCTTGAGCACCGGCGAGCGCACGTCCCAACCCTCCAGTCGCGCGCGGTAGCCGGCCGGAACCGCCGCGCCCGCGGCGTCGAGCATCGCCAGCATCCGCTTCGGGTCAGCGTTGCAGACGACGGTCGGCGCCCGGATCCCCTCGCCGGACTCGAGCTCGACCCCCGCCCCGGGCGCGATCGCCGCGACCGGCACCCCGACCGCGATCGTCGCCCCGGCCTCGAGCGCCGCCTCGGCGATCGCGAACGAGACCCGTCCCAGGCCGCCCTCCACGTAGCCCCAGACCGAGCCGAGGCCGGGCAGGTCGCCCTGATGGTGCATGAGGCGGATCGACGCGGTGCCCGGGTCGCGCGGGCCGGCGAAGGTCCCGATCGTCCCCTGGCAGCCGAGCGCGTCGCGCAGGCGCGGGTCGCCGACGTAGCGCTCGAGCAGCGACGCCATCGATTCCTCGAAGACGACCGCGACCAGCTCCGGGTCTCCGCCGAGCAGCTCCTCGACCTCGGCCCGGCTCGGCGACGGGCGCCGCCAGGTGTCGCCGCCCGGACCGGCGCGCAGGCGGTCGCGAATGCGATCGAAGACTCCGCCGAGCTCGCCGAGGCCGGCGATGTCGCGCTCGGCGAAGCCCTGGGCGCGCAGGTGTCGCGCGGTGCGCTCGGGGTCGATGAAGCCCGCGTAGGAGGTGCCGTCCTCGAACGGGACCCAGAGGTTGGGGTCGGCGACCCAGTAACG
>WHSW01000077.1 GCA_009379895.1 Solirubrobacterales bacterium
GCCAGATTCGCGGGTCGCGCGTGAAAGACCTGACCTGGTTCGCGCCGGACGGTACCGAGATGACCGATGACCAGTGGCAGGCGCCCGGCGTCAAAACACTGGCGGTGCAGTTCGCGGGCGACGCGATCGACGACCGCGTCGCCGGCCTCGACCACGGCGCCGACGACTACCTGACCAAGCCGTTCGCGCTGGCCGAGCTGCTCGCCCGGCTGCGCGCCCTGGCCCGCCGCGAGGCCGAGCCGCGCCCCGCGGTCCTGGCCGCCGGCGAGCTGCGCCTCGACCCGGCGGCCCGCGCCGTCCACCGCGGCGAGCACGAGATCGATCTCTCCGCGCGTGAGTTCGCGATGCTCGAGGCGTTCATGCGCCGCCCGGGGCGCGCGCTGAGCCGGCTCGAGCTGCTCGAGCACGTCTGGGACGGCGCGTATGAGAACCGCTCCAACGTGGTCGACGTCTACGTCCGCTATCTGCGCGAGAAGGTCGACCTGCCGTTCGGCACGGACTCGATCGAGACCGTGCGCGGCGTCGGCTACCGCTGGCGCTCGGAGCCCGAATGAGCCGGCTGCCGATCCGCCTGCGGCTCGCGCTCGCCTTCGCCGTGGTCATGGCGCTCGTCCTGGGCGCCACCGGCGCCTTCGTCTACGCGCGCACCGCCGACGACGTCGACCGGCAGATCGACCGCGAGCTCTCCGCTCGCCTCGCCGGCGTGATCGCGATCGTGCGCGACGACGGCGACGACCTCGGCGACCCCGAGATGGACCCGCTCGGACGGGTCGACGCCGAGGGCGCGGTCCAGGTCCTGGGCCCGAGGGGCGAAGTCGTCGACGCGACCTCCGACCAGCTCCTCGGCGGGCCACTGCTCTCGGGGGAGCGCCTCGACGCGCTCGTCGAAGGTGGCGAGACCGATCTGCGACTCGAACCGAGCGGTGAGACCCTGCGCTTGGTCGGCGACCGCGCCGGCGACGACGGCGTGCAGTACACGATCCTCGTCGGCGCCTCGCTGGCGGAGCGAGAGCAGGCCCTCGCCAGCCTCTCGCGCCTGCTCGCGATCGGCGGGCCGATCGCTCTGCTGCTCGCATCCCTCGCGTCCTACGGGGTCGCCACCGCCGCGCTGCGACCGGTCGACTCGATGCGCCGCCGCGCCGCGGCGATCGGCGCCGCCGACCCCGAGGCGCGCCTGCCGGTGCCCCCGTCCGGCGACGAGCTCGCGCGCCTCGGGGAGACCCTGAACGAGATGCTCGAGCGTCTCGATCGCGCGCTCGCCCGCGAGCGCTGGTTCGTCGCTGACGCGAGCCACGAGCTGCGGACCCCGCTCGCGATCCTGAAGGCGGAGATCGAGCTCGCGCTGGAAGCGGGCCGTTCTCCCGAGGAGCTCCGCAGGGCGCTCGGCTCGGCGGCCGAGGAGACCGATCGCCTGACCCAGCTCGCGGAGGACCTGCTGGTGCTCGCCCGCTCCGCCGAGGGCGGGCTGCCTCTCGACATCGAGCCCGTCGACCTCCGTGCCCTCGTCGAGCGGGTCCGCTCGCGCTTCGGCCGGCACGAGGGGGCGATCGAGCGGATCTCGATCGAGCTCCCGCCCGGCCTTCGCGTCGAGGCCGATCGCGCCCACGTCGAGCGGGCGATCGCGAACCTGATCGACAACGCGCTCCGCCACGGCGCGGGCAGGATCCGGGTCACGGGCGCGGTGGCCGGCGACCGGGTCGAGGTCCACGTCGCCGACGAGGGCGAGGGCCTCTCCGACGATCTGCTCGAGACGGCCTTCGAGCGCTTCTCGCGCGCCGACGCGGCGCGCTCGGGCGGCGGCACCGGCCTCGGACTGGCGATCGTCGAGACGATCGCCCGCGCCCACGGTGGCGCGGCCGGAATCGCCAACCGGCCGCGGGGCGGCGCCGACGCCTGGATCTCCCTCCCACGCGACCGCCCGAGATCACGCGGGCAACCCGCCGGCGACGAGGCGCTAATCGACGTCTAATCGGCCCCGATCAGGCTGGGCCGCGTCGTATCGATCAACGGATGGAGGTCCGCAGATGAAGCAAGTCACGATCCTCGCGCTCGTCGCGGCGGCGTTCGCAGCGCTGGCGCTCTCGGCTCCCGCCTCGGCGCAGGCCGGGATCAAGCAGCTCGCCAAGCAGGAGTGCCGCGCGGACCGCGCCGAAGACCCGGGCGAGTTCGCCTCCCGCTGGGGCGGCTCGGGCGGCAAGGCGATCAAGCGCTGCGCGCGCGACGAGAGGCGCGAGGCACGACGCGACTGCCGCGAGGACCGCCGCGAGGAGCCGCGGGAGTTCGCGACCGAGTACGGAGGGGTCGGCGGCAAGGCGATCAAGCGCTGCATGCGCGACGAGCTGCGCTGATCGACTCCGGCGGGAGGGGCCTCGGGGCTCCTCCCGCCCCACGCGGGCGGGTCTACTCGTCGTCGACGTCGAGCACGACGCGCCCGGTGCGCTGGTCGCGGACGCGGAACTCGAACGGGGAGCGCTCCTCGAGCTCGCGCAGCAGCTCGACCGGCTCGGCGAGGCGCACCTCGAGGGTCGCGCGTCCCTGCGTGAAGCGCTTGACCGAGATCTGCGAGGTCGCCGTGATCCCGCCGGCGGCGTCCTCGAAGCCGACCAGCTGCGAGAAGTCGGCAAGCGGCCCGACCTCGACCTCGACCAGGCCGTCGAACAACGCGTCGGGGATCTCCGCGCCGGCCCCGTCCGACGAGGTCGGCGCCGGGCCGGGCTCGCCGGCATCCGCCACGGCGCGCTGCTCGCGCGCCCCACCGGGCAGGGCGTCGAGCTCGCGCTCGAGCTCGACGAGCGCCGGCGACACGCTCGCCTCCCCGGCCAGCGCGCGCCGCAGATCGACCCGGGCCCGCTCCAGCTCGCATTCGCGCTCGACAATCCGCGCGCAGAGCGAGTCGCAGACCAGGTCGAGCTCGGTGATCCGCCGCTCGCGACGCTCGAGATCCTCGCGGCCGTGGGCGAGCGCGCCCGCGCAGGCGGTCAACGCCTGATCACGCGCCGCCAACGAGCGGTCGCGCGCCGCCAGCTCCTCGTCGCGCATCGCGAGCGCGTCGTCGACCGCGTCGCGCCGGTAGCCGAGCAATGCTCTCTTGAACTGCCCTCGCCCGATGACCTCACGCTAGGCCCGGCGTCGGACGGAGCGCCCGAACGAAGTCGGGGCCGAGCGCCGGGAGCGCTCGCTACTCGCGCGCCTCGCCCTCGGGGGCGAGCTCGAGCCGCCCCGTCTCGCCCCACAGGCGCTCGAGCCGGTAGCGGTCGCGCATCTCGGGCACGAAGACGTGCAGGACGCAGTCCAGGTAGTCGACCAGCACCCAGCGCGCCTCGCGATCGCCCTCGGTGCGCGCGGGCAGCAGGCCGAGGTCGCGCTTCAGCCGCAGGTGGACCTCGTCGTGGATCGCCTTCGCCTGGCGCTCGTTGCGCGCCGTGGCGATCACCAGGTAGTCCGTGTAGTCGACCAACTCGCGGACGTCGAGCGCGACGATCTCCTCACCCTGCTTGTCGTCGACGATCCCCGCGATCCGGCGCGCCAAGTCAGCGCCTGCCTCCGCCCCCTGGGCTCGCTCGGCGCTCGCCTCCTGGGCATGCTCCTCCTCCTCGGCACCTCCCCGCCGCGCCGCCGCCGGCTCCTCGGCCGGCGCCGCCTCGCGCCGGGCCCTGCCCTCCGCAGCGGGGCTCACGCCCGCACCGCCTGGCGGTAGAGGTCGCGCTCGGCGATGAAGCCGGCGACCGCGTCCGGGACCAGGTAGCGAATCGGCCTACCCTCGGCGACCCGGCGCCGCACCCGGGTCGAGGAGACGCCGATCTCCGGCATCGGGATCACCTCGGCGCGGTCGGCTGCCCCGAGTCGCTCCAGCGCGGCCTCGGCCTCGTCGAGCACCGTCCCGGGCCGCGCGGCGACCCCGAGCCGGGCCAGCTCGAGCACCCGTTCGGGCTCGCGCCAGGACTCCAGATACGCGGCGACATCGGCCCCCATGAGGAAGAAGAGCTGATCCTCGGGCCGCTGCGCGCTCAACAGCTCCAATGTACGAAAGCTGTAGGACGGGCCCTCGCGAGCGACCTCGAGATCGCTGGCCTCGATCAGCTCGTCGTCGACCGCCGCCAGCCGGGTCATCTCGAGCCTCGCCTCCGCGCCCGGGTCACCTTCGATCCGCTTGTGCGGCGCCTCGCCGACCGGGACCAGCAGGACCCGATCGAGCCCGAGCCGAGAGGCCGCCTCGGAAGCCAGCACGAGGTGACCGATATGAGGCGGGTTGAACGCGCCTCCGAGAACGCCGAGCGCCCCGATCAGCGCCCGCCTCGCTGAGACCCCGGCCGCGTCACCCGCAACGCCACTAGCTGCCTCGCACCTGCCCGTCGCCGTGCACGAGGTACTTCGAGGTGGTCAGCTCGCGCAACCCGATCGGGCCGCGCGCGTGCAGCTTCTGGGTCGAGTTGCCGATCTCGGCGCCCATCCCGAAGACGAACCCGTCGGTGAACCGGGTCGAGGCGTTGACGTAGACGACCGCCGCGTCGACGGTCTCGGTGAACCGCGCCGCGGCCGCCTCGGAGCCGGTGATGATCGCCTCCGAGTGCCCGGTGCCGTGCTCGTTGACGTGCTCGATCGCCTCGGCGAGCGAGTCGACCACGCCGACGGCGAGCTTCATGTCGAGGAACTCGGTGTCCCAGTCGGCATCGGTCGCCGCTCCGATCGTGACCGCGCGCGCCGCCGCCCGCGCGCGCCCGTCGCCGACCAGCTCGACGCCGGCGGCGGTGAGGTCGGCGCCGATGGCCGGGAGGAAGTCGCCGGCGACCTCGGCGTCGACGAGCAGCGTCTCGGCCGCGTTGCAGACGCCCGGGCGGTCGACCTTCGCGTCGAGGGCGACCCGCCGTGCCATCTCGAGATCGGCCTCGGCGTGCACGTAGACGTGGCAGTTGCCCGCGGCGGCGTAGATCACGGGCACCGTCGCCACCTCCCTGAGCGCGCGCTTGAGCCCCTCCCCCCCGCGCGGGATCACCAGGTCGACCAGGCCCTCGGCCGTCGCCAGCTCGGCGAGCTCGTCGCGGTCGCCCGCCAGCAGCTCCACGCCGGCCTCGGGCAGGTCGGCGTCGACCAGCGCCTCGCGCACCAGCGCCGCCAGCGCGCCGTTCGAGCGCTCGGCGTAGCTCGACCCGCGCAGGACGGTCGCGTTGCCGCTCTTCAGGCAGAGAGCGGCGCAGTCCACGGTCACGTTGGGCCGCGCCTCGTAGATGATCGCGACGACCCCGAGCGGGACCCTGACCTTGCGCAGCTCGAGGCCGCCGGCAAGCGTGCGGCGCTCGAGCTCCTCGCCGACCGGGTCGTCGAGCGCGACGATCGCGCGCACGCCGGCGGCCATCCCCGCGATCCGCGGCGCGGTGACCGTGAGGCGGTCGCGCAGCGCCGGCGTGAGCGCCGCCGCGCGCTCGTCGGCGAGGTCGGCCGCGTTGGCCTCGAGCAGCTCGGCGGAGCGCTCGTCGAGCAGCTCGGCGAGGCGCTCGAGCGCGTGGTCCTTGCTCGCGCGGTCGGCGCATGCGAGGACGCGCGAGGCGCGCCGGGCGCTCTCGAGCGCGTCCGTGACCGTTCTCGCTGCGGTCGCCATCAGGCTAAGGGTAACCGCAGCGCACCGCGCTCACCGGCGCACTTCGCGCGCCGACGCGAGCCCCTCGGGCGCTCACGAGAGCACGAAGTGGTCGCGGTGCACGGCCTCGTCCGCGGCGTCGGGGAGCAGCTCGAGCACCCGGGTGGACTTCAGGCCCTTGATCCGGGCCAGCTCGGGCGCCGAGTAGTTGACGATCCCCTTGCCGACCAGCTCGGCGCCGCAGACGATGTCGACCGCGTCGCCGGCCGCGAAGTCGCCCTCGACGCCGGTCACGCCGACGGGCAGCAGGCTCGATCCCTGCTCGCGCAGCACTCTCGCCGCGCCGGGATCGACCGCGACCCGGCCGCGGACCGGCTTCGCGTAGCGCAGCCAGAGCTTGAACGAGGGCTGGCGCTCGGGGTGGGCGGCAAAGCGGGTCCCGACCGGCTCGCCGCGGGCCGCGACCAGCAGCGAGCCGGTCTCGGTCCCGGCGCAGATCACCGCCGGGATCCCGGCCGTGCTCGCCATCTCGGCGGCCGCGACCTTGCTTCGCATCCCACCCGAGCCGTAGGCCGAGGTGCGGTCGCCGATCTCGATCCCGTCGAGCTCGGCGAAGTCGTCGACGCGGTCGATCAGGCGCGCGGAGCGATCGTGGCGAGGGTCGGCCGTGTGCAGGCCGGCGGTATCGGTGAGCAGGACGAGCAGCCGGGCGCCGAGCAGCAGGGCGAGCTGGGCGGAGAGGAAGTCGTTGTCGCCGAAGGTGATCTCGTCGGTGGCGGTGGTGTCGTTCTCGTTGACGATCGGCACCGCGCGCCAGTCGAGCAGCCGGCGCAGGCTCTGGCGCGCGTTCAGGTAGTGCATCCGCACCGAGAGGTCGAACGAGGTGAGCAGGACCTGGGCCGTGGTCACCCCGCGGGTCGCCAGCCGCGACTCGTAGGCGCGAAACAGAGTGCCCTGCCCGAGCGCCGAGGCCGCCTGCAGCCCGTCGATCGAGCGCGGCCGCGCCGCGAGCCCGATCGAGCGCATCCCGAGCGCGATCGCGCCCGAGGTGACCATCGCGACGTCCTCGCCGCCCGCATGCAGCGAGCCGACCTGCTCGCAGACGTCGTCGAGCACGCTCGCTCGCAGCTCGCCGCGCTCGTCCGCGACGATCGACGAGCCGAGCTTGACGACCAAGGTCATGACGGCTGGAAATGTACGGCGTCCGGACGCCTACCCCGGGTCGAGCTCGAACGCCTCGGAGCCGATCCGCACCTCGTCGCCGGGCTCGAAGCCGGCCCGCTCGAGCGCCGCGATGACGCCGATCTCGCGCAGGCGCCGCTCGAGGTAGGCGAGCGCCTCGAGGTTGGAGAGGTCGTGTCGGGCGACCAGCATCTCGACCCCGCGCCCGAGCACGCGGAAGGCCTCGCCCTCGCGCTCGACGTCGAAGCCGCCGTCGCCCTCGGGCCGGTAGACGATGTGCTCGGCCTCGAACTCGGGCGCGCCGCCGTCGGCGGCCGCGGCGGTGGGGGCCGCGACCGGCGGGGCGGCGGCGAAGATCGACCGCCTGAGCTCGCCGAGCCCGGCCCCGGTCGCCGCGGAGACGGCGAGCACCTCGCCGTCGAGCCGGTCGCGGAAGCTCGCGACGAGACGCCCGACCTCCTCCTCGGGGGCCAGGTCGAGCTTCGAGACGACGGCGATCTCGGGCAGCCGGTCGAGCCCCGAGCCGTGCGCCGCGAGCTCGCGGCGGACGACCTCGTACCTGAGCATCGGGTCCTGATCGTCGAGCGGGTCGACCGCGATCAGGTGGACCAGCACCCGACAGCGCTCGACGTGGGCGAGGAACTCGTGCCCCAGCCCGGCGCCCTGCGCGGCGCCCTCGATCAACCCGGGGATGTCGGCGATCACCAGCTGGCGCTCGCCGTCGTCGATCGTCCCGAGCGCCGGCTCAAGCGTCGTGAACGGATAGTCGGCGACCTTCGGCGCCGCCCGGGTCAGCCGCGCGAGCAGCGAGGACTTGCCGGCGTTCGGCAGGCCGACGAGGCCGACGTCGGCGAGCAGCTTGAGGCGCACCTCGATCCATCCCGACTCGCCCTCGAGGCCGCGCTCGGCGAACCGGGGCGCCTGGCGGGTCGAGCTCGCAAAGCGCTTGTTCCCGTGACCCCCGAGCCCGCCTCCCGCGACCACCACGCGCTGGCCGGCCCGCGTGAGATCGAAGCGCTCGCCGCCCAGGCCGTCGACCTGGGTCCCCGGCGGCACCGCGACCAGCTCGTCCTCCCCGCGGGCTCCGTGGCGCTGCTTTCCCTGTCCGTGGCCGCCGCGGCCGGCGCGCCGATGGGGGGAGAAGCGCAGCGAGGCGAGGTCGCGGCGCGACGGGTCGCAGACCAGGACGACGTCGCCGCCGCGCCCACCGTCGCCGCCGTCCGGCCCGCCGCGCGGCACGTGCGCCTCGCGGCGAAACGAGACGCAGCCGTTGCCGCCGGCCCCGCCCTCGGCATGAATCCTGGCTCGGTCGTGGAGCATCGAATTAACGGTAGACGTGTTGTGACTGGTCGAGGCGGCGAATATGCTCGCGACCGGACCTAGTGAGACCGCCGAGGATCGGGAAGGAGCCCGACCTGGTCGGGCAACCAAACCAAGGAGGAGTTCAGTTTGAGACAGGCAGTTCCGATCGGGTCGGGCGCACGCGCCCGCGCCCTGCTGGTCGCCGCGTTGGCGGGTTTGATCGCGCTCACCGCGCTCGTCGCGCCGCCGGGCGCCGACGCGAAGCCGAAGAAGGCCTCCTCCGTGCCGGTGAAGCTGATGACCCGCAACCTCTTCCTGGGCGCCGACCTCACGCCGGCCCTGAACTCGACCGGGTTCGCGGACTTCATCGCCGCCAACGGCGCCATCCTGCGCGAGGTCGATCGGACCAACTTCCCGCTGCGCGCCCGCGGGCTGGCGGCCGAGATCAAGTCGCGCAAGCCGGATCTCATCGGCCTGCAGGAGGCGGCGCTGTGGCGGACCGGCCCGTTCAACGCCCAGGCCGCCCTCGAGCAGACGCCGGTGGCGGCCGACGTCAAGTACGACTTCCTGCAACTGCTGCTCGACGAGCTCAACAGCGACAAGACCAAGCGCTACAAGGGCTATAAGGCCGTGATCGCCGGGACCGAGTTCGACTTCGAGGCCCCGGCCGACTACGACAACAACCCCGCCACCGGGCTCCTGGGCGGCGAGATCAACGGCCGGCTGACGATGCGCGACGCGATCCTGGTCCGCAAGGGCGCCGGGGTGAAGGTCAAGCACCCGCGCAGCGGCCACTTCCAGAACCTGTACACCCCGACCATCTCCGGCATCACGATCCCGGTGGTGCGCGGTTGGGTGTCGGTCGACGCGACCGCCCAGAAGGGCCAGGGCAAGAACAAGCGCAAGGCCAAGTTCCGCTTCGTCGACTCCCACTTCGAGGCGTTCGACGACGAGACCCAGCGGCCGAGCATCCGCGCCCAGCAGGCGTCGGAGCTGCTCGCCGGGCCGGCGGCCAAGAAGCGCTCGATCATCCTCGGCGACTTCAACTCCGACGTGCCGGGCGTCAAGCCGGGCGACGAGCAGGCCTACCAGACGCTGCTCGACGGCGGCTTCACCGAGCGCTCGATCGACGAGCCGGTGAGCTGCTGCGTGAGCGACCTGTTCAGCTCTCCCCCGAGCCAGTTCGACCATCAGGTCGACCACATCATGACCAACATGAACCGCAGGCAGGTCAAGCTGGTCAAGGCCGAGGTCACCGGCCGCGAGCAGGTCAACGGGATCTACGACTCCGACCACGCGGGCATCTTCAGCAAGCTGAAGCTCCGCAAGCAGGGGCGCTAGGGACCCGGCGCGAAGGGCCCGCGGGCGTCAGGGGGCCCGCGGGCTCCAGGGGGCCCACTGGCTCGGCTCGGTGAGCGCGGGCGCTACTCGGACCGACCGGCGCCGTTCCCGTTCCCGTGCGCGTCCGCGCGCAGCTCGCGGAAGGCCGCGAGCGCGCGCTCGCGGTCGCGCGTGAAGTCCCCGGAGTCGGCGAGCCCACGCAGCGCGGCGACCGTCTGGCGGATCTGCTCGAGATAGGCCTCACAGCCGTCGCAGTCGCCCAAGTGCGCCTCGGCCGCGAGCCGCAGCGCGGCGTCGAGCTGATCCTCGATCAGGTCGGTGACCAGCTCCACGAACTCCTTACACGTCAGCTGCGCCTGCGCTTGCGGGCTCATCGCCCGGCCCCTCCTTCGTCGTCGAAATGCCGCTCCAGCGCCGCGCGCACCTTGGCGCGCGCCCGGTGTAGGAGCACACGTTGATTGGTCTCGGTGAGCTCGAGCGCATTACGCGCCTCGGCGGCCGAGTAGCCCTGGATGTCGCGCAGCGTCAGCACCTCGCGCTGGCGGGCCGGCAGCTCGGCGATCGCCTCCAGCATCACCCGGCGCGCGGCGTCGCCCGCCAGCCGCTCCTCGGGCGAGCTCCACTCGACCGGCGGGCGGGCCCAGGCCCCCGGCTGGTCGCCGCGACGGCCCTGGAATCGGTCGGCGTCGACGGTCGGCCCGCCACGGCCCTCGGGGTCGTCGCGGCGAAAGAAGGAGAACGGCAGCGTGCGCCGCTCGCGCTTGCCGCGGGTGCGCGCGTTGTTGAGCAGGATCCGAAAGATCCAGGTGCGAAGCGCGGAGCGACCCTCGAAGCCGTCGATGCCACGGATCACCCCGAGCCAGGTGTCCTGGACGACCTCGTCGGCGACCGCCTCGCTCGGCACGTGCGCGAGCGCGAGCCTGCGCAGGGCCGGGCCGAGCTCGTCGACGAGGTCGGCAAACGCCCGCTCGTCGCCGCCGCGCAGGGCTTCGACCAGCTCCGCGTCGTCCCGAGGCTCGTCGCCGACCGGTTGACCCACGCGGCCAGCCTATTCGTGGGGGCGCACCGGGCGGTGGAGCGCACCCTTGCGCCGAGGGGGGCACGAAGCGGCCTCGACGACTTGTTCTCGCTACGCAAGACAAACTCGTCGAGCGCGCCGATCGCGTCGTCGCCCGGATCGCCGCGCGGCAGCACGGAGTGATCACGACGCGCCAGCTCGTAGCGGCCGGACTAGATAAGAGCGCGATCGCGCGCCGCGTGGCGTCGGGCCGGTTGCATCGGATCCACCGCGGGGTCTACGCCGTCGGCCACGGCGGCCTGAGCCGGAAGAGCCGGTGGAAGGCCGCGACCCTGGCCTGCGGCGACGGCGCGGCGCTCAGCCATCGCAGCGCCGCGGAGCTGTGGGGCATGCTCGATGGTGCATCCGGTCCGGTGCACGTGACCGTCCCGGTGGCGGGTGGGCGCGCACGTCGGGCCGGGGTCAGGATCCACCGCTGCGCATCGCCGTCGCCGGGCAGCACCACCCGACGCGACGGGATCGATGTCGCCCGGCCGGAGCGAACGCTCGTCGACCTCCGCGGCCTGGTGTCGCCGGGCGCGCTTCGCCGCGCCGTCCGCCAGGCGGAGATCCTTGGGTTACCAATTCGGTCCTTCCTGCTGGTGGCCGACCGGACGGCGAGCGAGCTCGAGCGCTTGTTCCTCGCCCTTTGTCGCCGCCGGCGCCTCCCGATGCCCGACGTCAACGCCTGGCTCGGTCCGGATCGCGTCGACTTCCTGTGGCCACGGCACCAGGTGATCGTCGAGACCGACAGCTACCGCTATCACCGCGGCTCGATCGCCTTCGAGGACGATCACGCCAAGGACAACCGCCTGATGGCGCTCGGCTACGACGTGCTCCGGTTCACCTACTGGCGGGTCGTCAACGAGCCGACGGCGGTCGTCGCGCTGCTTCGCGATCGACTCGCCCGCGCCGCGGCACGTCGGTGAGTGCGCCGGCCTGCAGCGTGGTCGGGCCTTGGCGGACTCGCCCAGCCGCGGCGGCGGCTATCAGCCGGGGCCGTCAAGGCGACGGCGAGTTGACCGCCCATTCGACGAGTTTGTCTCGGTATGCGAGAACAACTCGTCGAGCTCGGCTCGGGGAGCGTCGCGGCGGGCCCGGAAGGGGCGCCCCGAGGCGCGCGAGCGTTCCCCTACTGATCGTCGTCGACGACCGAGATCACGCGGCCCCGACGGGCCGGGCGGAACTCGACCGTGCCCGCGCGGGTGGCGAAGATCGTGTGGTCGCGGCCGAGCCCGGCGCCGTCGCCGGGCCGAAAGCGCGTGCCGCGCTGGCGGACGATGATCTCGCCACCGCCGACGCGCTGGCCGGCGAACACCTTGACCCCGAGCATCTTCGGATTCGAGTCACGTCCGTTTCGGCTCGAGCCGAGCCCCTTCTTGTGAGCCATCGGCCCCTAGCCCTCCTTATCGTCCGACGCGGGCTTCGCCGCCTTCGGCTTGCTCGCTGACTTCTTCGCCGCCGGCTTCTTCGCGGCCGGCTTCGTCGCCGCCGGCTTCTTGGCCGCCGGCTTGCTCACCGCCGGCTTCTTCTCGGCCGGCTTCGTCGCCGCCGGCTTCTCCGCCGGCTGCTTGGCCTCCGATTGCGCTTCGGCGGGCTTCTTCGCGGCCGCCTTCGCCGGCTTGCGCGACAGCTTCGTCACCTCGGTCACCTCGAGCCGGGTGAGCTCGGAACGATGCCCGGCGCGCCGCCGGTAGCCCTTCTTGGCCCGGTACTTGAACACCCGCAGTTTGCGACCGCGCTCGTGGGCGGCGACCAGAGCCTCGACCTTGACCTTCTCGAGGTCGCCGCCGGCGACCAGGACGTCGTCGTGGTCGCGGAACATCACCGCACGCAGATTGACCTTGGTGCCCTCGTCAGCGGGCAGGCGGTCGACGAGCAGGGTGGTGCCCTGCTCGGCTCGGTACTGCTTGCCGCCGCTCTCGACGATCGCGTATGCGTCGCTATCGCTCATCTGGGATGGTCCGGTTACTGGGTCGTGGCACGATTACGGCGCCTGCCGCCTCGGCGGCCACGGCGCCGTCCAGCCGGTGATTCTAGCTTCTCGCCGTCGGCGTCGAGCTCGCCGTTGGCGTCGAGCAGCGACGCGGTGGCCGCCGAGCGGGCGACGGTCTCGATCCGCACCAGGCGCCGCTCGCCGATGTGGCGGCCGGCCCCGGCGACGCTGACGATGTAGGAATCGACCCGCGCGATCGCGTCGTCGGCGTCGTACATGTGCGGCTCCTCGATCGTCACCAGCACCTCCTCACCGACGCGGAACGGCAGCGCGCGCTCCTCGATCTCGGCCCTGGTGCCCGCATCGACCATGTCGTAGGTGTCGATCGCGAGCGCCTCGCCGCCCTCGAAGTGAAACTGCTTCGAGGTCTGCTGCTCGAGCTCGGCCAGCCCGCTGCCCTCCGCGACCAGCTCGGCCGCCACGTGCGGGTTGACTCGGATCAGGAACGCCTCGGGCTCGGGCTGTGAGGCCGCCAGCTCGCGCAGGTGGCGCAGGACGTCGATCGCCATCGTCTCCGCGGAGCGCACGACGCCCTCGCCGTCGCAGGTCGGGCACCGGTCGGTGAGGATCTCGCGGACCCCGTCGGTGACGTTCTGGCGCGTCATCTCGACCAGCCCGAGCGGCGAGACCTCCATCACGTAGCTCTTCGTCTTGTCGGCGTCGAGCGCCTTCTTCAGGGTCTTCAGCACCTGGTCGCGGTTCTTGGCCCGCGCCATGTCGATGAAGTCGATGACGATGATCCCCCCGATGTCGCGCAGGCGAAGCTGGCGCACGACCTCGTCGGCGGCCTCGACGTTGACCCTCGTGATCGTGTCCTCGAGCCGGCCCTTGCCGCGGCCGGTGAAGCTCCCGGTGTTGATGTCGATCACCGTCAGGGCCTCGGCGTAGTCGATCATCAGATAGCCGCCGGAGGGCAGGTCGACGCGGCGCGAGAGCACCTGGTCGAACGCCTCGTCGGCGCCCTCGCGCTCGAGCAGGGGCCGCGGCTCCTCGTAGAGCTCGACGAACTCGACCAGCTCCGGCGCGGTGCGCTGGAAGAAGCTGGTCACCCGGTGGTGCTGCTTGGGGTCGTCGATGACCGCGCCGTCGAACTCCTTGGTCAGCACGTCGCGCAGGACCCGGATCGAGAGGTCGGCCTCCTGGAAGACCATCGCCGGGGCCTTGACCTCCTCCCCGCGCCGCTGCATCACGTCATGCAGCTTGTGCAGGTAGTCGAGGTCGCGCTCGAAGTCCTCCTTGCTCGCGCCCTGTGCGGCGGTCCGCACGATCACGCCGCCGTCGCCCTTGTCCAGCTTCTGCAGCAGCTTGCGCTGCCGGTCGCGCTCGGCGTCCGGGAGCCGGCGCGAGGCGCCCACCCCGGCGCCGGCCGGCATGTAGACCAGGTAGCGGCCGGCGATCGAGATCTGCATCGACAGGCGCGCGCCCTTGGTCTTCAGCGGGTCCTTGACGACCTGGACGAGGACCTCCTGGCGGGGCTTGATCAGCTCGGCGATGCTGCGGCCCTTGCCGTGCCCGCGACGGGGCACCTTCTGGCCGTCGGGGAGCACGATCTCGTCGACGTGCAGGAATCCGTTTCGCTCCAGCCCGATGTCGACGAACGCCGCCTCCATGCCGGGCAGCACGTTGTCGACCACGCCCTTGTAGATGTTGCCGACGATCGAGCGCGAGCTGCGGCGCTCGACGTACAGCTCGCCGACGCGGAAATCGCCGCGCGCCACGTCCGCCGCTTCGCGTCCGGGCGTGTCGCGGTTTGACTTGTTTCGGCCCGCGCCGCCGGAGCGCTTCGAGCGCTCTGAGCGGGCCGAGCCCTTGCCTTCGAGTACCGCGACGCGAGTCTCACCCGCGTCCACGGAGACGAGAATTCTCTTCTTCAGTTAGATCACCTCAAAACGGAGTCGTGCCCCGCTTCGAGGTGAGCTGCGCCTGGACAAAGATGCTCTGCAGGAGCCCGAGCGCCAGAAAGGTGACGACGACGGAGGACCCGCCGTAGCTCAGCAGTGGCAACGGGATACCGGTGATCGGCATGATGCCCAGGTTCATCCCAACGTTGATGAACAGCTGGAACATCAGCATCGCGGCGATTCCGCCGGCGATCATGCTCCCGTACAAGTTCTTCGAAATGGTCATCGTGCGCAGCGCCCTCCAGATAAGCAGGGCGTATAGCGATAATAGGAACGCGGCTCCGACGAAGCCGAAGCGCTCGCCCACGACAGCAAAGATGAAGTCGGTGTGGCGCTCCGGAAGGAAGCCGTTTTGTGTCTGGGTTGCGTCATCGCCGCGTCCGGTCTTTCCCCCAGAGCCTACGGCGATCAGCGCCTGATTGATCTGGTAGCTCGAATCGGCCGGGTCGTTCGAGGGGTGCAGGAAGGCCGTCAGGCGGTCCTGCTGGTAGTCGGCGAGGATCGGTTTGCCGACCGCCGGGGCGAGCACCAGGACGACCAGCACGGCCCCCACGGCGAGCGCCCCGAGGGCGGCGAAATGGGTCCATCGGACGCCGGCGATGTAGAGCACCGCCAGGGTCACGACGCCATAGACGAGCGCCGTGCCGAGGTCGGGCTGAAGGAAGACGAGGGCAGCCGGAAACAGGCCGAGCGCGAGCAGCCGCAGCGTGCGCCCGCGCTCGGAGCCGCGGCGCGCGCGATCGATCGCGAAGGCGGCGAGCGCGAGGAGCAGCATCACCTTGCCGAGCTCGGACGGCTGGAAGGTGAAGAAGGGCAGCTCGATCCAGCGGCGGGAGCCGCGGGTCGCCTCGCCGAGCAGCAGGACGAGGACGATCAGGCCGATCATCGCCGTGTAGATGCCGACCCGCAGCTCGCGGAAGCGCGAGTAGTCGATCCGCGCCACGCCGAGCATGAGCGCGATCCCGACCACGGCGTAGATCGCCTGGCGGACCACGTAGTAGTAGGGGTTGCCCGGCACGTCCTCGCTGGTGGCGACGCCGAGCGTGTAGATGCTGAAGCCGATCAGGGCGATCGAGGCGATCAGCAGGATCGGGTCGAGGTTGGCGAACCCGGTGCGCTCGACCAGGGTCGCGCGCGGCTGCTCGAACGGCCGTGGGCGCGGGAAGGCCTCCATCACTCGTAGGCCCCCTCGGTCGAGCCGACCGACTCGATCCTCGCCTCGTTGACGCCGAGCAGCTGGTTGAGGATCTGGCGCGCCGCCGGAGCCGCGGTGTCGGCGCCGAAGCCACCCTCCTCGAGGGTCACCGCGACCACGTACTTGGGATCCGGGTAGGGCGCCAGCGCGATGTACCAGGACTGGTCGGCGTTCGGCGGGCGCTCGGCGGTCCCCGTCTTGCCGGCCATCTGGACGGGGTAGCCGCCGAACACGGCGTAGGACGTGCCGCCGGGGCGCATCGCGGCGTCGTGCAGGCCGGCCAGGATCGTCTGCTGCCACGCCGGGTCGATGTCGACCTGGCGGCGCGCCGCCGGGTCGATCTCCTGGATCGCGTGGCCCTGCGGGTCGTCGACCTCGCGGCCGACGTGGGGGCGCACGACCTCGCCGCCGTTGGCGATCGCCGCGTAGGCGACCGCCATCTGCAGCGGGTCGGCCTGCAGGTCGCCCTGGCCGACGGCGAGGTTGACGTTGTCGCCCAGCGACCAGGGCCGGTCGGTGAGCTCGCCCTTGGAGATGCAGACCTGATCGCCGCACGGCGAGTCCGGATCGGTGTTCTCCTGGAAGTGCTGGTTGCGCCATTCGGGCGAGGGGACCAGGCCCGAGCCCTCGCCGCCGACGTCGAGGCCCGTCGGCGCGCCGAGCCCGAGCGCCGTGGCCCACTGCTGGAGCGCGCCCCCGGCCCCCGTGTCCTCGTTCATGCGCGCGCCGAGGTTGTAGAAGAAGACGTCGGAGGAGACCGCCAGCGCCTGCTGCAGGGCGATCGAACCGTAAGCCGCGTCGCCGGCGTTGTGGAGCACGTTGCCATCGCCGAGGGGGAACGAGCCGGAGTCGTTGATGATCTCGTCGGTGGTCAGGTTGCCCGACTCGAGCGCGGCCACGGCGGTGATCGGCTTGAACGTCGAGCCGGTCGGATACAGGCCCTGGATCGCGCGGTTGAAGGCGGGCGCCGCGAGGGTGCTCGCAGGATCGTCGGGATCGCCATAGATCTGCTCGTAGTCGGCCTGGCTGACGAACGGCTTGGCGAGGACCGAAGGGTCATACGAGGGGCTCGAGCCGAGCCCGAGCAGGGCCCCGTTGTGGATATTCATCGCCACGAACCCGCCCGGCAGGCCATACGAGGCGATCGCCTCCTGGCCGGCCTGCTGGACGTCGGCGTCGATGGTCAACATCAGGTCGTTGCCCGGGCGCGGGTCGCGCTCGGTCAGCGTCCCGCCGGTCGGCCTGCCCCTGGCGTCGACCTGGACCTTGGTCGCGCCGTTGACCCCGCGCAGGAGGCTGTCGTAGGCGGACTCGATCCCGCCCTGGCCGACCATGTCCCCGGGGTTCAGGGTGTCGAACCGGGGGTCCTTGAGATCCTCCTCGGAGACCTCGCCGACGGAGCCGAGCACATGCGCGGCGAGCTCGCCCTGCGGGTACTGTCGAACGTAGACGCGCTCGACCGAGACCCCGGGGAAGCGGCCCTGATTCTCGCGCAGGTAGTAGACGAGGTCGTAGGGCACGTCGCGCTTCAGGGTCACCGGGCTCGCCGGGTTCTCCTTGGTCTGCTGGCGGATCTCCTTGCGGATCTGCTTCGGGGTCATCCCCGCGACCTCGCCGACCCGCTCGAAGACGCGGGCGCGGCGCTTGCCGCTCGCGGGCAGGTCGGTCCGCTTGACCTGCAGCTCGAGCGCCGTGCGGTTGCCGACCAAGACCTTGCCGTTGCGGTCGAGGATCTCCCCGCGCGGCGCCTGGACCGTGAACTCGCGCACCTGGTTGTTCTGCGCCTGGGCCAGGTACTGGTCGCCCGAGAGGACCTCCAGGTACCAGAGCCGCAGGAAGATGATCGCGAACATGACCAGCGCCACCCCGCCGAGCACGGCGACGCGCAGCGCGAACTGCCCGGGGGCCGGGGGGCGCAGCCAGTCTCCGCCGCCGCCGTTCATGCAAGCGGCCTCAACGGCGGCCGGGCTCGGCTTCGCCCTGTCGGGCTCCGCCTCACCGACAGCGGCCTCAACGGCGGCCGGGCTCGGCTTCGCCCTGTCGGGCTCCGCCTCACAAGGCCGGCACCCCGACGAGTCGCTCGGCGACCCACTCGGTGGAGGCGATGTGGCG
>WHSW01000078.1 GCA_009379895.1 Solirubrobacterales bacterium
AGATGATGGGAGTCGACGTCGACCGGACGATCGTCCGCACCTTCTTCATCGGCTCGGTGCTCGCCGGCTTCGCCGGCGTGATGGTCGGGCTGCTGTTCCTTCAGGTCTGGCACCTGATGGGCTTCCTCGTCGGGCTGAAGGGCTTCACGGCCGCGGTCGTCGGCGGGATCGGGAGCGTCCCGGGGGCGATGCTGGGCGGCCTGCTGATCGGGCTGGCCGAGTCCTTCTCGGCCGGCTACATCTCCTCCACCTACCAGAACCTGATCGTCTTCGGGCTGCTCATCCTGACCATGCTCGTGCGGCCCTACGGGCTGCTCGGCCGACCCGACATCCAGAAGGTCTGAGGGTCGGAGACGATGGCGAGGATCGGCGTCGACGAATGGGTCGCGGAGTCTGATCAGCGGACCGAGGGCTATCGCGGCCGGGCCTCCCCCCTGGTCGCGGCCTGGGATCGGGTTCCGCCCGCCGCGCGCATCCTTCTGCTCGCGGTCGGCCTGGCGGTCTTCCCGCTCACCACCGGCTCCGACTTCGTCCTGCGCGTCGGGATCAACACGCTGCTGCTGGCGATCCTCGCGCTCGGCCTGAACGTGGTGGTCGGCTGGGCGGGGCTGCTCGACCTCGGCTACATCGCCTTCTACGGCTTCGGCGCCTACACCTACGCCCTGCTGTCCTCCGAGCAGCTCGGCATCCACCTGCCGACGCCGCTGGCGGTGCTGATCGTGCTCGTCGCCTGCGCCCTGCTCGGCCTCCTGCTGGGGCTTCCCTCGCGCCGTCTGCTGGGCGACTACCTGGCGATCGTCACCCTGTTCTTCGGCCAGATCTTCGTCGAGCTGGTGGTCAACCTGGACGCCGTGACCGGGGGGCCGAGCGGGATCGCGGGCGTCGACCCGTTCGTCCTGCTGGGTTTCGAGTTCCTGACCCCGAGGGACTACTACTACCTGACCGCCGGCGCGGCGGTGATCGTCACCCTCGTCCTCTATCTGATCGGCGAGTCGCGCACCGGCCGAGCCTGGCGCGCGGTGCGCGAGGACCCGCTCGCGGCCGAGATGATGACCATGCCGGTCAACCTGCTGAAGCTGAAGGCGTTCGCGCTCGGCTCGGCGATCGCCGGGCTGGCGGGCTCGATCTTCGCCGCGGTGCAGATCGGCGTCTTCCCGCGCAACTTCGAGACCCCGTTCCTGATCCTGATCTACGCCGCCGTGATCCTCGGCGGGGCGGGCAGCCTCGCGGGCGCGATCCTGGGAGCGGTGGTGGTCAGCGTCTCGCTGGAGCTGCTGCGCGATGCCGACCAGGCGACCGTGCTCTTCTACGGGCTGCTGCTCGCCGGGCTCCTCGCCCGCGTGCGCCCGTGGCGGAAGCTGGCCGCCGTCCTCGGCGGGACGATCGCCCTCGGGCTCGCGCTGCACGCGATCGCCGCCGCGGTCTGGCCGGAGGCCGTCGCCGGCACCCCGCAGGCGACCGGCGCGCTGGGCGACGCGCTCGACGCGTGGCTGGTGCTGCCCGAGGGCGCGACCACCGCCGGCAACATCGGCTTCGTCGTCCTGGTCGCGGCGATCATCCTCTTCACCCAGGTGCGCGAGCGGACGCGCACCCTGCTGCTCGTTCCGGTGATCTATTTGGCCGCGTTCGTCTGGGAGGCGCGCCTGGTCCAGGAGCCGAGCGTCACCCGCCAGCTCCTGCTCGGCGCGCTGCTGGTGGTGGTCATGATCTCGCGGCCGCGGGGGCTGCTGGGCTCGGAGCGCAAGGAGATCGTGTGAGGCGGAGTCCGACAGGACGAAGCCGAGCCCGGCCGCTGTTGAGGCCGCTGCTGTGAGCGCGCCCCTGCTCGAGTTCGACGGCGTCGGCCTCTCGTTCGGCGGCCTGCGGGCGATTCAGGACCTCGACCTGCGCGTCGACGAGGGGGAGATCGTCAGCCTGATCGGCCCCAATGGCGCCGGCAAGACGACCGTCTTCAACCTGATCACCGGCCTCTACGTGCCGGGCGCCGGGGACATCCGGCTCGGGGGGGAGAGCATCGCCGGCCTCGCTCCGCACACGATCGCCCGCCGCGGCGTCGCGCGGACGTTCCAGACCCTGCGCGTCTTCCTCAACATGAGCGTCGAGGAGAACGTGATGGCGGCGACCTACGGCAACACCAGCAGCTCGATGCTGCAGTCGGTGCTGCGCACCCCGGCGATGCGCCGCGAGGAGCGGGGCGTGCGGGAGCTCGCGCGCGAGACCCTGGGCTTCTTCGGCGACCGGCTGGTCGGCTACCGGCTCGCTCAGCCCGCCTTCAGCCTCTCCTACGCGAACCGCCGCCGGCTCGAGATCGCCCGTGCGATGGCGTCGCAGCCGCGCCTGCTGCTGCTCGACGAGCCCGCGGCCGGGATGAACCCCAAGGAGACCGGCGAGATCACCAAGCTGACCGCGCGACTGCGCGACGACGGCGGCTACACGATCCTGGTCATCGAGCACGACATGCACGTGGTCGAGGGAATCTCCGACCGGGTGGTGGCGCTCGATCACGGCGAAAAGGTCGCCGAGGGGTCCTTCGAACACGTCGCCACCCATCCGGCGGTGGTCGAGGCCTACCTCGGCAAGGGCACGGCGAGGCAGGAGTCGCGATGACGCTCCTGCGGCTCGACCACGTGACGACCTTCTACGGTCAGATCCGGATCCTCGAGGACCTCTGCATCGATGTCGGCGCGGGTGAGCTCGTCTGCCTGCTGGGCGGCAACGCGTCGGGCAAGTCGACGACCCTGAAGACGGCGCTGGGCCTGGTCCGACCGCGCAGCGGCCGGGTCGAGCTCGACGGCGAGGACGTCACCGATCGCCCGGCCAGCTACCGGATCTCGAAGGGGATGGCGATCGTGCCCGAGAACCGGCGCCTGTTCGCGCCGATGACGGTGCTCGAGAACCTCGAGCTCGGGGGGTACCTCGCCGACGGCGACCGCGAGCAGGCCCTCGATCGCGTCTACGGGCTGTTCCCGCGCCTGCACGAACGCCGGACCCAGCTCGCCGGGACCCTCTCGGGGGGCGAGCAGCAGATGCTGGCGATGGGCCGCGCGCTGATGTCCGAGCCCAAGCTGCTGCTCATGGACGAGCCCTCGATGGGGCTCGCGCCGGTGCTCGTCGAGCAGAACTTCGAGATCATCGCGCAGGTCAACGAGACCGGCATGGCGGTCCTGGTGGTCGAGCAGAACGCGAATATGTCGCTGGCGATCGCCGATCGCGGCTACGTCCTGCAGACGGGGAGGATCGCCCTCGCCGACAGCGCCGCGGCGCTGCTTCAGAGCGAGGACCTGAAGAAGGCGTATCTGGGGCGATAGCGATGCCTCCCGTTGCAAGCTTTGGGCGGGTTACGACAGCCTGGGTGGCGGAACCCGCCCAACGATCGGGTCTACTCGAGCAGCGGCCCGGGCTGATCGCGGATCAGCTCGAGCGTCGCGCAATGAAGCCCGGCGATCGCGAACCGCTGGCTCTCCGAGAAGTCGACTTCGATCACCTCGATGCCGTGCTCCTCGAGCGCCCTCATGGTCCGCTCCGATCCGGAGTTGAGGATCACCTTGCCGGGCTCGAGCGTGACCCCGTTGACGGCAAGGTCCCAGTACTCCTCGACCGGCACCTCGATGATCTCGATGTCGCGGCCGCGCAGGTAGCGCACGAAGCCGTAGTTGACGAGGTGGGGCGCGAGGACGACCTTGCCGACGTCGGGCGTGAGCATGAACATGTCCGCGTGGCTGGTCCCGATGTTCCCGTTGCCGATCGAGTCGACCCACCCGGGGCTGTGCGTGGTGACCATCTCGACCCCCAGCCCCTCGAGCACGAACCCGATCTGCTCAAGCCCCGCCTCGTTGGCGACCACGCTCTCGTTGAAGACGAAGGTGCGTGAGTCGAGCCAGCGACCCGCCCCGGGCTCGCCGATCGCGGTGCCGTGGATCGTCAGGTAGATCGGCACCTGCAGCGCCGCCAGCACCTTCGACCAGATCACCTCGCGGCCGCGCTGCCAGGAGCCGAGCCCCATCCGATGGACGATCACGCCGCCGCGCACCACGAGCCCCGCTCCGGCGAGCGTGACCAGGTTCTTCAGGTACCCGTACGGGCCGATCGCCGGCACCGGTGCCTCGATCCGGTGGACGTTGACCCCGTTGTCCTCGAGCGTCTCGTAGTACTCGTCGAACTGCGCCTGCAGGCGGCCGAGGTCGGCGTTCCCCGCCGACGAGGAGTAGTAGTACTGCCACTGGTCCGCGTACTCGTCGCGAACCTCGTTCTCGGTCGGCCTCGAGACGAGCACCTCGCGCAGCCGCCCGATGCCCTCCGCGCCCCAGCGCTTACCCCAGATCTGCTCGACCTCGTCGTAGAAGTCCGTCTCGTGCAGCATCCAGTTGCGCAGCGGCTTGCCGTCCTCGAACCACGGGAGCTCCTCGAGCACCGCGCGCTCGTCGTGCTCCGCGGCCGCCCGCGGCGACGAGTAGGAGAGATCGATCGCCTCGCCCTCGGCCGTGACCAACCGGTAGGGACGGGCTCGCGCTCCTCCCAGGACTTCGACCCGTTAGCCGTCGCCGCTCGAATCCGCGCTCGGTCGCTCATCGGCGCGACCGCCCCGGCCGCCGATGCGGCGCGGTCACCGCCGTCGCCCGCCGACGAGGACCAGGAGCAGCAGCACGACCACGACCGCCGCCGCCGCCGCCCGCGCGTAGCGGCCCACCACCGACTCGGACAGCAGCGCGCCCAGATCGAGCGCCTCGTCCTCCCCGTCGCGGTCGCCCGCCGGCGCGGCGCCGGCCGAGGCCGGGGCATCCTGGTCGGCGTCCGGCTCACCCTCGCCCGCGATCTTCCGCTCGAGCCGGCTCGAGAACTCCCCCAGCACCCGCCCGCCGACGTCCTCCATCACGCCGCGGCCAAACTGAGCCTGGGGGCCGGTGATGTGCAGGTCCGTCTCGGCGAGGACGCGCGTGCCCCCGTCGGCCGGCTCGAGCCGGTTGCGGATCGTCGCCATCGCCGTGCCCTGGCCCCGCGCCTCGCGAGCGCGCAGCGAGATCGTTGCCGTGCGGCCCGCCTCGTCGACCTCGGCCAGCTTCGCCGTCCCCTTGTAGTCGACCGTCATCGGGCCGATCCGCACGCGCATCGATCCGTTGTAGGTGTCCTCCTCCTCGGTCGGCTCGATGCTCGCGCCGGGCAGGCAGCTCGCCACACCCTCCATGTCGAGCAGATGGCGCCAGACCGTGTCGGCGTCGGCGCCGACGGTGAACTCGTTGCTGATGATCACCGCGACTCGACCCGAACGGCGCGGGGCGCGCCGTCCGCCCCGCCGCCGAGCAACTCGTGGATCCGGAACCACGGGTTGTGCGAGTCGGCGACCAGCGCGTCGCCGTCGCCGAGCGCGTCCTGAATCGCGCTGCAGAGCGTGCTCAGCGGGGCGCCGCCGCCCTCGCCCATGCCCTTGGCGCCGTTCGGCGTGAACGGGCTCGGCGACTCGATGTCGGCGTACTTCATCATCGGCATGTCGAGCGCGGTCAGCGCGTGGTAGTCGTAGAACGAGGACTGCTGGAGGAGCCCGTCGGCGTCGTACTCGAACGCCTCGTAGAGCGCGGCCCCGATCCCGAGCGCCGCCGCCCCCTGGACCTGGCCCTCGACGATCTGCGGGTTGATCACCCGGCCGCAGTCGTCGACCGCGACGTAGTCGAGGATCTCGAGCCGGCCGGTCTCCTCGTCGATCTCGACCGCGGCGGCGTGGATCTGGCTCGCGTAGGTGAGGGTGAGCTCACCCGTCTTGGTCTCCGGGTCGGGCACCGTGAACGGCGGCGTGTAGACGTAGCGGCAGTTGAGGCTGATCCGCTCGCGCAGCTCGGGCGTCAGCACCGCGTTGTTCGAGAAGGCGAGGTTGGCGATCCCGATGAAGGGGATCGCCCGCTCGGGATCTCCTCGCACGTGGCACGCCCCTCCCTCGACCTCGATCTCGTCCTCGTCGGCCTCCAGCGCGAAGGCGGCGAGCGTGACGATCTCCCGGCGCAGCATCTCGGCCCCGCCCAACACCGCGCCGAGGCCCGTGACCGCGAACTGGCTCGCGTAGGTCCCCGAGAAGGCGACGTAGGTGTTGTGGCGCTGATCGAACCCGGCGGACACGTTGACGGCCGAGGGCTCGACCCCGAGGACGTCGGCGACCACCTGTCCGGCGGTCGTCTCGTGGCCCTGGCCCTGGGGCGTGGTGCCGATGTCCACGTTGATCTCCCCGTAGAGGTCGAGCTTCACGTAGGCGGCCTCACCGTTGCCGGAGAACGGCAGGTCGGGATTGATGATCCGCGCCTGGCCGAAGTTGTTCGTCCCGGAGTCCAGGGTCGAGCCGATCCCGATCCCGATCCGCTTGCCGCTGCCGGTCCCGAGCTCCCGTTGCCTCGCCCGCCACCCCTTCACGTCGATCAGCTCCAGGGCCACCTCGAGCGAGCGCGGCAGGTCGCCCGAGTCATAGACGCAGCCGCTCGGGGTCTCATACGGGTAGTCGTCGGGCTGGACGTAGTTCTGCTTTCGCACCTCGACCGGGTCGAAGTCGAGCTCGCGGGCGACCGTGTCGACGATCCGCTCGATCAGCCACAGGTGCTGCAACCGCGAGTAACCGCGGTTGGGGATCGTCGGGCACTTGTTGGTCAGCGTCTCTGTGTAGTCGACCTGGATGTGCTTGAGCCGGTAGCAGCCGGGGGTGACCTGCGACCAGATCACCGCCCCGAGCGGCTCGTAGTGCAGGTAGGCGCCGGCGTCGTCGAAGGCGCGCACCTTGAACCCGAGGATCGTCCCGTCCTTGAGCACCGGGACCTCGATGTCGAGGAAGGTGCGCTCGTTGCCATGACCCGCGGTGAGCATGTGCTCCTGGCGGTACTCGGTCCACTTCGCCGGCCGGCCGGCCTTCCGCGAGAGCAGCGCCAGCGCCGCGATCTGCGGGTAGCTGCCGATCTTGTTGCCGAACGCGCCGCCGATGTCCTGAGAGGCGAACTGGAGCTTGTTGCTCGCCACCCCGAGCGTCGGCCCGATCACCATCGAGGCGAACATCGGCATCTGGTTGTTGGACTTGACGTCGACGACGCCGGTTCCGGGGTCCCAGTTGACGACCGCGGCGTTGCACTCCAGGGGGGTCGAGGAGAAGCGGTGGAAGTGCAGCCGGTCGATCTTGACCACGTGGTCGGCGTTCTCGAGCGCCCAGTCGATGTCCCCGTAGTCGAAGACGCCGTGCCAGGCGACGTTCGTGCCCGCCTCGTCGTGCAGCAGGGGCGCGTCCGGGTCCGCGGCGGCGACCGTGTCGACGACCACCGGGAGCGGCTCGTACTCGACCTCGACCAGCTCGGCGGCGTCGCGGGCGACGTCGCGCGACTCGGCCAGGACGACGGCGACGGCGTCGCCGTGGTAGCGGACCTTGTCGACCGCCAGCGGCCACTCCTCGAGCCGGCCGGCCGGCTCGGGTGCGATCTGGAAGAAGGGGACCTCGCACATCTCCTTCGCCTCCTCCCCGGTGAGGACCGCGTGGACTCCGTCGAGCGAGAGCGCCCGCGACGTGTCGATCGAGAGGATCTTCGCGTGGCCGTGGGGCGAGCGCGCGAAATGCGCGTATCCCTGGCGGTGCATCCAGACGTCGTCGGTGAACTCCCCCTGGCCCTTGAGCAGCCGCCGATCCTCGGTGCGCGGGACGCTCTTGCCCGACCACTTGCCGAGCCGCTCGCCGGGCTCGACCGGGGCGACGACCGTCTCGGCGCTCGGCGCGCTCGGGGCGCTGGGGGCGCTCATCGCGAGGCCTCCGCGCGGTCGGCGGCGGCGGGCTCGCCCGCGCCCGCCGCGGCCTTCACGGAGCGAACGATGTTGACGTAGCCGGTGCAACGGCAGATGTTGCCGCGGATCGCACGGCGGATCTCCTCCTCGCTCGGGTCGGGATTGCCGCGGAGCAGGTAGGTCGCGCTCATCACCATCCCGGGGGTGCAGTAGCCGCACTGGAGGCCGTGGTGCTCGTGGAACGCTCGCTGCACGGGCGTCAGCTCGCCCTCGGCCTCGAGCCCCTCGATCGTCTCGATCGTGGCCCCGTCGGCCTGCACCGCCAGCATCATGCAGCTCTTGATCAGCTTGCCGTTGACGATGATCGAGCAGGCGCCGCAGTTGCCGGTATCGCAGCCGATGTGCGTTCCCTTGAGCGCCAGCTCGTCGCGGATGAAGTGGACGAGCAGCTTGCGAGCCTGCACCGTGCGCGCGTAGCGCTCGCCGTTGATCGTCACCGTGATCGGATGGACCATGCCCGCGTCGCTCACCCGTTCTCGCCTCCTCTCGCGATCGCCTCGTCGACGGCGCGCCGGGCGACGACGCGCGCCATCTGCCTGCGGTACTCGGTGCTCCCGTGGGCGTCGGCGATCGGCTCGAGATCCTCGCCGATCGCCTCGGCCGCCTCGCGGGCCGCGTCCGCGGTGGCCGCCCCGCCGCGCAGCGCCTCCTCCATGCCCGAGTGCCTGATCGGCACCGGGCCGACGACCGCGAGCGCCACCCTGGCCTCATCGATCGTCCCGTTGCCTCGTACGAGCGCCGCCGCCCTGACGATCGCCTTCGAGTCGGAGGCGACGCTGAGCGTGCTGTAGCCCGCGCCCGCACCCTCGCCGAGCGCGGGGATCGAGATGCTGCGCAGGATCTCGCCGGGCTCGACCGCGGTCAGGAAGTAGCCCCTGAAGAACTCGTCCGCGGCGACCTGCCTCAGTCCCGACCCCGACTGGATGTTCATCGTCGCGCCGAGCGCGATCAGCAGCGGGGGAAGGTTGTTGGTCGGGTCGCTGAGGCAGCAGTTGCCCCCGATCGTGCCCCGGTTGCGGATCTGCTGGTCCTCGATGTGGGATGCGACCCGCGAGACGATCTCATGGCCGGCGCGGATCTCCGGGGAGCGGTCGATCTCGTCGTAGGTGACGCAGGCTCCGATCTCGAGCGACCCCTCGGACGCCTCGATCGAGCGCAGCTCCTCGAGCCGGCTGATGTCGACCAGCAGCTCGACCGAGGCGACCCGGTTCTTGAGCACGTTGACCAGGCTCTGCCCGCCGGCCAGCGGCGCCGCGCCCTCGCGCGAGGCGAGCGCCTCGAGCGCTTCGGGGACCGTCGCCGGGCGCGTGTAATCAACCGAAGCAAGCAGCATCGAACGTCCTCACCACCCTCGAGCTCCCCGTCTCGCGAACCGTGAACTTCCCTGTCTCCTCCGCCACGGGCGCGATCCTTACAAAGATTTGATCAAACGTCAAGTCTCGCTTCTGGGCGTCTCCGAGCGGGTGCCGGGGGCGAGGGCCTGCTCGGGCTGCGGTTGGTCCGCGGCCGCCTCGCGCTCGTCGGGCTGCTCGCCCGGACCCCGCCCGCCGAGCCGCGGCAACCGCAGGGTGAGCTCGCGCCCGCCGGTGATCCCCGCCGGGCGAAAGATGAGCATCGAGGCCATCAGCGCGCCGAGGATGACCAGGCTCGCCCCGCTCGGCAGGTCGACGTCGAGCGGCCCGACGCCCACCCCGCCCTCGGCGTCGACCAGGAAGATGTCGAGGAAGCTGACCAGGACCGCCCCGACCACCGCCCCCCACAGGCTGCCCATGCCGCCGACCACCAGCATCGCCAGGGTCAGGAAGGTGAGCTCGAGGTAGACCTGCTCGGTCGTGATGCTGCCGATCTGGTGCACGAGCAGGCCCCCGGCGAGGCCGGCGAGGGCGCCGCTGATCGTGAACGCGACCAGCCGGTGCCGGTGGATGTTGACGCCGACCGCCTGCGCCGCCGCGGGGTCCTCGCGCGCTGCGCGCAGCAGCCGGCCGGAGCGGCTGCGCTGGTAGAGGAATGCGACGGTCGCCGCGAAGAGCGCTCCGAGCATCGCCTCGTAGGGGCCGACGTCCTCCGGGACCAGCGCCAGGGTCTGGGCGCCGGGGCCGATCTTGTCCCAGAAGCGCAGCACGTTGTGGGTGATCTCGAGCACCGCGAAGGTCGCGATCCCCGCCGCCAGTCCCGAGAGCCGCATCAGGGGCACTCCGGCCAGGAAGGCGAACAGGGCCCCCAGCCCGGCCGCCAGGAACAACGACTCGAAGCTGCCCACCGAGTGGTCGGCGAGAAACGGAAACAGGTTCGGCAGCACGGTCGGCTTGACCGCTGACGGGATCGTCATCAGCCCGGCGGCGAACGCGCCGAGCGCGACGAAGCTGATCTGACCGAACGAGATCACGCCGGAGTTGCCGATGAAGACGTAGAGCGCGATCACCATCGTCGCGCTGATCAGCACGCTGGTGATGTCCTCCTGGGTGCCGGCGCTCGTCAGGCCGCCCACGATTCCGACCGCGATCAGCAGCAGCGCCGGCGCCACGAACTGGGTCAGGCCGCGGCGGCGGGTCACACGCGCTCCACCCCGCCCGCGCCGCGCGGAGCGAACAGCCCCCCGGGCCGCAGGAGCAGCACGACGATCACCAGCAGGAAGACCGCCGAGGGCAGGAAGACCCGCTGGTCGGAGGGCAGGGCCTCGCCGAGCACCGAGGTCGCGAACCCGATCGCGAACCCGCCGAGGGTCGCGGTCCAGAGCCGGTCCATGCCGCCGACCACGACCCCGACCAGGGCGAGGATCGTGACCTGCAGCCCGAACGTCGGCGTGACCAGCGGCCGCTGGACCGTGAGCAGCACCGCCACGGCCGCGGCCATCACCCCGGCGATCACGAACGCGACGCTGATCACGGTGTCGGCGCGGACGCCGAGCAGCCGGGCGGCGCGGAAGTCGGTGGCCGCGGCGCGCATCTGCAGCCCGATCGTGGTCCGGTTCAGGAGCAGGATCGTGCCCGCGAGCAGCAGCCCGCCGGTGATCAGCATCACGATCGTGATCCAGCGAATGCTGAGCTCTCCGGAGACCGCCGTCTGGTTGAGCCCGGAGAGGACGTCAGCGCTCTCACCCTGGGGGCCGAAGGCGATCAACCAGACCGCCTGCAGCGTGAAGGCGACCGCGAAGGTCGCGACCAGCGTCGTCGCCGGCGCGACGTTGCGCAGGCGCCGGAACGCGATCCGCTCCATCGCCCAGGCGAGCACGACGCAGACGACCACCGTGAGCGCGATCGCCGCGGCCTTCGGCCACGCGCTGGCCAGGGCGAGCGTGTAGCCGCCGGCGGTGATCAGCTCGCCGTGGGCGAAGTTGATCAGCCGCATGACCCCGAAGATCAGCGCCAGGCCGACCGCGACCAGCGCGTAGACCGCGCCGAGCGCGACCCCGTCGATCAGCGTCTGCAGGACGTTCACGCGACGCCCCTCAAGCCTTCGCGCCGAAGTAGGCGGCGGCGATCCGGTCGGTGTCGCCGGCGTCGGCGGGCGTCAAGCTGGTCCGGATCTCCCCGTTGTGCATGACGTAGGTCCGGGCGGCGAGCTCGATCGTGATCTGGGCCCGCTGTTCGACGAGCAGGATCGTCACCCCGCGCTGCCCGATCTCCCCGAGGGTGTCCCAGAGGTCGCCGACGATCGACGGCGCCAGTCCCAGCGAGGGCTCGTCCAGGAGCAGCAGCTCCGGGTCCGCGAGCAGGCTCCGGGCGATCGCGAGCTGCTGCTGCTGCCCACCGGAGAGGGCGCCGGCGGGGCGATGGCGGAACTCGCCGACGACGGGGAAGAGCCCGTGGACCCAGTCCAGGCCGGCGCGAACCCCGTCTCGGTCACGACGACCCACCAGGCCGAGCCGCAGGTTCTCGTCCACGGTCAGATGGGGAAAGATGTGGCGGCCCTCGGGGACCAGGGAGACGCCGGAGCGGGCGATGTCCTCCGTCCGCGCGCCGACGATCGAGGAGCCCCTGACCCGGATCTCGCCCCGCCGCACGCGGGCGGCGCCCATCACCGCGAGCAGGGTGGTGCTCTTGCCTGCGCCGTTCGGCCCGATCAACCCGACGATCTCGCCCTCGTTGACCTCGATGGTGAGTCCGCGGACCGCGGGCACCGCCCCGTAGCGAACCTCCAGGTCGCGGATCTCGAGCATCAGGCTCTGACCGTGCCCAGGTAGGCGGCGGCGACCCGGGGGTTCGCGCGGATCTCCTCGGGGGTCCCCTCGGAGAGGACCCTGCCGCCGTCCAGGACGACGACCCGATCACACGCCTCCATGATCACGGTCACGTTGTGATCGATCAGCAGCACCCCGGCGCGGTGCTGGTCGCGCACCGAGCGGATCACGTTGACGAGGGCGGGCAGCTCGGGCTCGGAGAGGCCGGCGGCGGGCTCGTCCATGAGCAGATACCGAGGGTCGGTGGCCAGCGCCCGGGCGACGCCCAGCTTCGACTCGTCGCCGTGGGGCAGCATCGACGCGTCGTGGTCGGCCCGGTCGCCGAGGCCGAGCATCTCGAGCAGCTCGCGCGCCCTCATGTGCGCATGCGAGCTTCGGGCGCCCACACCCAGCGCGGCGACCTCGACGTTCTCGATCGCGCTGAGCCCGGCGAACAGGTGCCCATGTTGAAAGGTCCGCGCGAGCCCGGACGAGGCACGGCGCACCGCGCTCCAGGCGGTGATCTCCCGACCGTCGAGCTCGATGCGCCCCGAATCGGGGACGTCGAACCCGGTGATCAGGTTGACGAGAGTCGTTTTCCCGGCCCCGTTCGGCCCGATCAGCCCGACGACCTCGCTGCGGTCGACGCGCAGGCTGACGCCCTCCAGGGCCTGCACCCCCTCGAAGGAGCGAGAGACCTCGACGGCCCGGAGGCACTCGCCTCCGGGCCGCCGCCCTTGCGAGGAGGATCGTGGGGTCAGCTGCTCTCGACCGGGGCCGGCCACCGCCCCTCGCCCATCAGTCGAAGCTGACCGGCTCGCCGGCCTTGATCAGGCCGGTGAACCGGGGCTCACCGTTCTTGATCTCGATCACGCGGTACTCGCGGCCGAACGCCGTGTGGAAATCGGGCGAGAAGCTGACCGACCCCGAGATCGTGTCGAGGCCGTCGAAGCCCTCCACGGTGGAGGCGAGCGCCTCGCCGTCGGTGGAGCCGCCGTTCTCCTCGATCGCCTCGACGATCCCCTGCAGGGCGGCCGCCCCGGTGACGAACCCGCCGGTCGCCGGCTCCGCGCCCTGCTTCTTCATCTCCGCGATCAGCTTGCGCACGTCTGGGTTCGGGTCATCCCCGTAGATCGACGCGTAGGTGATCACGTAGATGTTGTTCGAGACCTGCGGGTCCTTGGGCAGCCAGAAGGCGCCGTCGATCGACCAGGGGCCGGCGATCGGCGTCTCGTTGCCGCCGCCGCGAACGCCGGAGACGAATGCCGGCAGGTCCTCCTGGGTCGTCGCGCAGATCGCGATCATGTCGGCGTCCGATCCGTTGACGCGGTTGACGACGCTGTTGATCGTCCCGTCGCCCTCGGTGAAGGTCTCGTCGGAAGCGATCTCGCCGCCGAGCTCCTCGAAGCGCAGCTTGAATGCCTGGCAGGCGTTCTGGGTGTAGGCGATCGACTCGTCGGTGACGACGTTGGCCGACTTCCAGCCCTTGTCGGAGGCGAGCTCGGCGAGCGCGGCGCCCTCGTCCTGGGCGACGTTGCCGAAGCTGTACGCAAGCTGGCCGGCGTCGCCGAACCGCTTCGGCCCCATCTGGTCAGTGCCGATGCAGGGCGCGACCGTGAGCACGCCCGCGTTGATCCCCTCCTGGATCGACGGGGTGGCCCAGTCGACGTCGCACGTCACCCAGAGGACGTCCGCGCCTCCGGCGATCATGTCCTCGGCGACGGACTTCGTGCGCGCCGGCTCGAGGCGGGTGTCCTCGACCTCGAACTCGATGTCGCGGCCGTCGACGCCACCCTCCGCGTTGATCTGCTCGGCCTCGATCTGTGCGGCGGCGAGGGCGGGACCGTCGAAGAACTGCATCAGGTCGGTCTGGTCGACCGCGGCGCCGATCGTGATCGGCCCCTCCTCGGCGGCTGCGGTGGTGTCGCCGCTGTCGCCATCGTCGTCATCGCCACCGCATCCCGCGGCGACGACGAGCGCGACCAACAGGGACAGTGCGAGCCCCAGTCGTGTGACGAGTCGTCCTCTCCTCATCGCTTCACCCTCCATGCTCGTGCCTCCGGCCGCATGCCCTGAACATCCGTACCGCCGGGTTGGCCAAGGTTATTCAATCTTTGATCAAATAGCAAACGGCCGTACGCCGCTAACCCGCGGTCAAGGGAGCGGTCGCGGGTTCGGCCGCCGGCTCGCGGAAATGGGGGATCACCGCATCGGCGAACAGCTCCTGGGCCTTGATCGCCTTCCAGTGCTCCGAGCCGCCCGCGTTGACCGTGATCGAGATCTCCTTCAGGCCGTCGCAGATGTCGCGGACGCCCTCGATGCGCTCGATGATGTCCTGGGGCGTCCCGACCCAGACCACGTCATCCTCGATCATCTCGTCGTAGGGCATCTCGGAGAGCTTCTCCATGATCCCGGAGGCGTAGAAGCCGAAGCCGGCCGCCTCCAGCTCCTCGACCGGGGCCAGCTCGTTGCCGGCCAGAAGCGGCGAGGCGTTGCCGACCAAGAAGCCGCGCATTCCCCGCTCGGCCTCGCGGCGGGCGGTCTCGCGGTCCTCGTCGATATAGCAGGCGTGGATCCACACTATGTCCGGCTCGTTGCCGTGCTTGGCGCAGGTCTCGCGGTATACGTCGAGCTGGTCGCGCAGCGCCGCGTAGGGCAACAGGGGCGGCACCGCGACCGTCCAGCCGCGCTCGCCCGCAAGCTCGTAGGTGCGGTCGCTGGTCCCGGCGAGGAACACCCTGAACCGCCGGCCCTCCGGGGGCCGGGGGACGATGTGCGAGTCGTCGATCTTGTAATGCTCGCCGTCGTGGGAGAAGCGCTCGCTCTCAAGCGCCTTGAACAGGACCTCGAGCCCCTCCTCGTAGATGGCCCGGGTCGCTCGGATCGGCACCCCCGCCTTCGGCGGCAGCCAGCCGTGCCCGCGCACGACCCCGAACTCGTAGCGGTCCGGGACCATGAGCTCGAACTGGGAGATCTGCGAGGCGAGCAGGGTCGGATTGATGTAGGGGATCGGATGCCCGAGGGTGCGGAAGTTGATCCGCTCGGTCCGCTCGGATGCCTTGCCCCACATCAACCACGGGTTCGCGGCGATCGAGAACCGGGGGAAGAAGAAGTGCTCGATGATCGCGTAGCAGTCGTAGCCCATCCGATCGGCGTGCACGATCTGCTCCAGAACCTCCTCGTAGAGCCGGCGCTCGGGCTTGCCGCCGTGGTACTGGATCTCCGTGTAGACGCTGAACTTCATTCCGTCTCTCCTCGCCGGCTCAGCCTCGTTTCAACCCGGTCCGGCCGACCCTACCCGATCTTTTGATCAAGTAACAACAACGGGGTGGCGCGCGTGTGGCACCGAACCATCAGCTCTCACGACCCAGCCGCGCGGCCACTCGCCGGCGCAGCGGACGCTCGAGCAGCCGCATCGCCACCATCCGCCCGGACGCCGCGTTCAGCCCCGGGCCCGGGTAGGTGCTGGCGCCGCACTGGTACAGGCCCGCGATCGGCGTCTCGTGGGAGCCGAAGTCGGGCAACGGTCGCCATAGATAGGACTGGGTCAGGTCGGTGGCCCCGGCGTAGATGTCGCCGCGCACGAGATTCGGATTGCGGTCCTCGATCGTCGCCGGCGAGAGCACCGCCCGACCGACCACGGCGGCGGGCAGGTTCTCGATGTGGCGTGAGAGCCGATCGGTGATCCGGTCGGCGTAGGCGGACTCGAGCTCCGGCGTCCAGGTCCCGTCGCCGACGTCGATCTCGCCGGCGCCGTCGCCCCGTGGCCGGTAGGGCACCTCCTGGAGCTGGATCCAGATGATCGCCGTCCCGTCGGGCGCGCGGCTGGGATCGAGGGCGGTCGGCTGCCCGCAGACGATTGTCGGCTCGGAGGGCAGCAGCCCGCTCTGCGCCTGCGCGCAGGCGAGGCCGACGGCGTCGATGCCGCCGGTCAGATGCACGATCGGTGCGTCCGCGAGCCGCGGGTCGCCCCGCCAGCGCGGCGGCTCGGCGAGGGCGAGGTGGATCTGGGCTCCGGCCCGGCCCGAGTAGCGGAAGCGAGCTGCCTGCTGGACCGCCTGCTCCGGCGCGCTGCCGGGCTCGAGCAGGCGCCCGTAGAGCTGGGTCGGCGTCGTGTTGGCGATCACCGCCCGGCGCGCCAGGATCTCCTCCCCGGCGGCGATCACGCCGGTCGCCCGCCCCGAGCGGGTCGTGATCCGATCCACCTCGACGCCGCTGCGGACGCTGCCACCGTGGTCGCCGATCAGCGAGACGAACGCCTCCACGAACCTCGCGGACCCACCCTTCACCACCGGCATCCCGACCTCGTGCAGGGCCCCGGCGAGGGCGAGCAGCTGGAAGCCCCCGCCCGCCTGGTCCGGGGTGAGGCCGAGGTGCAGGCCCCAGGGCGCGAGCAGATCGCCCATCTGCCGGCCCTCGAAGCGCCCGCTCAGCCAGCCGCGAGAGCTGGCCACGAACCGGGCCGCGAAGGCCGAGCCGCGACGGCGGCGGAGCCGCCCGGCCAGCCGCAGCGCGAGCCGCGCGGCGTGGCCGGAATGAAGCTCGGTCGCCAGCAGCTCCCCGATCACGTCCATCTGGGCGCCGAGCGCCTCCAGGTCCTCGGCGTAGGCCGTCGCGTCGGCCGGCGACAGCTGCGCCGTCATCGTCGCGGGATCGCGGTGGGCGAACACGGACGAGCCGTCCGGCAAGGCGCTCGCGGCGACCACGTCCTCGGCGTTCGCGTACTCGAGCCCGCGCGCGGCCAGATCGTCGCCGAGCTCGGCGTAGGCCGCGGAGAGGTGAAAGAGGGGATGCCAGCTCGAGAAGGTGTCGTGCAGGTACCCGGGCTCGGTGAGCTCCTCGGTGGCGACCGCGCCTCCCGGCTCGGGGTTTCGCTCCAGCACCTCCACCTCCCACCCCCCGCGCGCGAGGTAGGCCGCCGCAACCAGGCCGTTGTGGCCGCTGCCGACGACGACCGCGTCAATGCTTCGACTCATCGCCTCCTCCTTCGGATCGCAGCCGATGCCACGACCCCGCCGGCGGCGGCCAGCGCCGCCCCCGCGCCGGCCAGGCGCGCGCCGCGCCGGTCGCCGACGATCATGCGCGCGACGAGGCGGCCGGAGATCGCGTTGACCCCCGCCCCGGGCCAGGTACCCGCGCCGACCATGTAGAGCCGGTCGACCGGCATCCGGTAGCGCGACCAGCCCGGCAGCGGTCGAAAGAGCGCGTTCTGGGCGAGGTGGTGGCTGCCGCCGACGCTGTCGCCGCCGATCAGGTTCGGATCGTGGCGTTCCAGGTCGTCGGGACCGAGCGCCGTCCACTCCAGGACCCGTTCGCGCAGACCGGGCGCATAGAGCTCGAGCTTGTCGAGGACACGCTCGGCGTAGGGCGCCTTGGCCTCCGCC
>WHSW01000079.1 GCA_009379895.1 Solirubrobacterales bacterium
CTCTCGACCGTCTCGACTCCGCCCTTGGCGGTCTCTGGGGCGCCCGGACGCCGGGGCGCCCGCGCGCGGCGCCAGCTGCCTGGCAGCCGGGGCCGGGGCCGGGGTGTCCCCCGCCGGCGCCGAGAGAGGAGCGCGCGCCGGCGGGGGCCCGGGGCCTACGTGGCCTTCTTCGAGGGAGCTTTGTTGTGCGGCCTCGACGTCGGCGCGTGCGATCCGCCGTCCCGGCCACGAGGCCCGACGCGCCGCTTGGTCGACGCCGCGCTCGGTCGCAATCTCACGCCAGTGGCAAGGCCCTGACTCGAGCCCGTTTGCCGGCTGCCAAGCGGTGGCAGCCCCGCGATAGCGATCCACGCGAGGAGGAACACGTGCAGCGGGTCGTCCGGCCATAGTCCGAGGCAGAGTGGTGGTTAGCGCCGTACGCGGGTAAGCCAATACTCCGTCGAGGGTGTCACTGGCGTCGCGAACCGCGCGTTGACGGCGTAAAGCGACGCCCCGAACCGGACAATCGTGGTCGGGACGTCGAAATCCTCATGGGTGATCGTCCGCACTACTGCCCCGCGCGCGAGATCACGATCCAACCGCACAACCGCGATCCGGTTCAACTCGTTTTGGACGGCATACAGTGTCCGGCCGTGAAGCAGGAGGCCGTCGCCATTGGTCAGCGGGGTGCCGCCGAGATCAACGGGGTGCGCCTCGCCCGTCGTGGGGTCGATGCGCCACAGGCCTCCGGTGTTGCTCTGAACCGCCAGAAGGGTGCCGCCGTCGCGGGTGGCGACGATGCCATTCAGGTCGAACCCCGGCTGCATCTGAATGCCCGACAGCGCCAACTCGCCGACCTCGGAGAGGTCGACGTCGACCGCGTAGACCACGGGGCGCTCGGAGTCTGTGAAGTAGGCCGCCTTCCGCGTGAGTGCAACGTCGTTGACGAACGTCGGCTCACCGTCCGGTGCGAGCTGAAACTGCGCGAGGTCGGCGCCGGTGCGGGCGTCGTACACGAACGCCTTACCGGTCGGCCCGCCGGCGACAAACAACCGCTCGCCGTGGTCGACCTTCAAACCGATCGCAACGCGGCCCTCACCGCCTGGCACAGCGATCGAGCCGTCCCCCGTCCGAGCGTCAACGCGGTAGATACCGCCGGTGGCAATCGAGCCAACGAACAGCTCGTGACCGCGGCCGGAGGCGATGCCCTCGGGCTGCCAACCGTCGGGTAGGGAGATGCGGTCAGGGAACGTCGCCGCAGCGACGGCACCGGGGGCAACCAGCAACACGCTGGCAGTGAGTCCGGCGAGCAGCCTTCCTCTCACGGTCAGATCCTCCCGAGATCGAGTAGCCGTCGCGTTTGCTACCCGCTCTAGGATCGCCAAAACGCCTCCGCCCATGGCCTTCACGTGCCGCGGGAGCCTCCGGCCATCGTCCAAGCCGGATTCCAAGTTGGTTGGGCCTCGATGTGCTACGGGCGCTCCGAGGGCCGGCAAGCAAGCGACGAGGGCACATCGCCAGACCGCATGGTCGAGGGCGGAGTCGGTCCAGGCCAGCGTGGATATGCTGTCGAGCCATGCCCGAACCGCTCGAGCGGGGCAGGAATGCGGACTTCAAGGGTCTCCGGGACTGGCGTCTGTGGGGAGCTGTCGCCGCCGTCGTAGCGGTCGCACTCGCAGCGATCCTGCTCCTGGGCGGCGGCGACAGCGACCAGGGTGTCGGCGTGCCCTACGTGGTCGGCCTCGACCAGCAGGCCGCCTCCGGCCAGTTGGTTGCCAATGGCTTCTCGACCCAGGTCGAGCGGCGGCGCAGCACCGAGCCCCCGCGCACGGTCGTCGGCCAGGAGCCCGACGCCGGTTCGCCGTTGGAGCCGGGACAGGTGGTCGTCCTGATCGTCTCGGACCAATCCGGGGCCGCGGGGCTGGGCGCCGAGGAGCCGTCGAGCGGACCAGCCCGGGTTCCAGACCTCGTCGGCCGTCAGCACGTCCTGGCAGGTGCGGCGCTTGAACGACTCGGGCTTGTGCCCGACACGCGCCCGGTGCAGGCCGGCGATACGTGCGGCGAGGTCGCCAGCCAGGAGCCGAAGCCGGGGACGAAGCTCAAGGTGGGCGACAGCGTGCGGATGACCGTCTCCTCGGGGGGCGGCGAGCGTCTCGACGTCCCGGTGCCCGACCTCGAGGGCCTGCTGGCCTCCACGGCACGTTCGCAGGCGCGTGAGCTGGGTTTCACGCTGCACACGGTCGAAGGCGCGGCGCCCTCCCCCGACCTGGCGGGCAAGGTGCTCAAGCAGAGTCCGCGGGCCGCCCTAAACGTGCCCGAGCTCTCGCGGATCAAACTGGTAGTCGGCCGCTGAAGCGGATCGGGAGGACGAGCCCGTAAGCTGCCGGGTCGTGGTGGACAGCCAGGTCCAGCGCGGGGGCGACGCCGGGTCAGGCTCGGCCGTGGCGGCGAGCGCCACGCGCTTGCTCGCGAACGCCGAAAGCGTTGTGCACGGCAAGCGCGACGAGATCAAGCTGGTGCTCGGCGCCCTGCTCTGCGGCGGCCACGTGCTGCTCGAGGACGTGCCCGGCACCGCCAAGACGATTCTCGCGCGGGCGCTGGCCGGGAGCATCGACGGCGCGGGCTTCGCGCGCATCCAATGCACACCCGACCTTCAGCCCAGCGACGTGACCGGACTCTCGGTCTTCAACCAAAAGACGCGCGACTTCGAATTTCGCCCCGGGCCGGTGTTCGCCAATATCGTGCTGGTCGACGAGGTCAACCGGGCGATGCCCAAGACGCAATCCTCCCTCCTCGAGGCGATGGCCGAGCGGCAGATCACGGTCGGAACAGAGACGCGCCTGCTGCCCGAGCCGTTTCTCGTCCTGGCCACCGAGAACCCGATCGAGCACGAGGGCACCTTCCCCCTGCCCGAGGCACAGCTCGACCGTTTCTTCGTGCGCACCGCGCTCGGTTACCCGGGTGCCGACAACGAGCTGCGAATCGTTCGCGAGCAGCGCCGCGGCCATCCGATCGCGCGGCTCGAGCCCGCGGTCTCGCTGACCGAGGTGCGCGAGCTGCAAGCCGCGGTCCAGGAGGTCTACGTCGACGAACTCATCGAGCGCTGGATCGTGCATCTGGTCGGCGCGACACGCGATGACGAGCAGGTGGCGGTTGGCGCATCGGTACGTGGCACGCTCGCTCTGGACCGGATCGCGCGGGCCTGGGCGCTGCTGGATGGGCGCTCGTTCGTTCGCCCCGACGATGTCGAGCTGCTCTTCCTGCCCACGGTCGGCCATCGGATCGTCTTTCGCCCCGGGTTCCTCGCCGAGGCTCGGCGTACCGGCCGCCAGGAAGCGCTCGAGCGTTTCCGCAAGCGCTCCCTCGAGGCTGCCCCAGCGCCCGAGCTGCGCGACGACGACCGTGCCGCCGCCGCGAACGCGCGGTGAGCGAGGCTCGCGCACCCCTCGCGCAGACGCCCACCTTCCCCCTCGTCTCGCGCTGGCGGCTGGTCGGTCAGCCCTTCGGCGAGCTGGCCGGCGCTCGCAAGGGCTCGGGCTCGGACGTGGCGGGCGCACGCCCCTACGAGCCCGGGGACGACGTCGCCGTGATCGACTGGAACGCGTCCGCCCGCCTCTCACTCGCCCACGATGCCGACGAGTTCGTAGTTCGCGAGCACTACGCGGAGGAGGCACCCAAGGTCGTCATCGTCTGCGACCGCCGACCGGCGATGGCCGTGTTCGGGCCGGAGCTTCCCTGGCTCTCGAAGCCGCTCGCCATGACCCGGGCCGCCGAGTCGATCGCCGCCAGCGCACTGATCGCCCGGGGGCTGATCGGCAGCCTCGACATGGCCGGCGACGACACCGCCGAGCCGGAGCCGTTCTGGATCCCGCCGCGTAGCAAGCAGGACCTGGCACTGGTCGAGATGCGCCTAGCCGAGGCCGGGTTCGACGCTCCCGACGACAACCTCTCACTGGCATTCGACCAGCTGGTTCACGCTCGGCGCGACCTGCCACCCGGCAGCTTTGTCTTCGTGATCTCGGACTTCCTGGAGCCGCCGCCGCTCGACGACCTGGTGCGCCTCGAGGAGCATCGCTGGGACGTCGTCCCGGTCGTGATCCAGGACCCGGTGTGGGAGCAGAGCTTTCCGCGCATCCCGTCGCTGCTCGTGCCAGTCGCCGATCCGCGCACGGGTCGGATCGAGGTCGTGCGCATCAGCGCACGCGAGGCGCGGCGCAGGCGGCGGCGAAACGAGGCCCGGCTACGTGGGCTGCTCGACGAGCTGCGGGTTCTCGGCCTCGAGCCCGTGGTGCTCGGGTCCAGCGAGCCGGCGTCGTTGCAGACGCCGTTCTTGAGCTGGGCGCAGAGGCGCGCCGAACTGGGCAGGGGAACGTGGGTTTGAGGCGGGCATTCCTACTCCTCTCGTGTGGGCTGGCGCTGCTCGCCGGGCCGGCCGAGGCCGGTGCCCAGGAGTCCGCACGCGTCGACGCCGCGCTCACGCCGCGCACACTGCTGTTCGGGGACGCGCTCTATGTGCGGGTGAACGTGTTCGCCGATAGCGATCTCGTTGACGTGGCGAGCGTCGAGCTGGAGTCCGACTTTCGTCCCTTCGAGGTCGAGCGAACTCGGCGCGAGCTGACGCGCGGATCCGCGCTCTCTCGCGCGCGCTTTACGATCGCGCTGCGCTGTCTCTCGGTGCACTGCTTGCCGCCGACCGGCAGCTCCGCGCGCAGCACACGGTTTTCGCCACTTGTCGTCCACCTCGAGGACGAGAACGGCGAGCAGACGCTCGAAGCGCCCCTGCCGCCCGTGCGGATGGCTTCCCGCTTGAGTGTGCGCGAGTCGCGCGGCGAGGATCGCTGGTCCTATGACGTCGCCACCCTCGCCCCCGTCTCATATCCGATCTCGCCGGGTCTCGCGATCGCGCTGCTGTGGGCGCTGGCCGTGGCGCTCGGCCTGCTTGCCGCCCTGCTGGTCGCCTATGCGACGACCGGCAAGGCCCCGCACCGCGCTCTCGCGGCCCGCCGCTCGCCGCTGCAACGGGCGCTCGCCCTGGTGCGCCGCGCGGCGAAACGCGGCGCGGACGAGCGTCGTGAGGCACTCGAACGCCTGGCTCGGGAGCTTCGCCGGGCCGGGCATCCCGAGCTCGCCGAGCGCAGCGGGGCGCTGGCGTGGTCGCGGCCGGAGCCCGGCGAGCCGGAGATCGGTGCCCTCGTCGGCGACGTCGAACGAAGCGCGCGGGCGGCGGGTCCATGATGCTGCGCCGCGGCCCGTCGATTCCGCTCGCCGATTTCGGTGGCCTGCGGCGGCTGGCGCGGGCCACCACGCTCGGTCGCGCGCTTCTGGCGATCGGCCTCACGGCGCTGCTCGGAGCCGCGCTCGCCTCCGCGCTCGGCCTCCGTGAGGAGCGGCGCTTTCTCCCCCCGCACACCAGCGGCGTGATCGTCCTCGACGTCTCCGCCAGCATCTCACCGGACACCTACCGCCGCATCCAGGCAACGATTGCCGAACTGGCCGCCGGTCGTGAGCATTACGGCCTGGTCCTCTTCTCGGACGTCGCCTACGAGGCCTTGCCGCCGGGCACGCCGGCGAGCGAGCTCGCGCCCCTCGTGCGCTGGTTCGAGCCCCGCTCGCGCGGGCGCCTGGCGGAATCCAAGCTGCCCCGCAACCCGTGGTCGACCGAGTTCGCCGGCGGCACGAGCATCTCGTCCGGGCTCGCGGTGGCACGCGGCGCGCTGCGCCGAGACGGGACCGAGGACGGCTCGGTGCTGCTGATCAGCGACATCGACGACGACCCCACCGATCTAACCGGGCTCAGCCGGGAGGTGCTCGCCTATCAGCGGCAGGGGATCGAGTTGCGCGTCGTCGGGCTCGACCCGGGGATCGAGGACCGGCGGCTGTTCGACCGCCTGCTCGGCTCGAAGGCGCTGCTCGAGGATGCCTCGCTGGCGCCCGAGGGCCTCGAACGGCCCCGCGCGATCCTCGGCGCCCACCTCTCCGGCCCGTTGCTCGCCGGCGGCGCGGCGCTGCTCTTGCTGCTCGCCGTCAACGAGCACTGGTGCGCGCGCCTGCGCTGGCGGCGCCGACAGCGGGGGGCACCCGGATGAGGCGCGACCGGGCGTGGGCGCTCGCGGGCGCGGCGCTCGCCGGCGCACTTGCCGTGCTCGTCATCCTGCTCGCGCTCGACGTGAGCAATCTGCGCAACGCGATGGCCGACGGCGACCTGCGCCAGGCCACGGGCAGCCCCAGCTCCGACGCCTGGGACGGCCACCCCCGCCTGCCGGGCGATGCCGCCGAGCGCCTGCTGGGGCTCGGCGACGACCTCGCCTTCCGGCGCGCCGCCGCCCTCTTCAGCGTCGCGCGCCCCGGTGTACGGACCCTGCCGCCCGATGAGATCGCGAGCGCGCGCTCGCGGGCTCTGCGTGCACTGACCGAGACGGCGGCGAACCGCGACGAACCCGAGCGCGCGGCACAGGCCGCCAACCTCGCCGGCATCTTGGCCGCCGAGGCGCCCGGCGAGGATCGAAGCGGGCCGGGGCCGGCCGATACCGCGCTCGAGGCCTTTCGCTCCTCGATCCTGCTCAACCCGCGCTCCGAGCATGCAAAGCGCAACCTCGAGCTCCTGCTGCGTTCGCAGCGGGCGCGCCGTAAGAGCGAGGGGCCGGCTCGCCAGGAAGGACGTTTCGGGCGTAGCCCGGGGGGCGCGGGACTGAGCCCACCTGGCGAGGGCTACTGAGGGGTGCGGTGTCGATCCAGTTGCTCACGCCCGAAGGCGCCGTGCTTGGCGTCCTCGCGGCGCTCCCGCTCGCCGCCCTCGCCGCCGGGGCCCGGCGTGGCCAGCGGGCGCGCGGGGTCCTCGGCCTGCCGGGTCCCGGGCCGCGCGCCGCGGGACCGATCGTCGCCGTGCTTGGCTGTGCGGCGCTGCTCGCCCTCGCCGCGACCCAGCCGATCGTCACCGAGCGAGAGGATCTGCGCACCCGGGCAGACGCCGAGGCGATCGTGGCCATCGACACCTCGCGATCGATGCTGGCAGCCGCCGCCCCGCACGCCGAGACCCGCTTCGAGCGTGCCCGCGGCGGCGCCGCCCGCCTCGCGGAGGCGTTGCCCGACGTTCCCCTGGGGCTCGCCTCGATGACCGACCGGGTCCTACCACACGCCTTCCCGACGCCGCGCCACGACACCTTCCTGGCGACGCTCGAGCGGGTGCTGGCCGTCGAGCGCCCGCCCCCGGGCGCCAGCGAGGTGCAGGCAACGTCGCTGGGCGCCCTCGCCGACGTCGCCACGGGCGAGTTCTTCTCGCCGGGCGTCGAGCGGCGGCTGCTCTTCGTGCTCACCGACGGCGAGTCGAGACGATTCGGGGCGGCGGGGTTGGAACGGGCGCTCGCCGACGCCGACATCGAAACGATCCTCGTCCACGTCTGGGAGCCCGAGGAGCACATCTTTAATCGCCACGGACGGCCCGAGCTCAGCTACGTGCCGGACGCATCCAGCGGCCAGCTCGTGGCCGCCCTCGGATCCTCGCTCGGCGCGGCATTCGGCGAGCAGGACCTCGACAGCGCCGTCCGGTCGGCGCGCGACTACCTCGGCAGCGGCCCCACCGAAAACGTCGGCGTCGAGGTCGGGGCCGTGCACCTCGCGCCTGCCGCCGTGCTCGTGGCATTGCTACCGCTGGGCTTTCTGCTCTGGTCACGAAACGCGAGCTGAGCCGGCGCGCGCCTTGCGCGCCGGTCTACGATTCGCCCGTGAGGCGATAGGCGGCAGAGATGTCCCGAACGCAACGAACCGCTGCCTGGGGGGTGCTTGGCGGTCTGCTGTTCGCGATCGCCGCCGGCGCGGGCTGCGGTGGCGGCGGTGGCGGCGACGATCAGGACGCCGACGTCGCCACCGCACGCGAGCACGGGTCCGCGGCCGAGGCCGTCTCGGCCAGCGAGCCCGGTGCCTATGACCAGTTCTCGCCCGAGGACGGTGACTGGGGGACCTTCGGCGGGACCTATGACCAGATCCGCCGCTCGCCGCTGACCGAGATCGGGGCCAGCAACGTCGGCCGCCTGGGGCGCGTGTTCTCGACCGACTTCATGGAGCTCGACGAGACGATCCCGCCCCAGAACCAGAGCTATCCGGTCGTCGTCGACGGCGTGATCTACGTGACCACTTCCTTCAATCACATGTTCGCCATCGACGGCGCCACCGGGAAGGAGATCTGGCACTTCAAGCCGCCCGGGATCGCCCACTTCGCCAATTTTGGGCTCAGTCCCAACCGGGGTGTCGCCTACTGCGATGGCCGGCTCTACATGCTCACCCTCGACATGCGGATCGTCTCGGTCAGCGCCGACACGGGCAAGCTGGTCAAGCAGGTCGATATCTCGGACGCGGTCGAGGGGGCCAAGCCCCAGCTCGGTTACTTCAACACCGCCGCGCCGATCTGCTACAAGGGTCTGCTCTTCGTCGGCACCTCCGGCTCTGACTACGGGGTGCGGGGCTTCGTGATGGCCTACCGCGCCCACGACCTCTCGCCCGCATGGGCGAACCCCTACTGGACGATCCCGCCGGACGGGCAGGGCTGGCGCGCCGAGGGTCGCTTCCACGGCGGCGGCTCGGTCGCCAGCGCGGTCGCGGTCGATCCCGAGACCGACACCGTCTACGTGCCGGTCGGCGTTCCCTCGCCGGTGTTCTTCCCTCAGCTGCGCCCCGGTCCGAACCCGAAGACGAACTCGTTGGTCGCGCTCGACGCCTTTACCGGCGAGGAGCTTTGGTGGCGCCAGCAGCTCGCCGAGGATCAGTGGAACTACGACACCTTCGCATCGCCCCTCGTCTTTGACGCCGAGCTTGACGGCGAGCCTCGGCGCGTGGTCAGCGTCGCCACCAAGGAGGGCTATTTGTTCGTCTATGACGCCGAGACCGGGGACCCGATCTACGAGCAGATCAAGCTGCTCGATCGCATCGAGCACCCGGCCCTGCGGCCGGGTGAGGGGGTGACGATCTATCCCTCACCGCTCGGCGGCGTCAACTACACCGCCTCCTCCTACGACCCCGACACCAACTACGAGATCGTCGGCACGGCCGAGACGGCGGCGATCGTCGAGCAGGCGGAGTCGGCGCGCCAGCTCGAACGGCATCGGAGCGCCGGCGACCTCGATCTGGGCATAACCTCGGACGCCTTCTTCGGGATCACGCCCAAGGGCTGGCACGACTATGGATCCGTGCGCGCGGTCGACCTCTCGAGCGGCGAGCTGGCCTGGCGGGTCAGGACCCCCGAGCCCGAGCGCGGTGGCGCCACTACGACGGCCTCGGGGCTTACCTTCATCGGCGGCGGCGACGGTGTGCTGCGCGCCATCGACACCGCCACGGGGGACGTTCTATGGAAGTTTCAGACCGGCAACCAGATCGCCGCCGCGCCCTCCGTCTACGAGGCCGACGGCCGCGAGTACGTGGCGGTCACGGTCGGGGGCACCTTTACGTCGTCGTTCGGCGGCACTGGCTCGCGGCTCGACGTCTTCGCCCTTGGCGGATCACGCGAACCGTCTGCGCCCCCCGACCTGGCGCCCGCCGAGCCGGCTCCGGGCAGCGAGGAGCCGCCGGCATGGCTTTCGTCGGTGGACCAGCACACCCTCGGGCTGCAGGTCGTCGCCCGCCGCGGCGAGCACGGCGTCGAGCTCGACGGCCAGCGCGGGGGCGAGATGGCGGTGACGGTGCCGCAGGGTGTCAGGGTTGACGTCACCTACACCAACCAGACGGGCGGCAGCCACGGGCTCGCCGTGACGAGCCCGGGCGGCGGCGGACCCGCCTTCGCCGGGGCGTCCACGCCGGGCGGGACACGGGGGGTACGCGGCGCGACGCCACGCTACTTCTCCTTCCTGGCCTCACGCCCGGGCACCTACTGGATCGCTTGCCCGGCCCAGCGCGACGCAGCCGGCGAACGAATCGTCTTGCGCGTGGGCTCGCCGGGCGCGACACCCACCCTGCGCTCGTCCGGCCTGCTCTACTCGCTGCCGATGGAGGACTCCGGATGAGGCGCCCCGGGCTCCTCGCCATCCTCGCCATCCTCGCCGTGCCGCTCGTCGCCTGCGGGGACCGCGAGGCGCCCCGCCAGTCGCCCGGGGCGGCCGCCTTCGAGGTCCCCGCGCCGTACGAGCTCACCGAGTGGTCGGCCGACGCCTCGCCGTTGGCATCCGCCGAGGGCAGGCTGGTGCTCGGCGGCGAGCCGGTTGTTGGGGCGCGGATCAAGGTCAGCGACTACCTGCTCTGGGCGCCAACCGATGCCGATGGGCACTTCGAGTATCCGCTGGACGTGACCCTCGCGCACCGCTACGCCGTCTCGGTCGCCGATGCCGAGCGGGCCACGATCGACGGCGAGGAGCTCACGAGCGAGGAGCGCGCTGCGCTCGATCGGGCCCGCGGCTGGATCACCGTGGGAAATCAGCTGAGCGAGCTCGAGACCGCCAGCAACTCACGTGGGCAGACCGTCGTCAGCGGCATCGTCACGCTCGGCGACGAGCCCGTGCAGCCCGTCACCCTGACCGCCTATGAGCTGACCGGCGAGGTCACCGACGCGCGCGGTCGACCGGTCCCGGGCGCGATAGTGAGCACGCGGACCACCGATCGGGACTTCTGGACCTTCTCGGAGCCCAGCGACTCAAACGGCCGCTATCACTCGAACTTCGCGGCCTCCGACCGCATCGCCAGCGACCCGGTTCCGATCACGATCCACGTCGCCGTCGGCGATCAGGCCTACGCCTTCCTGCCCGACGAGACCGTGTCGTTCGATCGCCTGAAGAGCGCCCGGATGGACATCAGCCTGCCCCCGGCGGGCTACCCGCCCGCCCTGCCCGCGCCACATTCGTATCCAGGCGCCAGATATCAAGGCGTTCTCGTCGGGGCGAGCGTCGATGGCCGTGCCGTCAGGCCGCTTCGCGTCACCTGGCCAGACGAGCGGGGACGCTTCGAGCTCACGCTTCCGGCTGACCTATCGGGCCGCACCGTCTCGCTTTGGGCCGGCGAGCTCGAACTCTTCTCGCGCCGCCCGGCGCGCCCCGGAGGGCCGGTGGACCTCGCCCGCTGGCCAGACCGCCTGCCGCCCGAGCTGCCGCGCGACCTGACGCGGGTCGAGCTCTCGGGCTGATGGCCGAGGCCGGCCAGCTTCGCGGTCGCTGGCGGTCGGCGAACCCGAACTTCGGGCTAACCCTCGAGGCGGAAGGCGACCAGCTCGAGCGCCGAGCGCCGCGCGCCCGCGCGGGGTACGCCGGCCCCGGCCAGCAGCGTGTCGCCCGCCACGGCCGGGCATGAGTTGGAGCCGGCTCGCAGCCGCGCCCGCCAGAGATTGACACCGTCCTCGGCCTGAAAGGCCCGAACCACTCCCCCGTAGGTGGTCGTAAAGACGACGTCCGAGGCCACGGTCGCACAGCCGAAGGCCGGCGTCCGAAGGCGCCGCTCCCACAGCCGCTGGCCCGTGGCTGCCTCCAACGCGACCAGGCGGCCGGTGCCCGACGCGGGGTCGAGGTCTCGCAGCCGGTCATAGCTCGTGGCGCTGCCCCGCGCGCAGAGGTCGACGACGGCCGCGAACACGCGTCCGGCCGAGTAGGCCATGGGCGTCTCGACGCCGCCCAGGAGCCCCGGACACACCGCCACCTCCCGCCGCGGCAGCGGACCGGAGTCGTTTCGGTGCATGCCCACCTCCGCCTCCCAGAGGCGCTCGCGCGTCTCGCGGTCCCAGGCCATCACCCGACCCGCCTTGCCTCCCCCGATCAGCAGCTCGCGCTCGCCCTCGTCCGTCTCGCTCGCCGCCAGGATCGGCGAGAGCTGGAAGTCGTGGTCTCGCACGTCGTGTGGCGTCACCTGATCGTGCCAGAGCAGCTCCCCGGTCCTTGCGTCGAGCGCCAGCAGCGAGTCCGTGTAGGGGACCGGGCCCGGAAAGGCAGCCCCGTTGGGCAGCTCGGGGGTTCCGCCCCACGGGCCCGGGTTCGAGGTGCCCGTGTACACCCGACCCTCACCGTCGGCCGATGGCGGATACCAGGCGCCGCCTCCGCCCGCCAGACGCGGAAAGCGCCAGGGCTCGCGGATCGTCGCGAAGCGCCAGATAATCCTCCCGTCGTCGGCATCGAGCGCATAGAGGGCGCCCCGCCCCCCCGGCGGAAGGCCGACGGTGCTCATGTACACGAGCCCGTCGGCGACCAGCGGTGCGGTCTGTACGAACTGCTCGCTCGGACCGGCCAGGCGGGTGCGCCACGTGCGCCGCCCGGTTTTGGCGTCGAGCGCGAAGGCCGCCGCGTCGGTCGCCGCGTAGACCCTTCCGTACCCGAACGCGAGCCCGTTGGGACCCGTGTTCGGTGCGCGCGGGCGCGTCTCCCAGACCAGCCGTCCGCTTGCCAGGTCGAGGGCGTAGACGCCGCTGTTGAGGTCCTGCACGTAGACCCGCCCGCCCACCGCGAGGGGCGTGGAGGCGAGGATCCCCGAGGGGCCCGGACGCCCCGGGAAGCGGAACCGCCACACCGGCCGCAGCGAGGAGACCGTGGAGGAGGTGATCGGCGAGCCCGGGGTCGCCCGCGTGCTCGACAGGTTCTGGTTCGGCGCGGGCCAGAGTCCAGCGTCGCGCCCAAGCTCCGGTGGGTCGGTCTCCGGCGACTCGCGAGCCAGCACCGCCACGGCCACCGCCGCGATGGCGCCGAGCACAAAAAGCGCGGCGGCTGCTTTGAGCACACGCGGCGATCGCATAGGGCACCCCCGCGAGTGGATCGCCGGGGAGGGTTCACTAATATCGCAAGCGCCGATGAGGATGAGGATCGCGCTGCTGTTCTGTGCGGTGGTGGCCGTGGGAGCGCTGGCCGCCGCGGCGCTCCTCGATCGCAGCGAGGCGACAACCCAGGCGGCGCTGATCAGGCCCGTCGACGTGACGATCACCGACCGCGGGATCGAGCTCAGCCGCAGCTCGCTGGACCGGGGGTTGATCGCCGAGTTTCGGGTGGTAAACGAAAGCAGCGAGCGCCGGAACTTCGTCGTCGGCGTCGAAAGCACCGACCTGCTGGCGCCCGGCGAGCGCGAGAAGCTGATCGTCGATCTCCAGGCCCGCGGTCAGCTTGCCTACCGGGTGACCGTCAACTGCGGCCGGGGGTTCGAGGGCCTGTTCACGGTCGTCTGAGCGCCGCCCTCCTCGGCCGCGAGAGCGCGGCAGGGGTGTCACCGTGATCCCGTCCTTGTAATTGTCGTCGCGCGCGCTAGGATCCACGGTCCGGGGGGGACAGCACGGAGGAGGGTTGCCGTGAACCAAACGCGGGGCGTGGTTCGTCGATGGGGGCCTTACGTCGGGGCAGTCTTGGTGATTGCCGTAGCGGTCATTGTCGTGCTCGCGGTGACCGGTGGCGACGGTGACGACGGTGGTTTCCTTGGTGAGGCTGAGGCCTCGGCGATCCAACAGGCGGTCGGAAGCTCAGAGGAGGAGAACTGGGCTACCTTCGGTTACGGCTACGCCCAGAACCGCCACGTTCCCTTCGATGAGATCACCAAGGACAACGTCGGCGACCTCGGCAAGACGTGGCAGTTCGACTTCATCAAAGCGGACGACACGATCCCCGAGGGCAACGAGAGCTATCCGCTGTTCGTGAACGGGACGCTCTACGTCACCACCTCCTTCGATCACATCTTCGCGGTCGATGCGAAGACCGGTGAGCAGAAGTGGCACTTCACCCCCAGCGAGATCGGCCCGTTTAAGAACTTCGGCCTCAACGTCAACCGCGGCGTCGCCTACTGCGACGGCAAGGTCTTCATGCTGACCCTCGACATGCGGATCATCTCCGTCGACGCCGAGACCGGCGAGCAGGTCGATGAGGCCTACATCTACGACACCGTCAAGGACGCCAGGCCGGAGTTCGGCTACTACGAGACGATGGCGCCGGTTTGCTACAAGGACGTCCTGCTGATCGGCAGCTCGGGCGCCGACAACGGGATCCGCGGCTTCTTTATGGCCTACAACACGGACCTGAGCCCCGCCTGGGAGAACCCCTACTGGACGGTCCCCCCGGAGGGGCAGGGCTGGCGTAGTCACGGTCGCTTCCACGGCGGCGGCGCAAGTTGGATGCCCCCCGCCGTCGACCCCGAGACCGACACCGCCTACTTCACCTCGTCGAATCCATCGCCCGACTTCTTCCCCGAGCTGCGGCCCGGCCCCAACCCGAAAACCAACGCGGTGATCGCCGTCAACGCCCTCACCGGCGAGGAGAAGTGGTGGCGACAGCAGCTTCCGGCGGACTCATGGGACTACGACACGGTCCAGCCCCCGCAGATCATCGAGGCCGAGGTCGGCGGCGAGCAGCGCAAGGTCGTCTCGATCGCGACCAAGCAGGGGGTCTGGTTCGCCTACGACGCCGAGACCGGCGAGCCGATCTACGAACGGGTCGAGGTGCTCAACCGCATCGAGCACCCGAAGCTCCAGCCGGGCAAGCCGGTGACGATCTATCCGGGCGCCTCGGGCGGCGTCACCTACTCGCCGGCCTCCTACGACCCGACGACCAACTACGTCATCAACGGGCGGATCGAGTCGGCCGCCACGCTGGTCCAGGCCGAGTCGACGGAGGAGGTCGAGCGCGATCGAGTGCGTGGCGACGTGGACACCGGCGTCGTCAACGGCTTCGGCGAGTCGCCCAAGGGCTATAAGGGCGACACCGGCGGTCTCACGGCGATCGACCTCGGCACCGGCGAGGTGGCATGGAAGTACGACATCGATGAGGCCGTACGCGGGGGCGTGACGACGACCGCCAGCGGACTGGCGTTCTTCGGCGGCGATGACGGCGTCCTGCGCGCGGTCGACACCTCGAGCGGAAAGGAGCTGTGGAGCTATCAGACCGGGCAGCGGATCGCCGCGGCTCCCGCGGTCTACGAGGTCGACGGCAAGCAATACATCGCGCTCGTCACCGGCGGGTCGAGCATCGCCGAGCCCAAGGGCTCGCGGCTTGAGGTCTTCGCGCTCGGGGGCGAAATGCCCGAGGGCAAGGCGCTTAAGTCACCGCCGCCGACCTTGGCCGAGCCGGTGCCCGAGGGCCTCGGGCAGTACCTCACCCCGGGCACGGAGCCCAAGACGGTCAACGTGCTGATCAACGCGGCCGTCGGCGGCGCCGGCGGCGGCCTCAACTTCAACGGCTTCAACCGAGGCGGGATGACCTTCTCGATCCCGCAGGGATGGAAGGTCAACGTGACCTTTAAGAACGCCTCGGCCCAGACACCCCATAGTGCGATGATCGCCAGTCGCGATGGGTTAAAGGAGGCGAGCGGTCAGACCCCAGTCTTCGACGGCGCCTCGACCCCCGAGCCCGAGAAGGGCATCCTCTCGGGCATCCAATACATGGACTTCACGGCCAATAAGGCCGGCGACTACGCGCTGATCTGCCCGGTCCCCGGCCACACCGTCGGCGGCATGTGGGACAACTTCGAGGTCGGTCCCCCCAACTCCAAGCCATCGGCAAAGACCGAGAACGACAGTTTCGTCCTGCAGCCAGAGGGCGACTGACGCAAATCGCACCAGAGCGGTCTCGCCGTGCCTCGGCGGTTGCCCTCGCCGCGCCATAGGTGGCCGGCGGGCGGCTTCTTGGAGGTGAAGTGCACCGAGGGGTGTGCGAGCGCGGCGGCGCGGGTGCCGACCCCGCGCTCCGACCCCGCGGCGGTGGGCGAACGGCCGGGCTGGACGCCAATCTCGCCTGGTCAAGGCCTACGATGGCCAGGCGAGGAGGTGGACGAGGTTGCACCCGGTCCCCGGGCCCACGGGCGGGACGGCGGTGACCGTGGCTGGCGGGCCGCTGATTCTGGCTGCGACGCGACGCCGCCGCCGAGATCTTCGGGCGTTCTGGGCTTGGTCGGCGTCCGAGACAGCCTGTGGCTCGCCCGCGGGCCCACCCCGAAGGGACTGCAAAAGCGACGCGGGCCGGATCCGATCGCGGTGCGCGATTAGCCCGGCAATCTCATCCGGGCCACGCCCCGGGGTGAGCCGGGCGGGATCCGCTTCGGCCAATAACGTAGATCGATCGGTGCACCGGGGCGCGCCGTTCGTCGGGCGAAGAGGTAGGTCACGGACTGCCAGAAGGAGACGCGCCTACCGGCGAGCGAACTCGGCAGCACGAACGCGAAGCGCCCTCGCGCGTCGGGCCAGCGGGCCCGAAGCGGATCGACGGGGCGACCGTCGGCGATCACGCCGACCAGCAGCCCCTCGTAGACGACACCATCGCGTGCCCGTACGGTCGGCGGTGCGAGCGCGAAGTCCGGCGGCGGCAGCTGGACATCCATCACGGAGCTACGAAGCCGGGGGAACTCGATGAACTGACCCTCAGGGAACTCCCAGATATGCCTTCCTTTGCCGACCCGGACGACGAGTTGCGACCTCTGCCCGGGCGGAGCCGCGGGGTAAAAGAAGTCGGTGTAGCGGCCCTTCGCGTCAGTAGGTAGTGAGAGGCTCCAGCCCGATTCGAGGCCCTCCTCGGGCGTGCGCGTGCTTACCCGCGCTCCCTCGACCGGTTCACCATTGCGGTCGGTCACCCTGCCCGAGAGCTGGTAGGCGAACAGCACCACGGGCTGGGGTGGTGTGCCGTTCGCGTATGAGGCCTGGCCGGTGAGCAGGACCGAGCCATCGCCGCGTCGCCGCGCCTCGATCTCCGAGAGCCGGAAGTGCGAGCCCAGGCTGGCGCTTGCGTCAAGCAACGCCTGCGTCGCCTCCTCATCCAGGGGCTCGCCGCCCAACGTCGCGTCCGAGGCGTCGGCCACCGAGACCGTGCGAGCCTGCCCAAGGGTGGAGTCCAGCGTGTACTGGAATCCGCCGCTGCCATCGGTGGGAGCCCGCACGCGATACTGCCCAACCCGAACTCGCACGCCCTCAACCGGTTGGCCGTCCCACAGCACGCAGCCGCGCACGACGGCGACGTTCGAACTGGCAAGCCGCCAGGTCTGGGTGACCACGTCGGGCACGACGATCGCGGCCCCCTGTCGCGAATCGCCCTCGCAGCTGGCGCTGGCGACCGGCGCGCCGCCTCGCGCACTCGCACTCGTGGTGGTGCCCTCGTCCTCGTCCCCCCCGCCGAGCTCACATCCCCCCACGAGCGTCGCTACGGCGAACGCGAGGACGACTCCGATCGCGCCGATCGTGCCTCGCATGCTCAACCCTCCAAAAGCTTACCGCGGATGTTGCGGCCGCGCGGTGCC
>WHSW01000007.1:0-10149 GCA_009379895.1 Solirubrobacterales bacterium
CGGGTCATTCTGGATCTCGTAGAGGATCCGGGGGTCGGCCCGCACGCAGCCGTCGTCCCCGTTCGACCCCACGTGGAGGAGGACGATGGACGGACCGACCTCGCCGAGCCGGCCGGGGTGGATCTGGGCGCCGATGGCCCGGTCGATGCCGTCGTAGGCCAGCCGGAAGCAGACCACGCCGGCGCGGACGTCGATGTCGAGGTTGGCGACCCCGTAGCGGGCGGCGAGCTCGGGGGCCGAGCCCTGGGCGACGACGTTGCCGTCGTTGATGAAGGCGATCCTGTCGCAGAGCGCCTCGGCCTCCTCGAGGTAGTGCGTGGTGAGCAGGATCGTCGTCCCCTCGGAGTGCAGGCGCCGGATGTAGCGCCACAGCTCCCGGCGCAGCTCGATGTCCACCCCCGCGGTCGGCTCGTCGAGGATCACCAGGCCCGGCTCGTGCAGCAGGGCCCGCGCGAGGAGCAGCCGGCGGCGCTGGCCGCCGGAGAGCTTCGGCGCCCTGGTCTCCGCCTTCGCGCGCAGGTCGAAGACGTCGATCATCTCCTCGGCGCGCTCGATCGCGCGGGCCTTGGTGAGCCCGAAGTAGCCGCCGTGGTAGACGAGCGCCTCGCGCACGGTCAGGAAGCGGTCCAGGTTGGGGTCCTGCTCGGCGACGCCGATCATCCGCCGCGCCTCGAGCGTGGCGACATCGTGTCCGAAGACGCTGATCTGCCCGCCGCTGACCCGGATCAGGTTGCAGACCGCGCTGATCAACGTCGTCTTGCCGGCCCCGTTCGGTCCCAGCAGGCCGAAGAACGTGCCGGCCGGGATCTCGAGGTCGAGTCGCTCCAAGGCCACGGTGCCGTCGTCGTAGCTCTTGTGCAGGCCGCGGATCGAGAGCGCGGCGCGACGGTCGGACATCCGTCCGAGGTTACGCGGCGGCACCGGCACTCCGCCGGGCGGGTTGGGCGTCGGCCGGCTCAGCGCTGGCAGCGCGGGCACCAGAACGCGGTGCGGTTGGCGTCGCCCTGACCGCGGGCTGAGACCGGTCCGCCGCAGGCGGGGCACCCGCGGCGGTCGGCGCGGTGGACGCCGCGCGGTCGCTGGCCATCGGAGAGCGAAACCTGCATGATCCGCTCCGCCTCCCGCACGACCCCCTCGATCTCGACGGCGCTCAGGTCCACGACCCGACGCCAGGGGTCGATGCGAGCGGCGAAGCAGGCCTCGTTGCGGATCGCGTTTCCGATCCCGGCGAGGATTCGTTGGTCGAGCAGGGCCTCGCCGAGCTCGCGGTCGGCGCCCAGCGAGCGCAGCCGCCGGGCCGCGGCCTCGAGGTCGAATCCCGCCCGCAGCGGGTCGGGCCCGAGCGCCCGCAGGGTGGGATCGTTGCGGGCTCGCACCTCGCTCGACAGGCGCAGCAGCCGGCCGCCCGTCTGGACCGCGAGCGCCGGCCCCGAGGCGAGGCGCAGCCAGGGCCTCGCCCGCGGCCACTCGCCGTCGGCGGCGATCCACCAGCGCCCGTTCATGCCCAGGTGGCTGTGGAGCACCAGGGCGCCGGAGAAGTGGATGAGCATGTGCTTTCCGAGCGCCTCGGCGAGCTCCAGCGTGCGGCCCTCGAGCTCGGGGGCACGCTGATGCAATGGCGAGCGGGGGTTGGGGGCATCGGCGATCCCCATCTCGCGTCCGCCTAGCAGCAAGTTGATCCGACCCGCCAGGCTGTGGACCGTGTCTCCCTCGGGCATCGCTCAGCCGTCCCCCAGGGCCAGCCGCGGCACCACCTCGCCCCCCTCGACGCGACCTGTGTCCTCAAAGCCGAGGCCGAGGTAGAACCCCCGAGGGCCGCCGGGGCCCGGGACGCAGCTGGTCAGCAGCTCCTCGGCGTCGGCCTCGGCCCTCAGATGCTCGATCAGAAGGGCGACGGCGCGGCGCCCGACGCCGCGGCCCTGGTGCCGGGCGGCCACCATCAGCCGCCCGAGGTGCAGGGACACGTTCGATGCGGGCGACACCGCGGACTGCCTAGGAGGCCGTCGCCACCAGCCGCCGCGGCTGGCGCGAGAAGCCGGCGGCGATGATCGCCGCCTCGAGGCCGGAGCCGATCACCGGCTCGCCGTCGACGCGCTCGATCGCCAGCTTTCCGATCGTCCCCGCACGTGCGGCCGCGGCGAGCTCGGAGATCGCCTCCACGAGCGCCTCGCCGTCGAGCTCGACCAGGCGCACGATCCCCTTGCCGCCGCGCTCCACGTAGACGATCGGGTTGCCATCGCGAAGCAGCGCGTAGGCGCCCGGGGTGCGGGCCGGGCGCCGGCCCTCGGCGCGCTTCGGCCACGCCAGCGCGGCGCCGTAGGGCTGGGCCGGGTCGGTGGCGGCGAGGATCAGGTACTCGTCCTCGCGCTGGGGCAGGCCGCGCAGCCGCTCGACCGCGCCGGCGAGGGCGAACTGCGCCCCGCCGAGGCCCTCGACGAAGTAGCCGCGGCGCGCCGTGCCGAGCATCTCGAGGTTGGAGAGCTCGCCGTAGAGCGAGGAGAAGCCGCCGGGCACCCCCTCGGCGAGCACCGTCTCGCGGGTGACGATCCCGTAGCGCTCGAGCATCAGCTCGGCCTGCGCGCGCAGCCGCGGGCCAGCCGCGGGAGCGTCGCGGAAGAGGTCCTCGGTCAGCGACCAGCGTCCCGAGATCGCCTCGGCGGAGGAGCTTCTGCGCGAGGCGAAGCGGCGCGCCGGGCGCGGCGAGCGCCCAACCGCGGTCAGCCGCCTGGCGCGCAGGGGCGCGAACGCGTCGTTGGTCGCCTCGCCGGCCCAGACCAGGTCCCAGAGCGCGGTGTGGAGCTCATCGCGGTCGAGCTCGAGGTCGGTGACCAGGTCGAGCCAGAACGACGGCGTCGCCGCGAGCCGCTCGCGGATCGCGTCGTGGGCGTCGCCCTCGGGGCGATCGAGCTTCGCGTTGGCGGGCGGCGGCCCCGCGAGGTGGACGTCCTCGCGGAAGTAGAGCGCGACGCGCCCGCCGCGCCCAAGCGGCCCGGCGCCGATCCAGACCAGCTCGCCGCCGGTGGTCAGCTGGTCGAGCCAGCTCGGGCTGTAGGCGCCGAGGCGCCGCGGGAGCACATCGCGCTCCCAGACCTCGGCCGTCAGCGCGACCCCCTGGAGGGCGACCAGCGCCTCGCGCAGGCGGTCAGGGCCTGCGCCGGCGGGACGATGGGCGTCGACGTTCTGCCAGGCGGGCAAGAAGCGGGCGAGCTCGGCGGGATCGACGGCCTCGGCCTCCTGGCGCAGCGCCGCGACGCTCGCGCGGCGCACACGGCGCAGGACGTCGGCGTCGCACCACTCGCGCTCGCCGCCGCCGGGCAGCAGCTCGCCGCGGACCAGCTCGCCGGAGCGCTCGAGAGCCTTCAGCGCGGGCGTCAGGTCGAGGCCGTAGCGGGCGGCGATCTGCGCGGTCGGAAACGGCCCGTGGGTGCGCGCGTAACGGCGCACCAGCGTCGCCATCGCGTCGGGCACGTCGGCGAGGAAGCTGTCGGGCAGGCCGCCCGGGGGCGGGACGCCGAGCGCGTCGCGGTACAGGCCCGCGTCCTCCGCCGCGATCCAGCGCTCGTCGCCGGCGATCCGCACCGCCACCGCCCGGCGCTCGCCGGCGAGCTTGGCCAGCATCGAGTCGGCCGAGTAGCCGGCGGCCACGCGCGCCTCGCACTCGGCCGCGGTCAGCTCGCCGAGCCGCCGCAGGACCTGCTGCAGCGCGTCGCGGTCCTTGGCCAGAGCGTCGGGGTGCATCTGCTGCAACGAGCGCTCGACCTCATCGAGCGCCTCGGGATCGATCAGCTCGCGCAGCTCGTCGGCGCCGAGCAGCTCGGAGAGCAGGTCGCGGTCGAGCGCCAGCGCCGCGGCCCGGCGCTCGGCGTTGGGCGTGTCGCCCTCGTACATGTAGGTGGCGACGTAGTCGAAGAGCAGCGAGGAGGCGAACGGCGACGCGGTCCGCGTCTCGACCTCGACCAGGCTGACCTTGCGCGAGTGCAGGTCGCGCAGCAGCTCGACCAGCGCCGGCAGGTCGAGCACGTCGCGCAGGCACTCGCGATAGGTCTCGAGGATGACCGGGAAGCGGGGGAAGTCCTTGGCCACCTCGAGCAGGCTCTGCGACTTCAGCCGCTGCTGCCACAGCGGCGTGCGCTTGCCCGGGTAGGCGCGCGGGATGAGCAGGCTGCGGGCCGCGTTCTCGCGAAAGCGCGCCCCGAACAGAGCCGAGCCGCCGAGCTCGCGCACGACCAGGTCCTCGACCTCGTCGGGCTCGAGCATGATCATCGCGGCGTCCGGCGCCTCGTCGGCGTCGGGCAGGTGGACGACGATCCCGTCGTCGGACCAGATCGCGTCGGCCTCGAGGTCCAGCTCGTCGCGAATCCTCGCCGACAGCGCCAGGCCCCAGGCGGCGTGCACACGGCCGCCGAACGGGGAGAGCACGCACAGCCGCCAGTCGCCGATCTCGTCGCGGAAGCGCTCGACCACGAGGGTCTGGTCGGACGGCACAACCCTGGTCGCGGCCTGCTGCTCGCGCAGGTAGGTGACCAGGTTCTGGGCCGCACGCGGGTCGAGGTCGTTCTCGCGCGCGAGCGTCTCGGCGTCCTTGCTAACCGCCTCGCGGGCGAAGGCCCCGATCGCGCGGCCGAGCTCGGGCGGGCGGCCGACCCCGTCCCCGCGCCAGAACGGGACCGCGCCGGGCACGCCCGGCGCCGGGGTGACGATCACCCGATCGCGGGTGATGTCCTCGATCCGCCAGGTGGTCGCGCCGAGCAGGAAGGTCTGGCCGGGACGCGCCTCGTAGACCATCTCCTCGTCGAGCTCGCCGACCCGGCGCCCGTCGGGCAGGTGGACACCGTAGAGACCGCGGTCGGGGATCGTGCCGGCGTTGGTGACCGCGAGCTGGCGCGCTCCCCTGCGGCCGCGGACGGTACCCGCGGCGCGGTCCCAGACCAGCCGCGGGCGCAGCTCGGCGAACTTCTCGGACGGATAGCGGCCGTCGAGCATGTCGAGCACGTTCTCGAGCTGCTCGCGCGAGAGCTCGGAGAAGGGCTCCGCGGCGGTGACCAGGCGCTCGACCTCGTCGACGTCCCACTCGTCGTCGGCGACCATCGAGACGAGGTGCTGGGCGAGCACGTCGAGCGGGTTGCGCGGGATCACCGTCTCCTCGATCTCGCCGTCGCGCATGCGCTTGGCGACCACCGCGCATTCGAGCAGGTCGGCGCGGAACTTGGGGAAGATGCGGCCCTTGGACGTCTCGCCGAGCTGGTGGCCCGCGCGGCCCACCCGCTGCAGGCCCCGGGAGACCGACTTCGGCGACTCCACCTGGATCACCAGGTCGACCGCGCCCATGTCGATCCCGAGCTCGAGCGACGAGGTTGCGACCAGGCAGGGGAGCCGGCCGGACTTGAGCATCTCCTCGACCACCAGGCGCTCCTCGTGGGCGAGCGAGCCGTGGTGGGCGCGGGCGATCTCCTCCGGTTGACCAGGGTTGGTGGCCGCGGGTGCTGGCGCGCCAGCTGGGTCGGTGGCGGACGCGGGATCTCGAGCGCCGTCGGTGGGCGGGTGGTTGCCGGCGTGTTCGGTTGGCGGCAGCTCGACGTCGGTATCGCCCTCGTTGTGGAGCTCGTTGAGGCGCTTGGCGAGGCGTTCGGCGCCGCGGCGGTTGTTGACGAAGATGATCGTCGAGGTGTGCTCGCGGACCAGGGCGAGCAGCTCGGGATAGATCGCCGGCCAGATCGAGCGCACCGGCGCGACCGGGTCGAGCGAGACCGGGTCGAGCCCCGAGTCGCCGCCGTCGCGCCGCTTCTCCACCGACGCGTCGGGCTCGGTCATGTCCTCGACCGGGACCACGATCTCGAGGTCGAGCTGCTTGCGGACGCCCGCGTCGACGACCTCGCACCCGCGCCGGGGCCCGACCAGGAACTGTGCGATCCGCTCGAGCGGACGCTGGGTCGCCGAGAGGCCGATCCGCTGCGGGTCCTCGCCACCCTCGTCGGTAACCAGCCGCGAGAGGCGCTCGAGCGTCAGCGCCAGGTGCGCGCCGCGCTTCGACTGGGCGACGGCGTGGATCTCGTCGACGATCACCGCCTCGACGCCGGTCAGGATCTCGCGCACCTGCGAGGTGATCATCAGGTACAGCGACTCGGGGGTCGTGATCAGGATGTCGGGCGGCGTGCGCCGCATCGCCTGGCGCTCACGCTGCGGCGTGTCCCCGGTCCGCAGGCCGACCGTGAGATCCGCGCCGATGCCCGTCAGCGGCGCTCGCAGGTTGCGCTCGATGTCGTAGGAAAGCGCCTTGAGCGGCGATACGTAGACGATCTTGGTGCCGGCGCCGAGCTTCTCGGGCGTGCGCGAGAGGCGATCGATGCCCCACAGGAAGGCCGCCAGGGTCTTGCCCGAGCCCGTCGGCGCGCAGATCAGCGTGTTTCGTCCCGAGGCGATTGCCGGCCAGCCGGAGGCCTGAGCCGGTGTCGGGGCCTCGAACGACGCCTCGAACCAGCGACGCGTCGCGTCGCTGAAGACGGTCAGGGGGTCGGATCTCGCACTCGAATCGACGGACATCCCGAACCGATCGAGTTTACGCATGCGGGCAAGCGGGCTCTACGCGTTCGGCGGGAAGCACTCCTCGAGGGTCGCCTTGTAGTCGGGCAGGAGTCGGTGCTGACGACCGCGACGGCGTTCCCCGCCGTGACAACCTGATCGGACACCGCAATCAGCTTGTCCGCTCCCCGATCGAGCTCGTGCAGCTCCTCCTCCTGGTCGATCACCGCCTGCACGCCGGCCTCATCGTCGGCGACCCAGACGTTGGCGCTGCCGGCCCGGCTCGAGACGCCGAGGTCGGGCGGCACCTTGGCGAAGCTGACCTCGACCTTGCGCACCCTCTGGTCGATGCCCTCGAGGCAATCCGAGACCTGGCTCAGGGTGACCGTCTCGGCCGCCGCGTCGTCTGGCCCGTCGTCGCCGCCTCCGCAGCCCGCGCCCGCCACGGCCGCCGTCGCCGCCACGATCGCCACTCCGCCCGTCGCGAGCTTGGTCAGGTTCGTCATTGCGCTTCTCTTCGCATTCGATTTGCAGGACGAGCATCCTCGGGGCGGCGTGGTCGCGCATTGGGAGAAACCCCAAACCGCACCCCCGAAATTGCGTGAACCGGCCGACCGCGCCGGTCGCGGCGTCAGAGCGCGTAGACGCGGCGGGCGGTGCGGTCGAGGACGTCGCCGCGAGTGTCGGCGGGCAGGTCCGCGAGCACGTCGAGCCAGGTCGTCACGAGCGTCTCCACGTCGGTCCACAGGCTCTCGACCGCGAGCACCGCCTCGATGCTCGCGCACCAGATCCCCGGCCTGCGCGCGTTCAAGGTGAACGTGCCGCTCGCCGATGCCGATGCGCCCTACGACTCGATCAACGAGCTCTACTTCGACGACGAGGAGGCCCGCGTGGCGGCGTTCGCCTCCCCGCAGGGCAAGGCCTCGGGGGAGGACGCTGCCGCCCACACGTCCCAGCGGGTCCACATCGTGACCATGGAGCACGCCCTGATCTGAGACTCGAAGGCCCGCTCGGCAGAGGCCTAGAACGGCAGCTCGGCGGCGATCTCGGCGAGCCGCGGGGCGCTGCGGTCGCGCTCGGAGGTCCGCGGGTCGGCGACCGGCCACTCGACCCCGACCTCGGGATCGTCCCAGGCGATGCCCGCCTCGGTCTCGGGGTCGTAGACGCTCGAGATCCGGTAATGGACGTCGGCGACGTCGCTGAGCACGCAGAAGCCGTGCGCGAACCCGACCGGGACGAAGAGCTGGCGGTGGGCCCGGTCGTCGAGCTCGTGGCCCTCCCACTGGCCGTAGGTCGGCGAGTCTCGGCGCAGGTCGACGGCCACGTCCCAGATCCGCCCGCGCAGGCAGCGCACCAGCTTCGCCTGCCCGGGCCGCGTCTGGAAGTGAAGGCCGCGCAGGATGTCCCTGCTCGAGCGTGAGTGGTTGTCCTGGACGAAGTCGACGTCGACGCCCAGCGACCGCCACGACTCCTCGCTGTAGGTCTCGACCAGAAAGCCGCGGTCGTCGCCGTGCACCTCGGGCTCGAGCAGGACGACGCCGTCGAGCTCGGTCTCGAGCCGCACCGGCACCTACCCCGACACCCCCGGCCGCGAAGCTGAGGAGGTGTCGGACAGTAGTCCCGCGCCGTATTGGCGCTCGTAGTACTCGCGATACTCGCCGCCGCGGATCGGCTTCCACCACCACTCGTTCTCGCGATACCACTCGACCGTGCGCTCGATCCCGTCCTCGAAGCGGACCGCGGCCTCCCAGCCGAGGCCCTCGGTCTTCGCCGCCGAGAGCGAGTAGCGGCGATCGTGGCCGAGCCGGTCGTCGACGTAGCTGATCAATGACTCGTCGCGGCCGGTGAGCTCGAGGATCCGCTGGATCACCTCGATGTTGGGCAGCTCATCGGGGCCGCCCACGTTGTAGACCTCGCCGGGCTCGCCGAACTCGAGGACGGCGTCGATCGCGCTCGCGAAGTCCTCCACCCAGAGCCAGTTGCGCACCTGCTTGCCGTCGCCGTAGACGGGCAGCGGGTCGCCGGCGAGCGCGTTCAGCACGCAGAGCGGGATCAGCTTCTCGGGGTACTGGCGCGGCCCGTAGTTGTTCGAGGCGCGGACGATCAAGGCGTCCGCGTCGTAGGTGCTGCGGAACGCCCCGACCAGCAGGTCGCCGCCGGCCTTCGAGGCCGAGTAGGGCGAGGAGGGATCGAGCGGCGAGGTCTCGGTGAACGACCCCTCGTCGATCGAGCCGTAGACCTCGTCGGTGGAGACCTGCAGGTGGCGCACGCCGGCGTCCCGCGCGGCCTCGAGCAGCACGTAGGTGCCGTACACGTCGGTCTGAATGAACTCGCCTGGGGCGGTGATCGAACGGTCGACGTGCGTCTCGGCGGCGAAGTTGACCAGTGCGTCGCAGCCCTCGAGCGCCGCGCGCACCGCGTCGCGGTCAGCCACGTCCGCGACCACGAGCTCGCAGCGCTCGGCAGGAAGGCCCTCGAGGTTCTCGCGCCGGCCGGCGTAGGTGAGCTTGTCGAGCACGCGCACCGAGAAGTCCGGATGCGCGTCGAGGCGGTGGCGGACGTAGGACGAGCCGATGAACCCGGCTCCTCCGGTGACCAAGACATTCACCGCGGCACCTCCTCGGCTCCGCGTCCGGGGGTGCCGCGGTCAGCGGTACCTCGCCCGACGCCGGCACGCTCTCCCAGGTACTCCGCCAGCCCGCGGCGCCAGTGGGGGAGCTCGATGCGGTCGGGGCGCTCGGAGCCGAGCACCGAGTAGCGCGGCCGCGGCGCGGGGCGGGCGAGCATCTCGGTCGTCCCCGCCATCACCCGGCACTCGAGCGCCTCCTGGTCGAAGATCTCCTGCGCGTACTCGAACCACGAGCACGAACCCGAGGCGGGCATGTGGTGGATCCCGTAGTCCTCGCCCTCGATCAGCTCCGCCAGCCCGGCGGCGAGGTGCGGCGTGTAGGTCGGGGTGCCGACCTGGTCGGAGACGACGATCACCTCCGACTGCTCGCCACCGACCCGCAGCATGGTCTCGACGAAGTTGCCCCCGCCGACGCCGAACAGCCACGACGAGCGAACGATGAAATGGCGCGGGTTGGCGATCGCGACCGACGTCTCGCCGGCCTGCTTGGTGCGACCGTAGGCCGAGATCGCCCCGGTCAGGTCCGACTCGACGTACGGCGCGCCCTTCTCGCCGTCGAAGACGTAGTCGCTGGAGACGAAGAGGACCGAGGCGTCGTGCGCGGCGGCGGCGGTGGCGAGCAGGGCGGCCGCCGTGTCGTTGACGCGCATCGCCTCGCGCTCGTTGGCCTCGGCGCCGTCGACGTCGGTCCACGCGGCGCAGTTGACGATCGCGTCCGGGCGAGCATCCGTGATCAGGTCCTCGACCGCGCGGGCGTCGGTGATGTCGAGCTCGGCCCTGGCGAGCCCGAGGACCTCGTGCCCGCGCCGCGCCGAGGCGGCGACCAGGTCCTGGCCGAGCATGCCCCCGGCGCCTGCGACCAGCACCCTCAGAGCAGGCGCCTCAACAGCGGCGCGGCTCGGCTTCGCTTCGCTCCGCCTCACAGCAGGCGCCTCAACGGCGGCGCGCTCGGCTTCGCTTCGCTCCGCCCAATATCAGGCGCCTCAACGGCGGCGCGGCTC
>WHSW01000007.1:10710-47888 GCA_009379895.1 Solirubrobacterales bacterium
GCGTGAACATGTAGACGCCGACCAGGGCCAGGTCGCTGGGGGGGTCCTCTGGCTTCTCGACCAGCCGCACGACGCTGCCGCCGTTGAGCTCGGCGACCCCGTAGTGCCACGGGTCGCTGACTTTGGTGAGCAGGATCAGCGCCTCGGGCTCGTGCTCGCGAAAGGCCTCGACCAGGGCCGTGATCCCCTCGCGCAGCAGGTTGTCGCCCAGGTACATGACGAAGGCGGAGTCACCGAGGTAGTCCTCGGCGGTGAGCACGGCGTGGGCCAGGCCGAGCGGTCGCTCCTGGGGGATGTAGGTGATCGCGGCGCCGAACGCCGACCCGTCGCCGACGGCCTCGCGGATCTCCTCGCCCGTGTCCGGGGCGATGACGATCCCGATCTCGTCGATCCCGGCCTCGACCAGCGCCTCGATCCCGTAGAAGAGCACCGGCTTGTTGGCGACCGGGACCAGCTGCTTGGCCGAGGTGTGGGTGATCGGGCGCAGGCGGGTGCCCGCGCCGCCCGAGAGGATCAGTCCCTTCAACGGTTGCATCGGCGGGGGAGGCTAGCGGCGTCGGGCCTCAGTAGGCGCCGCCGAGCTTGCGGTGATCCCAGCTCGCCACCCTAACCGCCTCGAACCGGATCGCGACGCGCTTGGACGCCTGCGCCTCGAGCGCGGCCGCGGCGTCGCCCTCGACGCTCGCGATCCCCTCCGTGTAGCGCATGGTGAGCAGCTTGGCGAACTCGAGCACCCGCTCGGGGTCGCGGATCAGCTCCGCCTCGGCCTCGATCTGCACCCCGCGCAGCTCGCCGTACTCGATCCCGGTCTCGACCAGCAGGGTCGCCCGCGGGTCGCGCTCGAGGTTGCGGGCCTTCTGCGACTTGGCGTAGGTCCAGATCCACACCCGCTCCTCGCACAGGACGTACCACAACGGCATCGAGTGGGGCCACCCCCGCGGGCCGTTGGTCGAGACGACGACCACCCGCTCGGACTCGAGCAGCTCGAGCCGCTCGGCCGCGCTCAACACGATCTCGCTCCGGCGGCTCACGCGGCTGGCACGTTAGGCGGTGAGGTCACCGGGCAGGCGATCCTCGTCGGCGAGCTTCTCGAGGTGGGCCTGCATCGCGATCGCCGCCGCCGGGCGCAGCGGCTCGGGCACCTCGTCCCAGACGATGTCGACCAGGCGCGAGCGCGAGCGCTCCCCCGATTCGAGCGCCGCGACCAACCTGCGCTCGCGATCGGCGCGATGGGCGATGTACTCGGCCACCTTGGCCGCCGGATCGGCGATCGGCGGCCCGTGCCCGGGCGCCAGCAGGTCGACGTCGAGCTCGGCGACCCGGCGCAGCGAGGTCATGTAGTCGACCAGCGAGCCGCCGTGCGCGGCCGGCGGCACGATCGACGATCCCCAGCCCAGGATCAGGTCGCCGCAGAAGCAGACCCGGTCGGCGACGAAGCAGACGTGGTCGGGGGCGTGGCCCGGGGTCGGGATCACCGCGAACGGCCCGGCGTCAGTGGCCCGAGCGGCCACCGCGGACGTCCCCGCGCCAGGGTCGCGCATCTCATCGCCGGGCCCGGCGGTGCCCCAGACGAGCGGCGCGCCGAGCGCGGCGACCCCGGCGCCATGGTCGGCGTGGCCGTGGGTGAGCAGCACCCCGGCGATCCCCCCGCGCGAGTCGGCCACGACCTGCACCTCGGCCAGGTGGCCGGGGTCGTCGGGGCCGGGGTCGATCACGAAGGCGGGTTCACGCCCGACCACGTACGTATTCGTCCCCTCCAGGGTCATCGGCCCCGGATTCGGGGCGACGATCCGCTCGATCTCCGGATGCCCCGGCAGGGAATCGCTCGCCACCGAGCTATCTCCGCCGGCCGGCCGCTGCTGGGGCGCGCACTACTTGCTGCCCACCGCCTCGAGCACCGCCTCGCGCGCCTCGTCGGGCTCGAGCACCACCAGGTCCCCGACTCCCTTGAGCACCTCCCGCACGAGCCAGTCGCTCGAGCCGTAGGGAAGCTCGACCACGACCGCCCCATCGGAGAGCTCCTCGACCACGGTGCGCTCCTCGCGCAGCCAGCGGGCGCGCTCGGGCGAGACCCACACCCGCGCGACCCCGGCGCTGGTCACCTCGCCGTGCACGAGCCACTCCTGCTCGGCGAGCAGCTCCTCGACGCCCTCGCGCGGCTCGAACTCGGCGGCGGTGATCACCGCCTCCTTGATCCGGTCGAGTCGGAAGTGGCGGGTGTCGGCGCGGCCGAGGTCATAGCAGCCGAGATACCAGCCCTGTGGGCCGCTGACCAGCTGGTAGGGCTCGACCTCGCGCTTGACGAACTCGTCCTCGTTCTCCTTGTAGTACTGCAGCTCGAGCACCCGCCGGCCCTGGATCGCGTCGTTGACCGTGCGCACGACCGAGGAGTCGTCGCGGCCCGGCGCGATCTCGAGCCCCTCCTCGGAGGGGTCGTGGCCGAGCGCGGCGACGATCTTCGAGCGCGCGGTCTGCAGGCCCGACTGCGGCAGATGGTCGCCGAACAGGTCGATCGCCGCGACCAGCGCCTTCGCCTCGAGCGGCAGCAGGCGCGCCGGGCGGGCGAAGTTGTCGCCGTAGGTATCGGAGTCGACCTCGATCCGCTCGCCGGCGATCTCCGCGTAGAGCACGTAGGTGCCGCCGCCGAAGTTGACGACGTTGAGCACGTCGAGATCCTCGCGCAGCTCCTCGAGCGAGATGTTGAGCTCACCCAGCGCCTGCTCGGTGGGCAGGCTGCCCTCCTGGCGCGCGGCGCCGATCAGCAGGCCCGCCAGGGTCACCAGGCGGGCGAATCGCTCGGGGCGGATCACCGAGTCCGCCCGCCCGTTCGAGGCGCGCGGCCGCGAGCCGTTGCCCTCGGCCAGCGGCCTGCCGACGGTCCTCGCTACCCCGAACTCCTCGCGGTGTCGGTCGCGCAACAGCGCCCGGCGCGCATCGGCGTCGGCGGCGAGCTCGGGCGGCGCGAGCAGGCGCGCGTTCTCGCGCCAGCTCAGCGCCCAGGAGATCAGCTGGCGGGCCGAGGCGTATTCGGTCTCGAAGACCGAGCCGCGACCCTTGACGCCGTCAGACCGCTTCGCCTTGCGCAGCGTGCCGTGGCGGCCGAAGTCGCGCTCGACCAGCCAGGCGATCCGCTCGCGCACGAAGACCTGCGCGGAGCCGGCGATCTCGCCCATCTGCCAGTCGGCGCGCTTGCCGTAGTCGCGCCGGTCGAAGTCCTCGGGGGCGGTGAAGTCGTGCTCGGCCTTGGTCGCGTAGGAGACCTTGCCGCGGATCCGCGAGAGCCGGAAGACCCGCACCTCGTCGCGCTCGTGCGCGTGGGCGATCAAGTAGAACTGCCCGTCGCGGAAGACGAGGTGGTACGGATCGACCTTGCGATCGGAGAGCTCGTCGCGCTGCAACGAGTAGTAGGAGAACTCGATCGTCTTGCGACGTGAGATCGCGGTCTCGATCTTGGCCAGCCGCTGCGAGAGCTCGCGGCCGCTGCCGGCCGCCGACAGCTTGACGTCGATCGGCGCCTCCTCCTGATCGGTGAGCGGGCTCGGTCGTCCCCAGGAGACCTGCTGGAGGGCCAGTCGCAGCGGCTCGGCGTAGGCGAACTCGCCGTCGAGCAGGCCGAGCGCGGTGCGCAGGGCGGCGAGCTCGGAGTCCGAGAACTCGATCGCCGGCAGGTAGTAGTTCTCGGGCGGCAGCGCGTACAGCTCCGCCTCGAAGAACCCCTCGGCCGGTCGCTCCACCTGCAGCGAGATCCCGAGGCTCTCGAGCTCCGCCCGGTCGGCGTAGAAGCGGCGCGCGAACGCGTCCTCGTTCATCGAGCTGTACCCCTCGACGTCGCGCTTGATCTCGAGCGCCGAGACGGGCCTGCGGTTGGACATCAAGAACGAGATCAGCGACAGCTGGCGGATCAGCTTCTCGGTGTCCTTGGCCATCGGGCTGAGGATATTGAGCCTTCGCCGCATCGCCCGACGCGGTTCGCACCGCAAAGCTCGCAATTTGCGACGACCCGGCGGGGTTTGCGGCCGCCGCGGCCTCGGCTAGGGTCGCGGCCACCCGCGGGCGCGGGGGAGTGGATGCTGGGCGCCGGCACGGTCATCAACCCGATCATCAAGATCGTCACCACGGTGGCGATCCTCGCCGCGGCCTACTTCTTCATCGTCAAGCCGATCCTCGATACCACCGAGAGCGCGTTCGACTCGGTCAGCCCGGCGTTCGAGAGCTTCCAGGGATTCGAGGGACTGCCCGGCCAGATCCAGGACCAGGTCGACCAGGCGTTCGATCAGACCAACGATTCCGAGCGGCTCGCGGCCTGCATCCAGCGGGCCCTGCGCGGGGGCGCCCCGGGCCATCGACGCATCAACCGCTGCGTCGACCGCTTCTCGGGCTAACCGCCCGGAGCAGGGAAGGGAGTGGCGCTTAGCAGCTCCGTTTCCGGTCCCTGCCGCTGCCTCCTCGACACGCGTCATCGCCACCGCCGCCGCGCAGCTTGTCGTCGCCACCGCCGCCGCGTAGCACGTCGAGCCCGCCGATGCCCCGCAGCTCGTCGTCGCCGCCGATGCCCCGCAGCTCGTCGTCGTCGGTTCCGCCGCGCACCAGGTCGGACCCCGTTCCACCGCGCAGGTTGTCCTCGGCGCCGCCGCCGCGCAGCACGTCGTTCCCGCCGCCGCCGCGCAGCTTGTCGTCGTCGCCGCGGCCCTTGAGGACGTCGTCCCCGCCGAAGCCGCAGATGATGTCCTTGCGCCCGAGCCCGTCGATCCTGTCGTCACCGGCCAGCCCGACGATCACGTCTCGCTTGTCCGTGCCAACGAGCTCGTCGTCACCCGGCGTGCCCACGATGGTTGCGATCTTGCCGCCGCAGCGCGAGGGGAACGTGTACTCACCGACGACCGTGGTCGTCTCCGTGTCGCTGTTGTTCTCGGCCCGCGAGTCGGTGTCGACCGTGGACGCCCTGGCCTTGTTCGAGATCTGCCCGTCCCTCCTCGGCGTCACCCGGAGCGTGACCCTGGCGGTGGCGCCGTTGGCGAGCTCTCCGAGCTCGCAGGCGACCTTCCTGCCGCTGCGGTCACAGGTCCCCTGAGTGGAGGCCGCCGATCCGAACACCACTCGGGCCGGGAGGCGGTCGACCACGGTCACCCCGTTCGCCGTGTCCGGCCCCGCGTTCGACACCGTCAGGGTGTACGAGAGCTCGGCGCCCCGCGGGGCGGGATCCGAGCCGTCGGCCTTGCTCAGCGACAGATCGGCGGTCGCCGCGAGTGCCGTCGCCGGGGCGACAGCAGCGATCGCAGCGATCGCCGAGGCCGCGATCAAACCTAGTCGCGTGCTGTTCTTTGGCTTCACGTCGCACGTCCCTCCCCCCGCAGCCGTCATCGTCCTCCCCCCGGGTCTCATCCGTGCAAACACGCCCCGGCGGCGCGAGTCGCGGTGCGTGTGTGCGGTCCGCGAGCGGTCGGTGTCCGTTCCGCGAGCGGTTTGTCGTGGAGGGGTGCGCTACGCGGCGCGGCGCGCGCCGAAGTAGGCGGCGGAGTCGATCCCGCGGTCGAACCGTGACCAGGCCTCGCCGTCGGGCAGCTGGCGTTCGATCCGATCGAAGCTGCCGAGGGTGCCGCCGAGGTTGTCCATCGCGTGCACGAGGGTCGCCTCGCGGGTCGCGGGCACGACCGGGGAACCGTTCTCGAGCTTGCCGTGATGCGAGAGGACGATGTGCAGCACCGCCTGGGCCAGTTCGGGGTCGAACCCGTCGATCGACTCGATCGCGCGGCGGACCAGGTAGTAGCCGAGCGGGATCTCCCCCTGCAGGCGGCCGGCGTCGGTGAGGTCGATCGCCAGCGGGTCGTCGTTGTAGGCCTGGGTCTTGCCGATGTCGTGCACGAGCGCGCCGGTGATCGCGACGTCGCGGTCGATGCCGCCGAACGCCGACGCCGCCGCGCTCACCGCCTGCGCCACCGAGACGCTGTGATCGAGCAACCCGTGCGGATAGGCCTGGTGGTAGTACTTGGCTGCGGGCGCGACCCGGAAGCGCTTGAAGATCTTCGACTCGGCGCCGAACAGCCGCGCGAGCAGGGCGCGAAGCTGCGGGTGCTGGATCGTGGCGATCAGCTCGCGAAGGTCGCCCTCGAGCCGCTCGACCGAGACCGGCGGGCCCTCGGCGAGCTCGTCGTGGGAGTACTCGCCGTCGCCCGCGGGGCGAATGGTTCGGACGGTGATCTTCGCCCCGTACTGCGGGTGAATCGAGAAGCGACCCTCGATGAACACGACGGTCCCGGGCGCCGTGCAGTCGAAGCAATCGTCGACCTCCTCCCAGGCGACCGCTTCGACGGTCCCGGTGCGATCGGCGACCACCAGGCGGACGAAGTCATCGCCGCTGCGGCGGCTGCGGCGCTCGCGCTCGCGGACCGCGAAGGCGGCGGCGACGTCCTGCCCCTCGGCCAGCTCGCGGACGAAGGCGCGCCCCGCCGGGTCCGGGGACGGAGCCTCCTCGAGCGGCGCCTGAAGGGCCTCGATGATGACCTGATCGCTCATTGGCTCCAAGGTAGACAGAGGGCCGGACGGCGCAATTCTCTTCCCATGCAGGAGAAGTCGGCGATCGCGGTCGCGGGCTGACACCCGGCCCGGAGTCGGCGATAATCGAGTCGCGATGAGAGGGGGCGTGCCGTGAGCCGTGACGTTCGCCTGATCGTCGGCGCGGTGGGAATCTCGGCCCTCGGCGACTTCCTGCTCTGGGTCCCGCTCACCCTTCACCTCGAGGCCACGACGGGCTCTGGCCTCGCGGTGGCCGGCTTGATGATCGCGCTGTTCGCGCCGATCGTGGTCCTCGCTCCGATCGCCGGCCTCGTCGTCGATCGCCGCGACGCCCGCGAGGTGCTGATCGTCTCCTCGCTGGCCCAGGCGTTGATCGCCGCCGCGCTGGCCCTGGCGCTCGACTCGACCGCCGCGATCATCGCCCTCGCGGCCCTCCTGGGCACGGGCTTTGCGCTCGCCCAGCCGGCGGAGTTCGCGCTGGTCCCGACGATCGCCGGTGAGCGATCCTCGGCGCAGTTGAACCGCATCAATGGCTACGTCGAGACCTCGCGCTACATCGGGATGACCGCCGGCCCCCTCCTGGGTGGGGCGCTCGCGGCGACCGGGGGCACGCAAGTGGCGGTCATGGTCAACGCGGCGACCTTCGTCGGGGTGGCCCTCGCCGCGTTCGCGCTGCGCGCTCGCAGGGCTCCCGTGTCCATGGCGGCGGAGGGCCCCGGCGGGGCACAAGACCGCCGGCCCGACCGCGCCCGCGACGGGTTCAAGTATCTGTTCGGCGACCGCGTGCTCGTGATCGTCGTCGGGGCGGCTTTCGTGTCGCTGCTGTTCATGAGCGCGACGATCACCGCCGAGGTCTTCTACCTCAAGCAGGACCTGGCGGTCGGCGACACGCTCTACGGCCTCCTCTTCTCGGCGTGGACCGTCGGCATGGTGGTCGGCGCGATCGCGATCTCGCGACGCGTGAAGGGCGGGGCGCTGGCCGTCGGGGCGCTGATCGCGATCGGCGTGCAGGGCCTCGGCGTCGGTGCCCCGGCGGCCGTGCTCGCCGTCGGCTTCGCCGGGGCGATGTGGTTCGTCGGCGGGCTCGGCCACGGGACCAAGAACGTGCTCGTGCGGACGTTGATCCAGGAGCGGGTGCCCGAGCGCCTGCACGGGCGAGCGTTCGCCGCCTACAACGGCGTGCGCAACGGCGCCGAGCTGTTCGCGATCGCCGCCGGCGGGGTGCTGGTCGCCGCGATCGGCGCCCGAACCACCCTGGCGATCGCAGGGGCGATGCCGGTGCTCACGGCGCTCGTCGGCCTCGCCGTCTACCGGCGCCGGGCCGCGGGGGGATCCTCCGGCCCGACCGCCGAGCCGGAGGAGCCCGAGCCGCTGATCGAGCCCGCGCCGGCCGGCGGGGCGCTGGTCGAGTAGCCCTCGCTCGGCGTCCGCTCCTCGTCCTGTGGCGGCGCCGCTTCGCCGCCCTCCGGGGGCAATTCCGCGTCCCTCGCCGGGCTCACGAAGGGAGCGAACTCGCCCGGCGGCGTCGCCCCCTCCGCGGCCATCGCGGTGCGCTCGAGCTCGGCCGCGAACTGGGCACCGAAGAGCACCGCGACGTTCGTGATCCAGAGCCAGATCAAGAAGACGATCGCCCCGGCGAGGCTGCCGTAGGTGTTGCCGTAAGAGCCGAAGTTGGCGACGTAGAGGCTGAAGCCGGCGGAGGCGGCGAGCCAGAGGACGGTCGCGAGCAGGCTCCCGGGCAGGATCCAGCGCATGCCCTCGTGGCGGGCGTTGGGCGAGAAGCGGTAGAGGACGCCGATCACCCCGATCACCATCACGAACAGGATCGGCCACTTGGCGATCGAGAAGACGGTCAGCGCCGTGTCGCCGACGCCGACCTCGTCGCCGATCGCCTTGGTCAGTGGACCGGTGAGCACCAGGGCGATCAGGACCAGCGCCAGGATCAACGTCATGACCAGGGTGATCACGATCTGCAACGGGCGCAGCTTCCAGAACGGGCGCTCCTCCTCGACCGCGTAGATCTCGTTCGAGGCGCGCATGAAGGCCCCCACGTAGCCCGACGCCGACCACAGCCCGCCGGTGATCCCGAGCACCAGGGCGATCCCGGCGGCGTTCGAGCTCTCGACGATCTCGGTGACCGGCTCCTGCACGGCGTCGACGGCCGACTGCGAGCCGAGCTGATCGATGATCTTGAGGAAGCTGTCGATCGTCCCCTCGTTGCCCAGCACCCCGAGCAGCGAGACGAGCACGATCAGCCCGGGGAAGATCGAGAGCACCGAGTAGTAGGTGAGCGCCGCGGCGTTGTCGGTGAGGTGATTGGCGTGAAAGGACTTCGCCGCGTCGCGCAGCGCGTGCCACCAGGCGCGGACGGTGAGGTCGGCCGGCCTGTCGACGCGCTCCATGGCTTCGTTCTACCCCTTCTTCGGCTCGCTATGCCGCGCTCACGACGATCCCCGCGACGCTCCCAGCGCCGCCAGATAGCGCTCGGCCGAGCGCGCCACGGCGGCCTTGGCGTCGTCGGCGACGACCCGCCCGAACCAGGCGCCGTAGAGGCGCTCGAAGGGATACGGCTCGAGCGCCGCGACGATGCGTTCGACGCGCGCGGCGGGGAGCGGGATCAGGTTCGGGTAGCTGCGCATGAAGCTCACCCAGCGGCGATCCTGGACGACCTGGACGATGTCGCCGGAGAGCAGCGCGCCCGCCCCGTCGGTGCCCGCCGCCCAGTGGAGCACCGTGCCGCCCGCGAAATGGCCGCCGAGTCGCAGCAGCGTGAGCCCGGGCGCGAGCTCGCGCGCGTCTCCGTCCCAGACCTCGACGCTCGGATCGGGGCGCATGACCCACTCGCGGTCGGCCGCGTGCAGGTGGATGGGGGCGTTGAAGGCGTGCGCCCAGTCGACCATCGACGAGTAGTAGTGCGGGTGCGAGATCGCGATCGCGGCGAGCCCGCCGCGGCGCCCCACCTCCGCGACGATCTCGTCGTCGAGCAGCGAGACGCAGTCCCAGAGCACGTTGCCCCCCGGGGCCTGCACGAGCAGCGCGCGCTGGCCGATCGCAAACCGGGGCTCGACTCCGATCCCGGTCAGGCCGGTCTCCTCGGCGCGGATCTCGGCCCGGTGGGCCGCGCGCAGCCGCTCCGGAGTGGTCCAGCGTTGGCCCTCCCAGCCGACGTACTGGCGCTCGTCCTCGCAGATCGCGCAGCGCCGGGGCGGTCGCTCGGAGGCCGAGTGCTGGGTCCCACATGTCTCGCAGATGAACTCGGGCATCGCGGGTGCTCACCCACACTCTGGCGGGCGGGCGGCGCGAGCGCCATCAGCCCCCGCGCGGCCGGTCCTCGCCGCGCTCAGCGACAGCGCTTGGGAACCGCCCGCTCGGGGCCGATCGCCTCGGGAACGCCCGAGCGCCGGAACGCGAAGCCGGCGGCGGCCAGGCACTTGAAGTAGCCCGTGAGTCGATTCGCGTACGCGCGCTGCCCCTTGCTGTTGGGGTGAAAGGAGAAGGCGGTCTTGCCGCGCTGCGGGACGAGCGCGTGGATCCACTCGCGCTTTCGCCCGCAGGGCTCGTGCCCGGCGAAGGTCCGCTCGACCCCGATGAAGTGTGCACCGGCGGCCGCGGCCTGCTCGGCGATCACCTGGTTGAGCTGCTCGCCGCGCTCGCGCAGGAAGGCCATCTTTGAGCGCGTGATGAAGCCCCGCCTGCGGATCGAGCAGCGCCGCGGCGGATGGTCGGGAAAGAGCTGGGGATAGCCGAGGACGAACAGCGACGCGTTCGGAGCGGTGCGGCGGACGGCCGAGTAGGAGCTCGCCAGCAGCGGCGGGACCTCGTCGGCGATCCGCTGCTTGATCCGCTTCGCGCGCTTGCCCCGGTGACAGGGACGGGGGACGAGGCATTGGGCGAGCACCTTGCCGAACCGCGCGTCGTTCCCGCCGACCGTCAGGGTCACCATGTCCGTCTTCGCCCAATCGCCCGCGCTGAGCCGGGCGAGCTGGATCGAGGGCTCGCCCGCCTGCGGCGTGCCGCCGATCGCGCCCGCGGCGTCGAGGCGGCCCAGGTTCTCGGTCGTCCCGCCGCTGCACGCGAAGAACGAGCGGTTGAGCCGGTATCCGGGCGGGCTGAAGAGCCGCGAGTAGGCGCGGGTCGAGCGGTGGCATCGGTTGGGCTCGGTCGCCGTCTCGGGATCGAAGGGCGGCACCCCCTCGCCCGAGGAGTAGGAGTCGCCGAGCCCGACGTATTCGGTCGGATCGAGCGGCACCGTCAGGTAGTCGCGGCCCGACCCGACCTTCGGGCCGGGATCCTCGAGCGCGCCGACGACCAGGGGAGCCGCCGGCTCGACTCGCTTCGCCTCGAAGGGGATGTCGACGTCGATGCACCAGTTCGGGTTGGTGAGCGCCGGGCTCTCGGTGATCCGATAGCTGCCCTCGTAGCTGTCCGAAGAGGTGAAGCTGCCGTCGGTCTGCACCCAGGCGAAGGAGGTCGTCGCCGACGGATCGGTCCCACCGAGGGTGTGCAGCGTGCCGTCGGCTCCGATCACCGTTTCGTCGAGGAGAAATCCGGCGTTGAAGTCGTAGGCCATGTCGCCGTCCTCGAATGCGTCGTCGGCCACGTTCTGATCGAAGCAGGGGAGCGGCCAGGGCGAGTAGAGCGGGTTCGGCCTGCGGTCCGGGGGCGGCACGGCCGGCCCGAGGAACATCCCTCGAAAGGCGCCGACGACGCCGCTCGGCTGCACGTAGAAGAGGCCGGCGGCGTAGTCGACGATCTCGCCGAACGGCAGCAGTCCCTCCGCTCGCCAGACCCCGGACCGGACCGGTTCGCCGCCGCCCACGGCCTCGACGTTGAGGACGTCGCCGGGGTCGGGATTGGCGGCGTCGGCGCAGGCGCTGCTGCTCCAGACCGGATCGTCGGTGAGCTTCACGCGCGCGTGATCGCCCCTCAGCCGCCCGCTGATCGGCGAGGCGAGCGGCACGTCGAGGCGCCCGCCCGAGGGCGCTCGCGGGCTGCGGATCGTGCGCGGGCGCGTGTCGATACGCCCGGATCGGGTGATCGGATAGGCCGCGTGCCCGACCGGGGCTCCAACCGGGTCGGTGAACGGCACGTCGAGGTCGCTCGGCGCGTGCATGGCGCCGAAGGGGATGCCAGCCGTCGTGTCGCAGCCGATCACCACCCCGGTGACCACCGGCTTGCCCGCGACGCGCTCGACCGCGAAGGCGACGTGCGTCCCCTCGTCGTTCGAGCCCCGCCACCAACCGTCCTCGGCGGGCTTCGCCGCGCTCGCGATGGGTGCGTCCAACAGCAGGACGAGCCCGAGGCACGCGAGCAGTGCCCCGCCCGCCACGATCGCGGTCCGCGAGGCCCCCGCCGACCCCCGCCCCCGCCTGCGATTGCCGAGCACGGTCTCCTCCCTGCTCCCCCGGGTTTCCCAACGCCGCCCCCCGGCGACGGCCGAGTCTAAACGCTCTTGCCGGGTGGGTCCCCGGGTCCGGCGCTTGCTCGCCGCATGAGCTCTTGGAGATCCGCGGGACGCCCGATGTGGCGCAGCTTGTCCGGGTTGACCACCGAACGGACGGCCCCGATCCGCCCGTCGACGATCTCCAGCGCCATCACGTTGATCAGCCCGCCGCCGGGGTCGCGGATCACGGCGCCGGGCTGGCCGTTGACCGTCACCGGGTCGAGCGAGAAGCCCCCGAAGCGCGCGGCGGCCCGGGCCCAGGCGCCGAGCGTGCGAGCGACCCTCGCCCGGCCATGTACCGGTCGCGCCAGGGCGGGCGCCTTGCCGCCCCCGTCCCCATGCAACTCGACGTCCTCGGCGAGCAGCGACTCGAGCCCGCCGAGGTCGCCCCGCTCGACCGCGGCGAAGAACCGGCTCGCGAGCCGCTCACGCTGCTCGCGCGAGGTCTCGAAGCGCGGGGCGCCCTCGTCGACCCGGCGGCGCGCGCGCGTGGCGAGCTGGCGCACGGCCGGCTCGCTCTTGCCGACGATCTCCGCGACCTCCCGGTAGGGGTAGTCGAACACGTCGCGGAGCAGCAGGACGGCGCGCTGCTCGGGCGAGAGGCTCTCGAGCAGGACCAGGAAGGCGAGCGAGAGGGAGTCCGCGATCTCGGCGTGCTGCGCCGGATCGTCCTCCTCGCTCGCCAGTAGGGGCTCGGGCAGCCACTCGCCCACGTAGCGCTCGCGGCGCGCGCGCGCGGAGCGCAGCTCGTCGATCGCGAGCCTGGTGACCACGGTGGCCAGGTAGGCCTTCGGCGACTCGATCCGCTCCCCGGCCTCGAGCGCGCGATGCAGGCGCAGGAGCGCCTCCTGGACGACGTCCTCCGCCTCGGCGACGCTGCCCAGCATCCGGTAGGCGATCGCGAACGCCCGCGGCCGGAGCTCCTCGAGGATCCGCTCGTCGTCGGTTTGCGCGCCGCTCATCGGAGCCCGGTCGCGAACCCCTGACGCCAGCTCGGGTAGCGCGGCCGCCAGCCGAGCTCGCGCTTCGCCTTCGCGTTCGAGGCCCCTCGCACGTCGGTCATCATGATCGTCGCCGCCTCGCCGGCCGCGAGCCGGCCGACCCACCTCGGCAGCCGCAGCGGGCGCTTGGCGCCGACGGCCTCCGCGGCCGCGGGCAGCCACTCCGAGACCGGCGCCGGGTCGTCGTCGACGATGTTGTAGAGGCCGCGCTCGCCGCGCTCAACCGCGGCCACGGTGGCTGTCGCGGCGTCGGAGATCTGGACGAAGGACCACACCCCCGAGCCGTCGCCGACGAGCGGGAACTTGCGCTTGCGGATCATCTCGACGTGCTCCCCCGGTGGGTCGGCGGCGAACGACGTCCCCGGCCCGTAGAAGCCACCGTAGCGGAGCACCACGCCCTCGACCCAGTCCGCGCCGGCGACCGCCTCCTCGAGGTAGCGGATCGCATCCAGCGCGCGGCGGAACGCCTCCGGCGGATCGCGATCGAGCGGATCCTCCTCGGTCTTGAGCGGGCCGCCGACGCGAGCGAACGGCCAGCCCGCGAAGCTCTGGGCGACGAAGCGGCTGATGCCCACCGCCCGCCCGGCGGAGAGCAGATGGTCGGTCCCCTCGGTGCGCAGGCGGTTGGTGAGCGCGAAGTCGCGGTCGAAGTGGCGCGGGTCCATCGAGCCCGACAGCGCCGTGAGCTGGTGCACGATCACGTCCGGCGCGGCCTCGCTGACCGCGGTCCCGACTGCCTCCGGATCGAGCCCGTCGGCGAGCGCCGGTCGGGCGCCGAGGCTGCGGACCAGATCGGCCTTGGCCTGGCTGCGGGTCATGCCCACGACCTCGTGCCCGCTCGCGACGAGCTGCGGGACCAGTTGCTTGCCGAGCGCGCCGGTGGCGCCGGCGACGAAGACCTTCATCGCATCTCCTTTCGGTTTGCATGTACCCCGGGAGACGAGATGGCGAGCGCGCCTGTGACAGCAGCAGTGGCGAGGGGCGGAATCGAACCGCCGACACCACGATTTTCAGTCGTGTGCTCTACCAACTGAGCTACCTCGCCCGCGGCCGGTAAGGCTAGCGCCGAGCCGCCGGCCGCCGCCTGCACGGGCGGCGCTCCGCCTCGCCGCCCGGCATCTATTAGGGTCACCTAATGACGCGAGCCCTGCCCGTCCTGGCCGCCCTCTGTGCACTCGCCCTCGGCGCCTGCGGCGGTGAGGGCTCCGGCGAAGCGACCGGCGCGGAGGGGGCCGCCGCGGGGTTCCCGGCGAGGATCGACCAGCAGCTCGGCGAGGTCACGATCGAGGATCGCCCGACGCGCGTGGTGGCGCTCGACTATCCCAGCGCCGACGCCGCGATCGCGCTCGGCGTCGTCCCGGTCGGGATGTACGACGTCACCTACCTCGAGGGCGGCGTCCAGGAGTGGACCGGAGTGGCTCTCGACGGTGAGGAGCCCGAGTTGATCGATACGGAGGGGGGCTTCCCGTTCGAGGCGATCCTGCGCCTGCGGCCTGACGTGATCCTCGCCACCAACACCTACCCGCTGATCTCCGAGTCCTGGGACGAGCTCAACGCGATCGCCCCGGTGGTCGGGCACGTCGACGCCCCCGGCGTGGACACCTGGCAGCAGGGGGTGCGGCAGGTCGCCAAGGCGCTCGGGCGCGGGCCGCGGGCCGAGCGGCTGATCGCCGATGTCGAGGCCAGCGTGGCGCGGGTCCGCGAGGAGCACCCCGAGTTCGCCGGCAAGACCGTGTCCTTCTTCAACTACGTCGCCGGGGACGGGCTCTACGTGATCGATGACGACTCGGACGCGTCGATCGAGTTCCTCAGGGACCTCGGCTTCGCCGGCCTCACCGACGAGGTCGCACGGCTCCCTGGTCAGCAGGGCCGCGCCCAGGTCAGCGCCGAGCGCTACCCGACCATCGACGCCGACCTGATCCTGGGCACCAGCCCGGATCCCGCGGAGCTCGAGGACCTGGAGCGCGACACCCTGTTCTCGAGGGTGCCCGCGGTCGCCCGCGGCGCGTACGTGGGATTCGGCATCGGCCCCTCGACGGCCATGGCCTTCCCGTCGGTGCTGAGCGTCCCCTACGCGATCGACGAACTGGCGTCCCGACTGGCCGAGGCGCTGACCGCCGACGCCGGTTGACGAGGGGTCGCGAGCCGCTGCGGGCCGGGATCAATGCCGGCGGGTGAGTGCAGGTGCGGCCGGCGGCCGTCCTCAGCGCTCACGCGCCGCGGTCAGCGCCAGGTCGACCGCCCCCCGCGGCGACTCGGCGACCTCGATTCCGTTGCCGCCGGCGACCGGCGCGTGCGGTGTCACCGTCCAGCTCTCGAGCGCGACCACCGGGCGGCCGAGCCTGCGCGCGAAGCCGATCTCGGCGAGCGTCCCCCACTCGCCGCCGATCGCGATCACCGCGTCACCAGAGGCGACCACGGCGAGGTTGCGGGCATGACCGATCCCGGTCGCGACCACGTGCGTGCAGAAGCGGTTGGCGGCGGTGGGGTCGGTGCCGGGCACGATCCCGATCACCGTCCCTCCGGACCCGGCCGCACCCCGCGCCGCCGCCTCCATCACCCCGCCGAGGCCGCCACAGACCAGGCTCGCGCCCGCCTCGGCGAGCCGCCGGCCGACCTCCTCGGCGACTGGCGCAAGCTGCTCGTCGCTGGTGCCCTTGCCGATCACGGCGATCTGCGTCACGCCGGTCATGCCGCCGTCCGGCCCGGGCGCCGCTCGGCCGCGATCAGGTTGATGATCGCGTCCATCAGCTCCAGCGCCCCGGCCTTGTGCAGCGGCTCGTTGAGGTTGCCGCACTTCGGGCTCTGGATGCACGACGGGCAGCCCGCCTCACAGGGGCACTCGCCGACCAGGCGGGCGGCGTCGCCGACCAGGCGCTCGAACTCGTCGTAGCCGCGGCGGGCGATACCCACCCCCCCGGGGTGGCCGTCGTAGACGAAGATCGTCGGCAGGCCGGTCTGGAAGTGGATGTTGGTCGACAGGCCGCCGATGTCCCAGCGGTCGCACATCGCCAGCAGCGGCAGGACCGCGATCTGTGAGTGCTCGGAGGCGTGCAGCGCCCCGAGCAGGACCTCGGGCGCCAGCGCATCCGGCCCGGCCAGCTGATCGGCGAGCAGGTACCAGAGCGCCTGGGTGGGAAAGTTCTGCTCGGGCAGCTCGAGCCCGACCAGGTCGATCACCGAGTGGTCGGCGAGGCTCTTGCGCTGGTAGGCGATCACCTGCTCGGTCACCGAGACCTCGCCGAAGCGAAGCTCCACCCCGCTCTGCGCAGCCCCGATCGAGCGCTGCGCGCCGACCGATTCGATGAAGACCTCAGTCTCCTTGCGGGGCTGGGTGTACCAGTCGCCGTCGAAGGCGTCGACGATCGCGCGGCGGCCGTCGACATCGAGCTCGCGCACCTCGTAGGAGCGCCCGAGGTGCAGGTAGATCGCGCCCGGGTGAACGGTGGAGAAGGCGCGCTCGGCCTCGACCGTGCCGATCACCTCCCCCGAGGCCCCCTCGACCACCGCGACGGAGTCCGGGGAAGCGGAGCGCAGCGAGATCTCGCCGGCGGGAAACCCGGCGCCCCGCGGCAGGTAGCGGCCGTCGCGGGCGCGGCGCAGGCGCCCGGCGCCGACCAGGGCCTCGGCGCGCTCGCGCCAGCGGGCGCCGAGGATCTCGTCGTCTGTGGCCCCGGGCTGGGCGCCGGCGCCGCCGAGCGGCGCCTCGTGGGCCGCCGCGAGCACGTGCGCCGTCTGGATCCGCTCGTTCGCGTGATCGAGGATCGCCGCCTCCACCGGGCGGGCGAGGAACTCGTCGGGGTGGCGGCAGAAGAACTGGTCGAGCGCGTCCTCGCCGGCGACGTAGAGCGCGATGCCCTCGCTGCGCCGCCCGGCACGCCCCCACATCTGCCGCAGGCTCGCGACCGTGCCGGGGAAGGTGACGCAGACCGCCGCGTCGAGCTCGCCGATGTCGATCCCGAGCTCGAGCGCGTCGGTGGCGACCACCGCGAGCAGCTCGCCCGCGGCGAGCTGGGCCTCGATCTCGCGCCGCTGCTGCGGCGTGTATCCGGCGCGGTAGGGCGCGATCCGCCGGGCCAGGGCGGGCTCGCCGAGCTCCGTGAGGCGCATCCGGGTGAAGCGCAGGATGAGCTCGATCCCGCGGCGGCTGCGCAGGAAGCAGATCGTGCGCGCGCCGTTGACGACCAGGTCGGCGAGCAGCTCGGCGGCCTCGGAGAGCACCGAGCGCCGGCGCATCGTGCGCTCGTCGAGGACGGGCGGGTTCCAGACCGCGATCCGCCGCTTGGCCCGGGGCGCGCCGTCGGAGTCGACCAGCTCGAAGTCTGTCCCGACGAGCCGCTCGGCGAGCTCGACCGGGTTGGCGATCGTCGCCGAGGCGAGGATGAAGCGGGGGGAGCTGCCGTACACGCGAGCCACCCGCCGCAGCCGGCGCAGGACGTTGGCCACGTGCGAGCCGAACACGCCGCGATAGGTGTGCGCCTCGTCGACGACGATCCACTCGAGGTTTGCGAGGAAGTCGCCCCAGCCCTTGTGATGGGCGAGCAGGCCCATGTTGAGCATGTCCGGGTTGGTGAGCACGAGGTTGGACCGGCGGCGGATCGCCGGTCGATCGTCGCGCGGGGTGTCGCCGTCGTAGATCGCGTGGCGCAGCTCGGGCGGGCCGAGCTGGGAGAGCTTGCGGGCCTGGTCCTGGGCGAGCGCCTTGGTCGGGTAGACGTACAGGGCCCGGGCCTTGGGGTCGCGGGCGATCGCGTCGAGGACCGGCAGGTTGAACGACAGGGACTTGCCCGAGGCGGTGCCGCTGGTGACGATCAGGTCGCCCGCGCGCGAGGCGTCGAGCGCCTCGACCTGGTGTGAGTACAGGCCCTCGATCCCGGCGCGGCGCACGGCCTCGCGAAGCCCCGGCGCGAGCTCCACGGGGGCCGGTTGCGAGCTCGCTCCGCGAGCCTCCTCGACGCTGGTCGCGACCAGCCGCTCGTCGATCTCCCCCGCCTCGAGCAATCGCTCCCAGGAGAGCGGCGGGGCGTCGCCGAAGACGCTCATGGCCGCGGGATCGCGATCGCCGCGGCGGTGCGCAGCGCGTCGAGGGCGGTGGCGTCGTGCAGGCGCAGCACCTCGGCCCCGGCGGCCACCGCGAGCGTGGTCGCGGCGAGCGTCGCCCCCTCGCGCTCGGCGGCGGGCAGGCGCTCGTCCCAGGAGCCGGCGAGCACGGCGCCGAGGAAGTCCTTGCGCGACAGGGCCACGAAGAGTGGCCTGCCGAGCGAGCGCAGCTCGCCGAGCCGCCGCAGGATCTCGAGGTCGTCGTCGGTGTCGAGGTCGAAGTCGAGGCCCGGGTCGAGCGCGATCTGCTCTGAGTCGACGCCGAGCTCGACCGCGCGCTCGAGGCGCTCGGAGAACCAGCCGCCCAGGTGTGCGACCGGGTCGGCGTAGCCGGGCGCCCGGCGGTCGACGCGCGGCGGGCCCTCGATGTGCATGAGCACGTAGCCGCAGCCCCGCTCGGCGATCAGGCCGAGCATCTCCGCCGAGCCACCCGAGATGTCGTTGATCGCGGCGGCGCCGGCGTCGAGGGCCGCCGCGGCAACCTCGGGCGAGAAGGTGTCGGCGAGTACCGGCACACCCGCCTCGGCGGCCAGGCGCTCGATCGCCGGGACGAGCTTCGCCGCCTCGGCGGCGGCCGGCACCGGCGGGCCGCTGCGGGCCGCGACCGCCCCGACGTCGAGCAGGTCGAACCCCGCCTCGACCAGCCCGAGCCCGTCGGCGAGCGCGCGCTCGGGGGTGCCGCTGCGCGCGCCGGCGAAGAACGAGTCGTCGGTGACGTTGACGATCCCGGCGCCGAGCGGCGGCGGGAGCTCGAGCGTGGTGTTCGCCAGACGCCAGGCGGGCATCGCCGACTAAGTTAGTCGTCCCATGGCCCTGCGCTGCGTCTACACCGACCTCGACGGAACGCTGCTCGGAAGGCGGGGCTCGCTCTTCCGCGACGCCGAGGGGGCGTTCTCGCTCCGTCAGGCGCGGGCGCTCGAGGCCTGCTTCCGCGCCGACGTCGAGGTGGTGATCATGTCGGGCCGCCGCGAGGACACCGTCCGTTCCGACGCGCGCCTCATCGGTCAGACCTCGTACATCTACGAGGCCGGCTGCGCGGTGATGATCGATGGCGAGCCCACGTATCTGACCGGCGACTGGAGGCCGGGCGGCGAGCGCACGCCGGCGGAGCAGATGCTCGACGCCGGGATCCCCGACCTGCTCTTCTCGCACTTCAAGGGACGGCTCGAGTGGCACGCGCCCTGGCACTCCCAGCGGGTGTTCTCGCACCTGTTCCGAGGCCATGTCGACGTCGCCGAGGCCAACGAGCTGCTGCGCGAACACGGCCACAGCGATCTCCGCTTCCTCGACAACGGGACGATCACCAGGCCTATGGACGGGATCGACACCGCCCATGCCTACCACCTGGTCCCCGGCGGCGCGAGCAAGGCCAACGGCGTCGCCTTCCACCGGCGAGCGCGCGGGTACGAGTCCGAGAGCTGCATCGCGGTCGGCGACTCGATCGAGGACCTCGAGTCGGCGGTCGCCGTCGGGCGCTTCTTCTGCGTCGCCAACGGCCCCGAGCGCGACGAGGCGCTGCGCGCGGCGCTGGCGCGCTTTCCGAACGCGACCGTCACCGAGGGCTCGATGGGGGACGGTTTCTACGAGGCGGTCGTCTCCACGCTCGCCACGGGGAGCGTGGCTTGAGCGCGGCCTACACCTCGCCGCTCGCCGAGGACCTCGCCCCCGGGCTGCTCGAGCGCTTCCTGCGCTACGTCCGCGTCGATACGCAGTCGGCGCGCGGGCGCGACGGCTCACCGAGCACCCCGGGCCAGCTCGAGCTCGGGCGGCTGCTCGTCGCCGAGCTCGAGGCGGCCGGGCTGCAGGGCGCGTCCCTGGACGACAACGGCTACGTGACGGCGTCGCTGCCGGCGACCGTCGAGGGCCCCGTGCCGGTGATCTGCCTGGTCGCGCACCTCGACACCTCCCCCGACGAGTCGGGCGCCGGGGTCGAGCCGATCGTCCGTCGCGACTACGGCGGCGAGCCGATCGAGCTGCCGAGGGGAGGCACGGTCCTCGACCCCGCCGAGCACCCGCAGCTGGCGGCCGCGCGCGGACACGACCTGATCACCACCAGCGGCGACACGCTGCTGGGCGCCGACGACAAGGCGGGGGTGGCCGAGATCGTGACCGCCGTCGCGCACCTCGTGGCACGACCCCAGCTCCCCCGCCCCGAGCTGCGCGTCTGCCTTACGCCGGACGAGGAGGTCGGCGAGGGGGCGACCCTCTTCGACATCGACGGCATCGGCGCCGACTGCGCCTACACCATGGACGGGTCCGAGCTCGGCGAGCTGCAGGACGAGACCTTCGAGGCCGCCGAGATGACGATCGAGATCACCGGCGTCGAGGCGCACCCGGGCTTCGCCACCGGCAAGCTCGTCAACGCGCTGCGCCTGATGGGGCGCGTGCTCGCCGCGCTGCCCGCCGATCGCCTCACGCCCGAGACGACCTCCGGGCGCGAGGGCTTCATCCATGCCTACGAGCTCACCGGGAGCGCCACCAAGGCGACGCTGCGCGCGATCGTCCGCGACTTCGACGAGGAGCGGCTGGAGGCGCACTGCGAGCTGCTGCGCCGCACCGCCGAGGAGGTATGCGCGAGCGAGCCGCGCGCCCGGCTGCGGGTCGAGGCCCACGCCCAGTACCCGAACATGCGCCGCTACCTGGAGGACTTCCCCCGGGTCACCGCGGCGGCCGAGGAGGCGATTCGCGCCGAGGGGATCGAGCCGCGGAGGGTGCCGATCCGAGGCGGTACCGATGGCTCGATCCTGAGCGCGCGTGGGCTGCCGACGCCCAATATCTTCACCGGCGGGCACGACTACCACTCGGTCCGCGAGTGGGCGTCACTGCAGGAGATGTCGGCCGCGGCGGCGACGATCGTCCATCTGGCCGAGGTCTGGACGCGGCCCGAGTACCGCGACGCCTCGGCCTCCGCTTGATCGCTCGATCCGGCCGGCCCGACCCGGCAGGCTAGTATCGAACGCGCGATGTCGCACGATCACGCTACGGTCGCCGAGGAGGAGTACCTGGAGATCATGTTCTGGCTCGAGGAGGCCGGACTGTCGATCACCGGGGCGAACATCGCCCGGGCCATGCAACTCTCGCCGCCGACCGTCCACGAGATGATCGGGCGGCTCGAGCGCGACGGTTACGTCACCCGCGCCGAGGACAAGTCGCTCCTGTTCACCGGCGAGGGACGCGAGCACGCGCAGGCGATCGTCCGCCGCCACCGCCTGATCGAGCGCTTTTTGACCGACGTCCTCGGGATCCCGTGGGACGAGGTCCACGAGGAGGCCGAGCGGCTCGAGCACGCGATGTCACCGGTGCTCGAGGAGCGGATGCTGGAGGCGATCGGCGACGCGAAGACCTGTCCCCACGGGCACCCGATCGTCGAGGGGGTCCGCGAGCACGGCGCGCTGCTCGCCGACGTCGAGCCCGGCGCCAGCGTGCTCGTGCTGCGCTTCGAGAACGAGGCCGAGGAGCTCCTGCACTACCTCAAGCGGGCCGGCATGCGGCCGGGCCTCGACGGGGAGGTCGAGAGCTCGGACGACGAGGGGGTCGTCGTCATCTCGGCGGGCGAGCGTCTCTCGATCACCCGCAGCGTCGCCGAGACGGTCTCGGTCCGCGCCGATCCGGCGCCGCCCCCCCGCGCGCCGCTGCCCGAGGCGCTCGTCATCTCCAGCGACCGCTACGGGCGCTGAGCGCGGCCGTAGCGGCCGGGCGCGGGCGGAGGCTGCGGGGCGTCGCGCGGGGCGCCCGGCCGTCACCCTTCGCGGCGGCTCACGCCGGGCTCGCGGCGCGGACCGACTCGAGCGCGCGGGCGACCCGCCCGACGCCCTCGGCGACGCGATCGGCGGGCACGCTGGCGAACGAGAGGCGGAGGCTCGACTCGCCGCCGTCGAGCATGAAGTCCGGCCCGGCGACGAAGGCGACTCCCTCGCGCGTGGCGGCCTCGAGCAGGGTCGGTGTGTCGACGTCGCCGGCGAGGTCGAGCCAGAGGAAGTAGCCGCCGCCCGGGACCACGAACTCGGCCTCCGGGATCTGCTCGCCGAGCGCCTCGACGAGCGCGTCGCGGCGGTCGCGCAGCGCGCCGTTGACCGACTCGACGTTCTCGGCCAGCGCGCCGGAGGTGCATAGCTCCCAGACCACGGACTCGGCCAGCATGTTGGGTGAGATGTAGTGCTCGCCGGCGCGCTTGGCGAGGGTCGCGATCTGGTCGGCGGGCCCGGCCAGGTAGCCGACCCGCACCCCGGGGCTGACGGTCTTCGAGAACGAGGAGGCGTGGACCACGCGCTCGGAGCGATCCGCCGACAGCATCGTCGGCGGCAACTCTCCGCCGAAGTTGATCAACCGGTACGGGTCGTCCTCGAAGATCGTGAAGCCGTGCTCGTCGGCGAGCGCGACCAGGCGGTCGCGCTTTGCGGCGGAGAGCGTGCAGCCGGCCGGGTTGTGGAAGTTGGGGATCACGTGGGCGAGCTTGATCGGACCGTCCGCGAGCGCGCGCTCGAGCGCGTCGACGTCGAGCCCGTCGGCCTCGAGCGGCACCGGCACCAACTCGGCGCCCGAGCGCCCGAGCAGCAGCAGCGTGCGGTCGTAGGAGGGTTGCTCGACGACCACCCGGTCGCCCGGCTCGACCGTGTAGTGGAAGAGCAGGGAGGCCGCCTCCATCGAGCCGTTCGTGATCATCACCCGGTCGGCGTCGATCTCGTGCAGCTCGCCGGCGATCCACTCGCAGAGCCCGCGATGGCCGACGCCGGTGCCGTAGGAGAGGGCGCGCTGCCAGTCCTCGGCGAGCGTCCGCTCGGCCGCCGCGCGGACCGCGGCGGCGGGCAGGATGTCGGCGCTCGGCGCCCCGCGGGCGAAGCTGATCACGTCGGAGGCCATCGGCGGTCGAGTATAGGAACGCCACGCGGCGGGAGTGGCTCGAGGGCACGACCTCGCGGCCCGGGTCAATACCGTGGTCGCGTGGCAATCGCCCTCGATCCGCTGCTGGGGCTCGCCCAGAGCCTCGCGGCCGATGCCGCGGCGCTGCTCGCCGAGCGGCTGGACGAGCCGCGATCGGAGGTCCGCACGAAGTCGTCGCCGACCGACATGGTGAGCGAGGTCGACCACGCGTCCGAGCGCTTGATCGTCGACGGCATCCGGCGGGCACGCCCCGACGACGGGATCCTCTCCGAGGAGGGCGCGAGCGCGGAGGGCTCGACCGGCCTGCGGTGGGTGATCGACCCGCTCGACGGCACCACCGACTTCCTCTATGGCCATCCGGGCTTCGCCGTCTCGATCGCGGTCGAGCGCGAGGGCCGAACCGTGGTCGGGGTCGTCCACGACCCGGTCCACGAGGAGGTGTTCACCGCGATCCGCGGCGGGGGCGCGGCGCGCAACGGGGCGTCGATCGCTCCCTCGGGCGCGACCGAGCTCGCCTCGGCGCTGGTCGCGACGGGATTCGCGTACGAGCCCGAGCGGCGCCGCGCGCAGGCCCGGGCGCTGACCGAGATCCTGCCCCGCGTCCGCGACATCCGGCGCATGGGCGCCGCCGCGGTCGATCTCTGCTCGGTTGCCTGCGGGCGCGTCGACGCATACTTCGAGCGGGGCCTGAACCACTGGGACCTGGCCGCCGGCGCGCTGATCGCCGAGGAGGCGGGGGCGCTCGTCGCCCGGCTCGAGCCCAACCCGGCCGCGCCGGACGGGATCGTCGCCGCTACGCCCGCCGTCCTCGAGCCGCTGCGCGCGCTGCTCGCCGAGGCCGGCGCCTGACCGCGGCCCGACCGATCCGGGTCTCGCGCGGACCGGAGCGTCGCGCGCGGGCCCGAGCGTCGCGCGGACCCCGTCAGGTCAGAGCTGGGTGGCGATCAGGCCCGCGAAGCCGACCAGGAAGGTGACGATCATCCCGCCGCCGACCTGGATGATCGTCCGCTGGAGGGCGTCGAAGCGGGCGTCGACGGCGTTGAAGCGGGCGTCCTGAGCGTCGAAGCGGGCGTCGACGCGACGGAAGCCGTCGTCGACGCGGTGTGCGAGGTCGTCGAGGCGCTCGTCCGTCCAGGTGGCGCGCGTTCGCTCCATGCGCAACCAGGGTACCCCGACGATCCCGCCGAGGAAGCACGAACGTCGCGAGCCTGCAACGAACCGATGGCGAATCGCGCGCAGGCCGGCGTCAGAGCGCCCGCATCGCCCCGACGGCGAGCTGCGCGGTCTCGGTCGGGCTGCGGCCGACGCGCACGCCGCGCGCCTCGAGCGCCTGCTTCTTGGCCTCCGCGGTCCCCTCCGAGCCGGAGATGATCGCGCCGGCGTGGCCCATCTGCTTGCCGGGCGGGGCGGTGAAGCCCGCGATGTAGGCGACCACGGGCTTGCTCACCGACTCGGCGATGAAGTCCGCGGCGCGCTCCTCGGCGTCGCCGCCGATCTCGCCGACCATGACGATCCCCTCGGTCTCCTCATCGGCCTCGAACATGGCCAGCACGTCGATGAAGTCCGAGCCGACGATCGGGTCGCCGCCGATGCCGACGATCGACGAGTTGCCCATCCCGGCCTGCTTGAGCTCGTTGCCGATCTGGTAGGTCAGGGTGCCGGACTTGGAGACGACGCCGATCGAGCCGGAGTCGAAGAACTGCGCGGGGATGATCCCGACGTTGGCCTTGCCGGGCGACAGGACGCCGGGGCAGTTGGGCCCGATCAGGCGCACGCCGGCCTCCTGGGCGCGCCAGTAGACGCGCAGCATGTCGAGGACCGGGATCCCCTCGGTGATCGCGATCACCGTCTCGACGCCGGCCTCGATCGCCTCCTCGATCGCCGCCGCGGCGAACCGCGCCGGGACGAAGATCATCGACGTGTTGGCGTCGCGCTCGGCGACGGCCTCGCGGATCGCGTCGAAGACGGGCACGCCCTCGACGTCCTGGCCGCCCTTGCCCGGGGTCACGCCGGCGACCAGATCGGTGCCGTAGGCGCGGTTGCGCAGGCCGTGGAAGCTGCCCTCGCGGCCGGTCAGCCCGCTGACCACGAGCTTGGTCTGCCCATCGACGATGATCGACACGCCTAACGCCCCTCCCCCGCAAGCCCGACGACCGTCTCGGCGGCGCCGAGCATCGTCTGCTCGACGTGCAGGTTGCCGAGCTCGGCCTCGGCGAGGATCCCCAGCCCCTCCTCGGAGTTGGTGCCGTCGAGGCGGACCACGAGCGGGACGTCGATGTCGATTCGCTCCGAGGCCTCGATGATCCCGTTGGCGATCTCGTCGCAGCGGGTGATGCCGCCGAAGATGTTGAACAGGATCGCGGTCACGTTGGGGTCGGAGGTGATCACCTCCAGCGCGGCGACGATCGCATCTGCCTTCGAGCCGCCACCGGCGTCGAGGAAGTTGGCCGGGCGCCCGCCCGCCTGGGCGACGACGTCGAGCGTCGACATGCACAGACCGGCGCCGTTGCCGAGGATGCCGATCTCGCCGCCGAGCTTGACGTAGGTGAGGCCGCGCTGCTTCGCCATCGCCTCCTGGGGATCCTCGCTCGACCTGTCGGTCAGCTCGGCCAGCTCGGGGTGGCGGAAGAGGGCGTTGTTGTCGATCGTCGCCTTCGAGTCGAGCGCCACGACGCGGCGGTCACCGGTGACGATCAGCGGGTTGACCTCGAGCAGGGTCGCGTCCTCGACGACCGCGACCTGCGCGAGCTTGACCAGCAGCTCGGCGACCTGGTCGGTGACGTCCTCGTCGATGCCGGCGTCGATCGCGATCTCTCGCGCCTCGTCGACCGTGAGGTCGCGGCCGGGGGCGACGTGGCGGCGCACCAGCGCCTCAGGATCGGTCTCGACGACCTCCTCGACATCCATGCCGCCCATCCGCGAGAGCATCGCCAGCAGCTTCTTCTCGGAGCGGTCGAGGACGATCGAGGCGTAGTACTCGGCGGCGATCTCCGAGGCCGTCTCGATCCACAGGTCGTGGACCTGAAAGCCGCGGATGTCCATCCCGAGGATCGCCTCGGCGTGGGCGCGCGCCTCGGCCTCGTCCTTGGCGACCTTGATCCCGCCGGCCTTGCCACGCTTGCCGATCGCCACCTGCGCCTTGACCACGCAGGGGTAGCCGATCTCGTTCGCCGCGGCGACGGCATCGTCGACGGTCGTCGCGTGGCGGCCGTCGGGAACCGGCACGTCGTGGGCGGCGAACAGCCCCTTGCCTTGATACTCGAGGAGGTCCATGCGGGCAGGTGGTCCGCCGAGGCGGCCGCGGCAGCCTATCCAACCTCCTGCGGCGAGCGCGATCCCATCGGCGCACCGGCTGACTGCGGCGGGCATCGCCGCTTGCGATAATGCCGCGCCCTCATGCCCCTCCCGAAGCTCAAGGACATCAATTGGGTGACCACCGATTGCTACGGCACCCTGATCGATTGGGAGAAGGGGATCCTCGACGCCTTCTCGAAGGAGGCCGACCGCGACGGCTTCTCGTTCGACGAGCAGGCGTTCATCGATCGCTTCCTCGAGGTGCAGGCGGAGATCATGAGCGGCTCCTACGAGCTCTACGCCGAGGTCCTGCGCCGCGCGGCGGTCCGGGTCGCCGGCGAGATCGGCTGGGAGCTCGAGCCCTCGCGGGCGCAGTTCCTGCCCGACAGCGTCGCGCGCTGGCTGCCCTTTCGCGAGGCCAACGCGGCGATGGACCGGCTCGGCAAGCGCTATGACGTCGGCATCGTCTCCAACATCGACGACAAGCTGCTCGGCGTCTCGCGTCGCCACCTTCGCACCGAGCTCGACCTCGTCGTCACCGCCCAGCAGGTGCGCAGCTACAAGCCGGATCCCGCCCACTTCAAGGAGACCGCGCGACGGATCGGCGGCAAGAAGGGGTGGGTGCACATCGGCTCGGGCTACGAGAGCGATGTCGGCCCGCTGCTGAAGATGAACGTGCCGGTGATCTGGGTGAATCGCCGCGGGGAGAAGCTCGAGGGGCGCAAGAAGGCGACCGCAGAGGTGAAGACCTTTCGCGACGCGGTGGCACGGCTCGGCGCCAAGTAGGCGCGTGCGCGGTCCGGACGACCCCGCCGCTCACCCGACTCACCCGGGGGGCTCTGTCCCCCGGGATCCCCCCGATGCCGACGAGGCGATGGTCGCCCGAGCGCACGAGCGCTTCGCATCCGAGCGCCGGCACCTCGGACGACGCCGGCGGCGGGGCGAGCGGCGGGGCGCGCTGCCGAACCTGATCGTCGTCGGCGGGCTCAAATGCGGGACGACGAGCCTGCACCACTACCTGAACCTGCACCCCGAGATCGCGATGTCGCGCCCCAAGGAGCTCAACTTCTTCGTCGCCGAGCTGAACTGGGGATTGGGGCCGCAGTGGTACGCGAGCCACTTCGATCGCTCGGCCCGGGTCCGCGGCGAAAGCTCGCCGCACTACACCAACCTGCCCCGGTTCGCCGGCGTCGCCGAGCGGATGCGCGAGCTGCTCGCGGAGGCGCGGATCGTCTACATGGTCCGCGACCCGATCGACCGCGTCCTCTCGCATTACCTCCACAACGTCGGCGGCGGGTACGAGTCACGGCCGATGGAGGTCGCGCTCGCCGATCCGGACTCCGCCTACGTGGCTCGCAGCCGTTACGCGATGCAGGCCGAGCCCTACCTCGACGCGTTCGGCGCCGAGCGCGTGCTGGTCGTCTCGCGCGAGGACCTGCGCGACGACCGGGAGGCGACCATGCGGCGGGCGTTCGAGTTCTGCGAGGTAGACGCGAGCTTTCGCTCCCCCCAGTTTGAGCGCCAGTGGGAGACCGGGAGCGGCAAGTCGAGCGGCGGCTTTCGACTCATGGATCGCGCCGTGCGCGTCCCCGGGCTGCGGGCGCTCGATCGCAACTTCGACCGGCTCCCGGAGTCGCTTCGCTGGCTGGTCGAGCGGCTGGTCCACGATCCGGGCACGGGCGCAGCGAGCAAGCCCGAGCTCGCGCCGGGGCTGCGCGAGCGGCTCGGGGCGATGCTTCGCGATGACGCCGCGCGGCTCGAGGCGCTCACCGGGCGCCGCTTCGACTGGTCGCTCTGAGCGCGGCGCCCCGGCGCCGCGCCGGGGTCTTCAGCGCCCTGACGCTTCGGCGGTCACCGCGCTCGACGAGTTCCTCTCGGTATGCGAGAGCTTCTCGTCGCGCGAGCCGGGAGCGGCCGGGGGAGCAACTCTAACCTTGGGTCCCATGCGGATCGCAGTCGCAGCCGACGAGCTGGTAGGGGTCGCCGAGCCGGTGCTCGCCGAGCTGCGCCGCCGCGGCCACGAGCCGCTGGCGCACGGCGCGCTAGCCGCGGAGGAGCGCGATGACTGGGCGTGGGCGAGCGAGGCAGCCGCCCGCGACGTCGTCGAGGGCCGCGCCGAGCAGGCGATCGTCTGCTGCTGGACGGGCACCGGAGCCTCGATCGCGGCCAACAAGGTGCCCGGGATCCGGGCGGCGCTGTGCGCCGACGCCACCACGGCGGCGGGCGCCCGGCGCTGGAACGACGCCAACGTCCTCGCGCTCAGCCTGCGCACGACGTCGGCGGCCGAGCTCGCCGAGATCCTCGACGCCTGGTTCGCTGGCGATTCGTCGGGCGAGGCCGACGATCGCGCCAACGTCGAGCACCTCGGCGAGATCGAGTCCGCGTCCGGCTAGCCGCCCGGTCCGCGTCCGGCTCGCCCGGTCCGCATCCGGCCGGCTCGCCCGGTGCGCGTCCTCCCGGCGCGCCCGCTATAAGGCGGCGATGCGCCGCCTGCTCCCCGACCCCGCCGAGACGACCCCCGCCGAGCAGGTCGCCGTGCTCGACCTGGTCGCCGCCGCGCTCGACGCCCGGCCGTACGTGATCACCAACTTCGCGCTCACGCTCGACGGCTCGGCGACGATTCGCGGGCGCTCGGGACCGATCGGGTCGAGCGCCGACACCGCGATGCTGGTCGCGCTTCGCACCACGGTCGACGCGGTGATGATCGGTGCGGGGACGATGCGCGCCGAGCATTACGGGCGCGTCGTCGGCGACCCCGCCAAGCGCCAGCGCCGCGAGCGCCTCGGCCTCCCCCACGATCCGCTGATGGTGATCGTTTCGGGCAGCCTCGACCTGCCCTGGGACGCCCCCCTGTTCACCGCGGGCGGCGGCCGGGTGCTGATCGCCACCGCCTCGGAATCCGACCCGCCCCCGACCGCGACCTCGGTCCGGGTGGTGCGCCATCCTGGACGGGTCGACCTCGCGGCGCTGCTCGAGCATCTGCGCCGCGAGCGCGGCGTGCGCGCGCTGCTCTGCGAGGGCGGCCCCACCCTGCACGGCCAGCTGATCGAGGCCGGGCTCGTCGACGAGCTGTTCGTCACCCATGCGCCGAAGCTCGCCGGCGGAGCCGGGCCCGGGCTGGTGGTCGGCCTGAGCGCGGGCGAGCGCGGGCTGGAGCTCGCCTGGCTGCTCGACGAACCGCGGACCGGCGAGCTGTTCGCCCGTTATCGCGTCGCGCATCCGCGCTAGCCGGCGGACCGCTCGTCTCGACGCGCCGCCGACTCCCCGCCCGCGCTCGACGCGCGATCAGGCAGGCCCCGAGGGGCTCGGGATCAGGCCGGCTGCCTCGACCTGGCGCTCGCCGCGGCGCAGCATGCGCAGCGCCAGGATCGTGCTCGAGAGGATCGCCGCCAGCCCGAGGCTGAGCTGAACGCTGAGCAGTCCCTTGCGGGTCCAGTAGACGTCCTCGAGGTCGAGCAGCAGGGCGGCCTCGTCGAAGGTGAGCCCGATCCCGGCGCCGAACGGGAACGCGAGCGCCGTCTCGAGCCGCTCGCTGCGGGTGGTCAGGGCCGCCGCCCCGCTGCCGAACGCGAGCAGGATCCCGGGCACGAAGTGGTGGATGTGGCGGCCCCCGACCCGAACGTTGCCGAACGGCCACCAGCCGGAGCGAATCCCGTGGGTGGACACACGGACGAGCCCGAAGGCACCGAGGAACCCGCCGAGCAGGTTGAACAGGACGGCCTCGTGATGGGGGGCCGCGTCGTAGGCCTCGAGCGCGACTGCGACGGTGTCCTGGGCCGCGCCCCCGGCGGCGGCGATCGCCAGCTCGGCGGAGTCGAGCACTCCCTCGGGTTGCCGCTCGGCCTCGCGGCTTCGCCGGCGGGCGAGGCGGACCAGCTCGCCGGCGACGACCGTCCCGGCGCTGGCCAGGGCGAGCCCGGCGAGCCCCAGGGTGAGCCGGTCGCGGCGCGGCTCGTTCCTTCGCAGCGGGCCGATCACGAGCGCGGTCGCCCCGGTGGGCGCACCGCCGCCATCAGAGCCGGATCAGGTGCGCGGCTTCGATCCCGCGCGTGGCCCCGCGGAAGTCGACCACCAGTGGCGCCTCGGCGACGACGCGCTCGTAGTCGACGTCGGGGTGGGCGGTGACGACGCAGGCGACGTCACAGCTCGCGAGCCCCTCCGCGAGCGGGCGCGACACCAGCCCGAGCTCGGCAACCTCGGCCACGTGCGGGTCGTGATAGGAGAGATCGGCGCCGAGCTCGCGCAGCAGGTGCGCGATCTTGAGCGCCGGCGCCTCTCGCAGGTCTCCCACCCCGGCCTTGTAGGAGACGCCGAGGATCAGCACCCGCGACTCGCGCGCCGGCCGGCCGACGTCGTTGAGCGCCCGCACGACGCGCTCGACGCAGTAGTGCGGTTGGTGCTGGTTGATCTTGCCGGCCAGCTCGATGAACTCCGCCGGGAAGTCGTACTCGCGTGCCTTGAACGAGAGGTAGAACGGGTCCACCGGCAGGCAGTGGCCGCCCATCCCGGGCCCGGGGTCGAAGCGCATGAAGCCGAACGGCTTGGTCGCCGCAGCGTCGACCACCTCCCAGACGTCGATTCCCATGCGGTCGCAGAGCACGGCGAGCTCGTTGATGAGCGCGATGTTGACCGAGCGGAAGATGTTCTCGAGCAGCTTCGCCATCTCCGCCGCCTCCGGCGTCGATACCGCGACCACCCGCTCGCAGATCAGCGCGTAGAGCTCAACCGCGCGCCGCGTGCAGGCGTCGGTCAGTCCGCCGACCACCTTCGGGGTGGTGGTGATCGTGTGGTCGGTGCGACCGGGGTCGATGCGCTCGGGGGAGAAGGCGAGGTGAAAGTCGCGACCGGCGGCCAGGCCCGACTCCTCGAGGAGTGGCTGCAGCCGCTCGCGCGTCGTGCCCGGGTAGCTGGTCGATTCGAGCACGACGAGCTGACCCTCGCCGAGGACCCCGGCGAGCGCCCGGCCGGCCTCGGCGATGTAGCTCAGATCCGGCTCGCGCTGGTTGGCGAGTGGCGTGGGCACGCAGATCAGCACGGCGTCGCAGTCGGCGAGCCGGGCGGGGTCGACGGTCGGCCGAAAGCGCCCGTCGAGCGCGGCGAGGCGCTCCGATGGCACGTCCTCGACCCGACTGCGGCCCGCGGCGAGGCCCTCCACCGCCCGGGCGTCGACGTCGACGCCGGTGACCTCGTGCCCCGCCTCGGCGAAGGCGACGGCCAGCGGCAGCCCGACATAGCCGAGCCCGATGATCCCGACTCTCATCGGCGCAAGTCTAGGCGGGGCGTGACCCGGGACCTACCCGGGCCGGATCGACGCGTCCCCGGTCGCCGCGCCCGCCCAAGCGGCGATCGCGGACGGGTCGTCGCCGAGAGTCGCATCGGCGAGCTGAGCGAGCAGGCGCCCGTTGCGGCTCGCGGGGTCAAGCGCCGCCGCCGTCGCCGCGAGGGGCAGCTGCAGCTTGGCCGCGACCAGCGCCGTCGCCAGCGAGAGATCCGAGTCGTCGCCGAGCACGACCGCGATGTCCCCGGCCGCCGCGAGGCGGGGCTCGAGGGCGACCAGCGCGTCGGCGAGCCCGAGCGGTGCGACGATCGGCTCGAGCTCGAGCCCGGCCCCGCGAAAGCTCTCCGGGGGGCGCTCGCGGGCCGCTCGGTCGGCGACGAAGAACACGCGCATCGAGTGAAGGCTTACCGATCCGGTCAACAAATGGCGCGGCGCCTGAGCCTTAACGCCGCCGGTCGGGCTAGTCTCCCGGCCGATGAGACGACTGCTCGCCCCCTGGTCGATGGGCGTGAACGCCGCCCGCCATTTCGCCTGGTACGTCAACTACCACGTCAGCGGCGAGACCAGGCCCCGCGACTGACGCCGTCGGTCGGGTAGGCGGCGCGACGGGGCCGGGCCGGGCCGACCCCGGGCGGCGGGAGTTGAGCTTCTCGGTGGTCATGCGCTTCTTCGGCCAAAGTCTCTCGCGCGCGCGAGGCGAGCGAGCGGTGCGTGGGTACAGATGAATACTTCCGTACATTGATGTCACGGCCGAGCCTGCTGGCATTTTCGGTTTCGGTAAACGACCGGCTAAAGCCAATCGAGCCCGGTTGCTGGCCGAATGTCAATCGAGACTCTATGGTGTTCCCCAATGGGATCGACAGAGACGAACGGCGGGCAGCTGGAGCGGCTGCCTCGCGGCCGCCACGGCTTGGCCCCGGAGACGATCGTCAAATCACAACGCAGTCGGATCCTCACCGCGATGGTCGAGGTGACAGCGGAACACGGCTACGCGAGGTGCCGGATCGCCGATGTGATCGGCTACGCGGGCGTCTCGCGCAAGACCTTCTACGAGCTCTTCAGCGACAAGGAGGACTGCTTTCTCGCCGCCTACGACCTCTGGCTCGGGCGGCTCTTCTCGGCCACCGCCCACGCGTTCGATTCCCCGACCGACGCCGCGTGGGCCGAGCGGGTCCGATCCGGCATGGCGGAGCTTCTCGACTACCTCGCCGAGCACCCCTCGGCGGCGCGCTTCTGCATCGTGGAGGTGCTCGCGGCCGGGCCGAAGGCGAGCGCGCGACGCGACGCCGGGGTCCGTCAGTTCACCCACTTCGTCGACGCCGGGCGGGCCGAGACCTCGGCTCGGCTTCCCGGGATCACGGCGGTCGCGATCGTCGGCGGAATCCACGAGCTGCTCTACAGCGAGATCATCCATGGGGCCACCATGCAGCTGCCGAGTCGGCTGCCGGGGCTCGTCTTCTGGATCGTTCAGCCCTTCCTCGGCTTGGAGTGCGCCGCAGGCGAGCGCGACCGCGCGCGAGCGATGCTCGCCGAGCGCGGCTCGACGCTCGGCGCGGCGTCCTGATCCCAGTCGTCGGGGTAGCGCGCCCGATCGGCTCGATCGCCGAGCTGCGGGGTCCTGTGCCCGGGCGGCCTGGAGATGCTGACCGTCAACGGGGAGGCCTACCCGGCCAAGCTCTCGCCCGCCGAGCGCCGCACCTTCGACGCCGGCGAGGTGGTGACAACGCTCGGCCGAGGGCCTGGCCCCGGACACCTACCTGGCTCGGCACTGAGGGCCGGCTACACACTTGACCCCATTTACATCGACGCCACGGCCGACGACGATTGCGGTGTGAGCATTCTCTCGCAACATCGAGACCTCCGCCGGCGCGCGGAGCAGGCCGAGGCCAGCGGCCTCGAAGGCGACGCGGAGCATCGGCTGTTCGACTCGTGCTGCGATGTGCTGATGGCCGCCCGCGACCTCGAGCGGGCCGCGGCGGCGCCCGGCTCGAGCGCTGCCGCGGCGGCGTCCCTGGGCTGCCTGAGCGCGGCCTTCGACGCGCTGGCGACGGCCACCCTGCTGATTCGCGAGCGGGCGACGACGGACACGGACGCGGGCTCGCCGCCGAGTGTGCCGACCGAGCCCCGCGAGCAACTCCGTCGGCTGCTGTTCGCGATCGACCAGAACCTGCGCTTCGCCTCCGAGGCGTCGGAGCGCGCGCGCGAGGCCGCGGCGTCGCTGCCCGTGACCGACTAGAACCGCACTGCTCGGTCCTACGCGGCCGGGACCGCGGCCGGGCGGACGGCGACGATCCGCAGGCGCCGCGCGCGCCCGTTCGGCAGCTCGAACTGCACCTCGGCGCCCGTCGTCCTGCCGATCAGCGCCTGCCCGAGGGGCGAGCCCGCGGAGGCGGCGTTGGCGGTGAGTCGCTCGAATCCGCCCACGAGCTGGTACTCGCGGGTCTTGCCGGTGGCGGCGTCCTCGACCTCGACGGCGGTTCCGATCGCGGCGACGTCGCCCTCACCGTCGTCGTCGACGACCGTCGCGTTCGCGAGCAGCGCGCGCAGCCGGGCGACCCGGGAGGCGATCACCGCCTCCTCCTCTCGGATCTGGAGCAGCTCGTCGTTGCCCGCCGGCTCGCCGAACTCGCGTGCGTCGCGCAGCCGCTCGGCCATCTCGACGTCGAGCCGGCGCTCGAGGCGCTCGATCTCGGCCCGGATCGCGCCCTCGCCGTCACCGGTGATGACCGTCTTCGCGACCGCTGGGGGACCGACGTCGTCGATGCCGGGGTCCAACGCGGAGCCGGCACGACCCACCTTGATCTTCGTTTCGTGGAGCATTGGTGCATGGTGGCGCGTTGCAGCGGCACCGTCGATGGGTCTTTATCCCCATCTTCGTGCTTTCGTTCGTGAGCGCGATGGGCACAACGCGCAAGCGGACGAGTGACGCGGGCAGGCCATCGCTGGCCCGGCAGGCCATCCTCGCCAACGCCTCGGTGCTCGCGCTCGCGCTCGTTCTGCTCCTGGTCACCCCGGTGACCGTGAGCGCCCCCATCCGGCTGGTCGAGATCGCGGTCCTGATCGTCGGCTTCGGGTCGCTGTTCGCGATCAACCTGGCCCTCGTGCACCGGACCCTGGCCCCGCTGCGCGAGCTCGCCGCCCAGACTCGCGACATCGACCTCCGCGATCCTGAGCGGCGCCTTTGGGGAGATCCCGATCAACCCTCCGAGCTCGCGACCCTCACCGACGCCTTCAACGCGATGCTCGATCGGCTCGCCGACGAGCGGCGGGCCGGGGCGCGGGCCGCCCTGGTCGCGCAGGAGCGCGAGCGGCTGCGAATCGCTCGCGCGCTGCACGACGAGGCGGGACAGACGCTGACCGCGGTGGCGCTCGAAATCGAGCGTGGGGCCGGTGGCGACAGCCCGGCGAGCCCGCAGCGAATGGCGGCCCTGGCCGAGCAACTGCACCTGACGCTCGCCGAGATCGGCCGGATCGCGCGCGAGCTGCGCCCCGAGGCGCTCGACGACCTCGGCCTGACGAACGCGCTGATCGCGCTCACCTCCCGCATCTCGCGCCAGGGCCGGCTGACCGTCGAGCGGCGGCTCTCGCCCGAGCTGCCCACGCTCTCGCCCGAGCTCGAGCTGGTCATCTACCGGGTCGCCCAGGAGGCGCTCACGAACGTCCTCAGGCACGCCGAAGCCTCCCGGTGCACCGTCGCGCTGGCGACCCGCGGCGAGCTGGTCGAGCTCACGGTCACCGACGACGGCCGCGGGATGCCGGACCAGGTCGCCCCGGACTCCACGGGGCTCGAGGGGATGCGCGAGCGAGCGATGCTTGCCGGCGGCGGCCTGACGGTGGAATCGGAGCCCGGGGGCGGCACGCGGGTGACGCTCACCATCGACCCGCGGGAGGCTCCGTGATCCCGCTGCGCGCCCGGATCCTGCTCGCCGACGACCACACCGTCGTTCGCGACGGCCTGAAGATGGTGCTGGAGTCGCGGCCGGACCTGACCGTGGTCGCCGAGGCGGGCGACGGCGCCGAGGCGCTCGAGATCGGGATCGTGGCCGAGATCGACCTGGCGGTCCTCGACGTCTCGATGCCCCGGCTGACCGGATTGCAGGTCGCCCGTGAGCTCCACCGTCGCCGCCCGGAGCTGCGCATCCTGATGCTCTCGGTGCACGAGAGCGAGCAGTACTTCTTCGAGGCGCTGAAGGCCGGGGCGTCCGGCTACGTGCTCAAGTCGGCGGCCAACCGCGACCTGATCGAGGCCTGCCGGGCGGCCATGCGCGGGGAGCCGTTCATCTACCCGGCGGCGGCCTCGGCGCTGGTCCGGGACTATCTGGAGCGGGCCGCGCGTGGGGAGGAGACGCCCACCGACCCGCTCACCCCCCGCGAGCTCGAGGTGACCAAGCTGATCGCCGAGGGGCTGACCAGCGACGAGATCGGCGCCACCCTGGTGATCAGCAAGAAGACGGTGGACCGCCATCGCGCCAACATCCTCGAGAAGCTCGGGATGCGAAACCGAGTCGAGCTGACCCGCTACGCGATCCGCCGCGGATTGGTCGAGCCCTGAGCGGCGGCGCGAGCTGTCGCGCCTATCGCGGGTCGTCGCGGAAGACGGTCGGCCGCAGGCCGAGCAACCTCATCTCACCCAGCAGCTCGGAGAACTGGGCGGGCTCGGCGTCGCCGTCGCCCAGCTCGATAACCCAGGCGCGAGCGCGCTCGGCGTCGCTGGCCCGCTCACACCCACCCGCGCGTCGCCCCGCGCCGGCGCGGTAGAGGGTCGCGGCAACGGCGCTCAGGCCACGAACTCGCTGTGCGAGCCATCGGTCGAGATCGTGCTCGCTCGCGCGCGGCGCGCAGTCGCAGCGGATCAGGAGTCGTGCGTCACCCATGGGGCACCACGATCGCCGCGCTGATGGACCGAACCATGCCCAGCATGCTTGCGCCCGCGAGTGCCGCAGTCGATGGGGATTTCACCCCATTCCGGGGGCGGGGTTGCGGGCCGCCGCCCCGCAGGGTGCGGATCCTCCGCTCCCCGTCGCCGCTGTAGACGACGATCCTCACGACGCCGTCCTACTCGATGACCGCGATCCAGAAGTCTCCGTTCACATTCGCGCCCGCTGAGTTGTTGACTTCGACCAGCGCCTGATTCGGGTCGTCCTCCCCGTCGCAGTTCGCCTCCCCGTTGGTCCCTCCTGGGCCGGGAGCGCAGATCGCGACCGCCACCTCGTCGGCATCGGTCCCATCGAAGTTCGGGGAGATGACGATTCCGTGATCGACGAGGCTCGCGTCGAACTCCAGGACATAACGGCCGGCCTGCGGCTGGGCGACCAGCTCGATGTCCCCGCTTTGAGCGGTTATCGACGCATTGGCGCCCCCCTCGACGAGAGCCCACTGGATCTGCTGTTGGAAGGTATCCGGCTCCTGTCCACCGAGGCTGTCCGCGTCGTCGGCGTTGTCGGCCTCATCGGCGAAGTCGGCCTCTGCCGCGGAGTCGGCCTCGTCGGCGAAGTCGGCCGAGTCGGCGAAGTCGGCCTCTGCCGCGGAGTCGGCCTCGTCGGCGAAGTCGGCGTCGTCGGCGTGAGCCACCGATAGGTCCGGCGCCCGCTTCTTGATCTGCTTCTTGGCTTGCTTCTTGGCGATCTTCCTGATCTTCGAGTCGTGCATCTTCTTGGTTGCGAACTCC
>WHSW01000080.1:0-5352 GCA_009379895.1 Solirubrobacterales bacterium
AACCGGTTCTGCTCGCCGCTGCAGCAGGTGCGGGTGCTGAACGGCTGCGTCCCCAACCCGAGCCCGCCCACGAACGCGGGCCGGACCCTCAGCCTCGAGTGGCCCGGCAAGCGCACCGCGGCCGCTCAGACCCGCCAGGGCCGCGGGCGGACCGCGTCCGCGCGCGTGTTCGGCCCCGGCGGCGCGCCGCTCGCGGGCGCGGCCGTCTGCTTCTCGCGCAGCATCCCGGATGGCTCGCCACGCGAGCGCGTGCTCGAGCCCGGGGTGATCACGGACGCCGACGGCCGCGCCGGTGTGAAGGTGCGCGGCGCCTCGAGCCGCACGGTGTACGCGACCTACTGGGTCGACCCGGAGACGGTGATCACGAACCGGGTCGAGCTTCGGGTCGCCCCCCGGATCCGGATCGAGCTGAGGACCAAGGGCGGACTCGAGCGGGGCGAGCGGATGCGGATCGTCGCGATCCTGCGCGGCAAGTGGAAGGAGGACCGCCGGGTCTGCTTCTACGCCGAGCGGCCGGGCGGCGACCGGGTCGGGTGCGATCGCAGCGGCAAGGGCGGCCGGGCCCGCTACGGCTACCGCCCGAAGCGCACGGGGCGAACGTACTTCTTCGCCAAGGTCCCGAACCAGCGCGACTACCCCTACACGAACAAGCGCTCGAAGAAGAAGTGGGCGCGGGTCGCGCGGTAATCGCGCGTCGGCGCCGGTCGCGCGGAGCGCGATGAACTGAGGCCCGCCGGGGCGCTCGCGTCGCGCCCGAAGCGCTGCATCCTGCGTCCGGGGCCGGACGAAATCTGCAGCGCTTCATCGGGCGCGGCAGCCGGCCACGCGCCCCGCCGAGCCCCGGGCCGATCGAACCCCCGCCACCCCCAGCAACGTCTGTTCGGCGGCCGCCTCTCCGGCGCCCTGCCGGCCCTCTCGGCGAGCCTGATCGTGCTCATCGGCATCCTGATCACCTACCGCGCCGTCCCGACGCTCGGCTGATGGCGCGTTGAGCCAAGGAGGCAGTCCCATGGCAGCGATCGAATTCGAGTTCCTGTTCAAGCCCGTCGAGGAGGTTGACGGCTGGCTGACCGGCCTCTTCGACGGCGCCCCGCTGCTCGTCGCGCTCGGGATCGCGCTCCTGCTCGGCCTCCGCCACGCCTCGGACCCCGACCACCTGGTCGCGGTCACGTCGCTGGTCGCAGCCGACGGCGGCGACACCCGGGGCGCCGCCCGCCTCGGATTCTGGTGGGGGCTCGGCCACGCATCGATGCTGATCGCGATCGGGGTGCCGCTGATCCTGTTCAAGTCCGAGCTCCCGGCCTGGCTCGAGTCCGGCGCCGAGAAGGCGATCGGCGTGGTCATCGTCGCCCTCGCGATCAGGGTGATCTGGAAGTGGCTGCGGGGCGACTATCGCTCCGGCCGTCACGCGCATGCCGCTCGCCGCGATCTCACCCCGGGCGCGCACCGCCACCTGCGACGCGGCGCCGGCGAGCGCCATCCGCATCGCCGGGTGTGCGCTCCCCGCCAGGCGCTCGGGATCGGGGTCCTGCACGGGCTGGCCGGCACCGGCGCGGTGACCGTGCTGCTGCTCGCGGCGCTTCCGAGCCAGCTCGAGGCGGCGCTCGCGCTCGCCGTCTTCGCCCCGATGTCGATCGCCTCGATGGCGGTCTGCACGACCGGCTTCGCCTGGGTCCTGACCCGACCGGCCGTCGATCCGATCTATCGCACGGTGCTGATTCCGGCGATCGGCCTGGCCGGCGTCGGCTTCGGCCTCTGGTACACGGGGCTCACCTGAGCGCGCCGATCGAGGGCGCGGCGGGGGCTCAGGCCCCCTCAAGGTGTGCCGCGCGCACCGGCGCCGGGGTGAGCGCCGCGGCGAAGATCACCAGCGCGAAGGCGCTCAGCCGCACCGCGACGCCGAGCGGCTGGTCGGGAAACGGCTCGGCGAAGACGATCGGCCCGGCGGCGATCGTGAGCGCGTTCGCGGCGACGCTGGTCACCGCGATCACCGGGACCGCCTTGCCGAGCTGCAGGCTGCGCGCGGAGACGACCAGGCCGACGACCGAGGCGATCGCGATCACCGCGGCGAGCGGACTGAAGACGATCGCGGCGACGCCCGTTTCGCCGAGCTCGCCCGAGAGCGCCTTGATCGCCGTGTCCGAGGTCGCCCAGAAGAGACCCGCCGAGGCGCCGAGCATGATCGCCTCTCGCCCGCGCGCCCGCCCGCGCTCGCGGCTCAGGGCCGCGAGCGCCACTGCCGCCAGCGCGACGAGCGCCAGAAACGAGGCGAGCCGCGCCGGCTCGTAGTCGGAGTGCGCCGCGTCCCCGGCGCCCTCGAGCGTCGCGGCGAGGAAGGCGAGGCCGAGCGCGGCGAGCGCCACCCCGAGCCACTCGCGCCTCGTCACCTCGTGGGCGAAGAGCCGGTCGGCGGTCACGGTGAGCAGGACGAGCCCGCCCGCGATCACCGACTGCACCAGCGAGATCGGGGCCAGGGCCAGCGCCCCGACGTGCAGGCCCCAGCCGGCCATCGCGACGACGATCCCGAGCACGTACCAGCGCGACCGAAACAGGGCCAGCGAGGTGCGCACCGGTCTGCGCAGCTCAACCCGCGGGGACTCGACCGCGCCGCGGTGCTTGTAGAGGAAGCCGAGGACGGCCGCGAACGCGGTCGCGATCGCCAGCAGCAGCCCGAGCTGTACGGAGCCGCTCAGGCCGCCGCGCCCGGGGAGTCGTCGGGCCCGTCGGTCGGCTCGGCGGCCTGCGGCTCCACCGGGCGGTCGAGTTGGATCGCCCGGATCGCGTGCTCGTCGGGGAGCTTGGCGAGCACCTCGTGGATCAGCTCTTCGATCGCGCGCTCGTCGTGACCGAAGTCGTCGAGCAGGCTGCGCAGCGCGGTGTGGGTGATCTTCAGCTGCGCCGGGGTCAGCTCGAGGTGGTAGTTGATCGACTCCACGGCCCAGATCTTACGGCCGCGCCGGCTTCCAGCGACGATCTCTCGATTCTCGAAGAACTACGGTTATCCGCACTGAGACGTCGAGCGCCAGCCGGTAGCTTGACGCGGGTGGACGGAGGAGGATCGAATCACGGCGCGCCCCCCTCGAACCGACCCGCGATCGAGACCGAGGGCCTGTGCAAGTCCTACAAGGACGTCCAGGCACTGCGCAGCGTCGATCTGCGGGTCGAGCCCGGAACCGTGCTCGGCCTGCTGGGGCCGAACGGGGCCGGCAAGACGACCGCGGTGCGGATCCTGACCACGCTGCTGCCGCCGACGGGCGGTTCGGCGCGCGTCGCCGGGCTCGACGTGGTCGCCGACGCGGCCGCGCTGCGCGCGAAGATCGGCCTCGCCGGCCAGTACGCCGCGGTCGACGAGAACCTGACCGGCACGGAGAACCTCGAGATGGTCGGCCGGCTGTACCACATCGGCCGCGCCGAGTCTCGCGGGCGCGCCCGCGAGCTGCTCGAGCGCTTCGACCTCACCGACGCCGGCGAGCGGCTGGTCCGCACGTACTCGGGCGGCATGCGCCGCCGCCTCGACCTCGCCGCGGCGCTGGTCGCCCGTCCCCCGGTGCTCTTCCTCGACGAACCGACCACCGGGCTCGACCCGCGCAGCCGGATCGGCCTCTGGGAGACGATCGAGGACCGGGTCGCCGCCGGCACCACCGTCCTCTTGACCACCCAGTACCTCGACGAGGCCGACCGACTCGCCGACCGGATCGCGGTCATCGACCACGGCAGCGTGATCGCCGAGGGCAGCTCCGACGACCTCAAGGGTCGGCTCGGCGGCGAGCGGCTCGAGGTCACGCTCGAGGACCGCTCGCAGGCCGAGGCCGGAGTCACGGCGCTGTCGGAGATCTGCAGGGAGCCCCCGAGCGTCGAGGACGGGATCGTCCGCGTCCCGGTTCGCCGCCACCAGGGCGTGATCGCCGAGGCGGTCCGGCGCCTCGACGCGGAGGGGGTCGGGATCGACGACATCGTGGTCCGGCGCCCGACCCTCGACGACGTCTTCCTCACCCTCACCGGGCGCCCGCCCGAGCCCGAGGACGGCGATCAGGAGCAGGCCACCGGCGAGCACGCGATCGAGCGGGAGCCGATCGGATGACCGCGCTTCGCTACGCGGTCTCCGACGCGGGCGTGCTCGCGGTCCGCAGCCTGAAGCGGATCCCCCGCCAGCCCGACCTGCTGACCGGCTACACGATCCAGCCGGTGATGTTCGTGCTGCTCTTCGTCTACGTCTTCGGCGGCGCGATCCAGACGCCCGGTTACGAGGACTACGCGGACTTCCTGCTGCCCGGGATCATCGTCCAGACGATGGCCTTCGGCGGCTTCGTGACGGCGCTCGGGCTCTCCGAGGACCTCCGCAAGGGGCTGGTCGATCGCTTCCGCTCCCTGCCGATGGCGCGCTCGGCGGTGCTCACCGGCCGCACCTTCGCCGACATCGCGCTCAACGCCCTGTCGCTCGCGGTGATGATCGCGGTCGGGCTCGTGGTCGGGTTCGCGTTCAGCTCCTCGCCGCTCGAGGTCGTCGCCGGGATCGGACTGATGCTGCTGATCGGGTACGCGTTCTCGTGGATCTTCGCCTTCATCGGCCTGATCGTCTCCTCCCCGGAGTCGGCCAACGCCTTCGGCTTCATCCTCATCTTCCCGCTCACCTTCGCCTCCTCGGCGTTCGTGCCGCCGGAGTCGATGCCCGACTGGCTGCAGACCTTCGCCGCCGACATCAACCCCTTCTCGACCATGGTCGACGCGGCGCGGGCGCTGTTCGTCGGCGGCCCGGCCGGCAATGACGTCTGGGGAGCGACGCTCTGGTGCCTGGGGCTGATCGCCGTGTTCAGCACGCTCGCGGTGCACCGCTACCGCCGCGCGGTCACCCGCTGAGGGTGGCTCGCGGACCACGAGCGTGAGCGCGGCGGCCGGGGCCGAGCGCGTGCTCGGCGAGCGCGAGCTCAACCGCGCCCTGCTCGCCCGCCAGCTGCTGCTCGAGCGCCGCGGCCTCTCCCTGCCGAGGGCGCTCGAGCGGATCGGCGGGATCCAGGCCCAGTACGCGCCCTCGATGTACATCGGCCTGTGGTCGCGGCTCGAGGGCGTCGAGCGCGAGGCATTGACCCGGGCCCTGGAGCGCCGTCGGGTGGTCCAGGGGACTCTGTTGCGGGCGACGATCCACCTCGTCTCGCCCGCCGACTGGTGGCGCTTCTCGATCGCGATCCGAGGCGCCCGGCGGACGGCCTGGCTGCGCTATCACAAGGGCGACCCGACGGCCCGCGAGATGGCCGCCGCGGCGCGCCGGGTGCGGACCCACCTCGCCCGGGGCCCGCTCACGCGGGCCGAGCTCGCCGAGCTGGTCGGCAGGGGCTCGGTCGGCGTGAACGGCAT
>WHSW01000080.1:5452-17081 GCA_009379895.1 Solirubrobacterales bacterium
TCGCTGTGGCTCGACCTGGTCCGGGTGCCGCCGTCGGGCACCTGGGAGCGCCGTCGGGCCGACCTCTTCGCGCACGCCGAGGAGTGGCTCGGCCCCGAGCCCGAGCTCTCGCGGGCGGACGCCACGGTCGAGCTGGTGCGCGGCTACCTGCGCGGCTTCGGGCCGGCGAGCGTCGCCGAGATCGCGAGCTGGTCCGGGCTCGGCGGCGAAGCCGTGGCCGCCGCGCTCGATACGCTCGCGCTGCGCCGCTTTCGCGCCACCGACGGCGCCGAGTTGGTCGACCTGCCGCGCCTCGCGCTGCCCGACCCCGAGACGCCGGCGCCGGTGCGGTTCCTGCCAGTCTGGGACGCGACCCTGCTCGTCCACGCCCGGCGCACCCAGATCCTGCCCGAGGAGCATCGCTCCAAGGTCTTCAGCACGCGCACCCCGCAATCGGTGCCGACCTTCCTGGTCGACGGCCGGGTCGCCGGGACCTGGAAGCAGGACGGACGCCGGATCCGCGTGGAGCCGTTCGGCCGGCTGGATGCCGCCACCCGCCGTGAGGTGAACGCCGAGGCCGAGCGGCTTGCAGCGTTCTGCGCGTAGGGCCGGGCGTAGGCCGGCTGTGGCGCCGGCCGGGTTTGGGCTGGGTAGGGGAGCTTCCCGAATCGGTACGGCAACACGACACCGATTGCTCCGTCACCCCTTCCTGTCGCCTTAGCCGCTTATACGGTGGTCAGCGCGACGCGGTGTGCCTCCGGCGTGGCTTCGTGTCGTGTTCTCGGCCTCGCCCCATCGACCGCTAACGCGCCGCACCCCTTTACCCAGCCCGGGCCCGGCCGGGCTCGAAGCGCACGTCGGCGCCCGCGGCCTCGTCGGCCGGCGGCTCCGCCGGTGAGCGCCGTGCTCGGCGCGCGCCGCCCGCGCGCCTCCGCGTCGTGCGCACCCCCGTCACGACGGCGCCCAGCCCGGGCGGGAGCCGGCCGTCGGTGGACAGCCACGAGCCGGCGATGATCAGCAGCAGCCCGGCGATCGCCCCGACGCCCGGTCGCTCGCCGAGCAGGGTGACGCCGAGCGCCACCGCGACCACCGGGGCGACGTAGGTGATCACGCTGGCGCGGGATGGGCCGACCTCGGTGATCAGCGCCCCGAAGAGGACGAAGGCGGTCGCGGTGCAGAGCACCCCGAGCACGATCAGCGCCGCGATCGCCTCGAGCGGAGGAACCTGCGCCGGCGGGGCGATCAGCGCCGCGGGGGTCAGCGCGACGGCGGCGATCGCCAGCGCGCCGGCCATCAGCGCGCGCGGGTCGAGGTCGCCGAGCCGGCGCTTGAGCAGCATCGGGCCGATCGCATAGCCCAGCGCCGCGAGCAGGATCGCCCCGGCGCCGAGCAGCTCGTCGGCGTTGCCGGCGACGTCGAGGCCGACCAGCGCGACGACGCCGGCGAAGCCGACGACCAGCCCCACGAGGCGGCTGCCGGTGGCGCGCTCGTCGTGGTCGAAGCGCAGCGCGAGCACCGCGATGATCAGCGGCACCGCGGCGATCAGGATCGCGGCCAGCGACGAGGACACGGCCTGCTCGCCGGCGGCGATCAGCGGGAACGGGACGACGATCTCGATCACGGCGTAGAGGGCGAGCATCCGGCCCCTGCCGCGCAGGCTCTGCAGCAGGCCGAGCCGCCAGGAGAGCGCGCCGAGCAGCAGCGCCCCGAGCAGCACCCGCGCCCAGGCGAGAAACGCTGGCGGCACGCCGTCGTCGACCGCCACCTTGATGAAGAAGTACGGGATCCCCCAAAGCAGCGAGACCGAGAGGAAGGCGAACCAGGCGCGGGTGCTCACCCCGGCGACGATAGCCACCGCGGGCCCGCACTCAGGCCGGGGCGACCTCCTCGCGCTCGACCTCCGCCTGGACCTCCAGCTCGGCAGCCTCGGCGAGCTCGGCCAGCGAGGCCTCGATCCCGCTCGCGATCACGTCGAGGTCGCCGATCGTGTCGAAATCGGCGAGCAGGCCGAAGTTGATGCCGCCGTTGTAGCTCATGATCGCGACGAAGAGCGCCTGGTTGGGGGGCAGGAAGCCGACCGGGAAGATGTCCTCGAGCTCGCGGCCGAGCACGTAGAGGGGGATCTGCGGACCCGGGACGTTGGTGACCACGAGGTTGAACAGCCGGGTCGAGAAGTTGACCCGGGCCGCCTGGGCGAGCAGCGTCGGGGGGGCGAAGTCGTTGAAGCGCGAGATCACCTCGGCGCCCAGCGCCTGCTTGGACTGCTTGATCCCCTCCATGCCCCCGCGGACGATCTCCAGCCGCCTGACCGGGTCCTCGACGTAGACGGGCATCGGGCCGCGGACGACGGCGATCCGGTTGCCGAGCTGGCCGCGCTCGTCGGCCGCCCGGATCGAGACCGGGACCTGCGCGCGCAGCTCCATGCCTTCGGTCCGCACCCCGCGCGAGTGCAGCCAGCGGCGCAGCGCGCCGGTAACCACGGCGAGCACGACGTCGTTGACCGTGCCGCCGAGGGCCCCCTTGATCCGCTTGAACTGCGCGAGGTCGCCACGCACCCACTCGAACCGGCGGTGCGACCCGATCTCGACGTTGAGCGGCACCTTGGGCGCCGGGTTGGCGAAGTTCCAGCCCACCTCGGCGAGCGCCTCGGCCGCGTCCGAGATCTGCCGCACGGTCGCCCGCGGGTGCTCGACGGCACGCTCGACGCGGCGCAGCAGGTGCAGTGGCGTCCGCAGCACGCCCTCGGCGTCCTTGGCCAGGAGCGTCGCCCCGGAGGGCTCCGCGCTGGCCCGCCAGTCGTGCTCGGCCTCGGCGGGCTCGGGGACGGGTTTGAGGTCGAAGAGCACGGTGGCGATGTCGACGCCCGAGACCCCGTCGACGAGCGCGTGGTGCGTCTTGGTCACGAACGCGAACCGCTTGCGGGTCAGGCCCTGGACCAGCCACAGCTCCCAGAGCGGCTTCGTGCGGTCCAGCTGCTGGGAGAAGATTCGCGCCGCCATCTTGCGCAGCTGCTCCTCGGACCCCGGCGCCGGGAGGGCCGAGTGGCGCACGTGGTACTCGAGGTTGAAATCGGGGTCGTCGACCCAGAACGGGCGCCCGGTCGGCACCGGCGGATAGGCGAGCTTCTGGCGGAAGCGCGGCACCAGGCGAAGCCGGGAGGAGACGTGCTCGAGCAGGTCCTCGTAGCTCATCGCCGGCCCCTCGAATATGCAGACCCCGCCCACGTGCATGTGGCTCGCCGAGCTCTCGTTGGTCAGGAACGAGGTGTCGAGCGCGCTGAGCCGATCCATGTGTCCCTGGCTCATGCGCCTAAGTTACCCGCGAATGGTTCGCCTCGCCACAGTCGCGCTCGCGCTCGCCCTCGCGCTCACGATCGGCCCCGGGTGCGGTGGCTCGGACGCCGGCCCCGACGAGACCACCGTGCCGCCCGTCGCCGACGGGTTCGACGCCGAGCGGGCGTTCGCGGACCTCCGCGCCCAGGTCGCCCTCGGCCCGCGCCCCTCGGGATCCGGCGCCGCGCGGCAGGCCTCCGCCGCGATCGCGAAGCGGCTGCGCCGGGCGGGGGTCGAGGGGGTCCGGATCCAGCGCCCCTACGCGAACGTCGTCGCCCGGCTGCCCGGCTCGACGCCCGGCGCGGTCGTGCTCGGCGCCCACTACGACACCAAGGACGCGATCCCGCGCTTCGTCGGCGCCAACGACGGCGCGTCGGGTGTCGCGATCCTGCTCGAGCTCGCCCGCTCGCTGCCGCGTCCGCTGCCGGGCCCATCGGTCGAGCTCGCCTTCTTCGACGCCGAGGAGGCGCGCGGCGACCGGCCCTTCGAGGTCGACGGCACGCGCGGCAGCCGCCAGTACGTGGAGCTGGCGCGCGCCGGCGGCGAGCAGGGATCGCCGCCGATCGGGGAGGTCGCCGCGATGGTCCTCTTCGACATGGTCGGCGACTGCGACCTGCGCATCCCGCTCGAGGCCAACTCGGACCCGGGAATCTACGAGCTCTTCGCCGCGGCGGCGCAGGCCCGCACCGGCTCGCCGGCGCCGTTCGAGGGGCGTACGGGCGCGATCGGCGACGATCACCTGCCCTTCGTCGAGGCCGAGGTGCCGGCGGTCGACCTGATCGACCTCGACTACGGCCCCGGCCCGATGCCCGGGCGCTGGTGGCACACGCCCCAGGACACGCTCGGGAAGGTCTGCGCCGAGAGCCTCGACGCGGTCGGCGAGGCGGCCCTCGCCGCGATCCCCGCGATCCGCGGCGAGTGACCGCCGCTACCCTTCTGGCATGCGCTCCTCCGCCGTCATCGGGGCCCCGAGCCGCGTCCTGCTCGCCGCGCCGCGCGGCTACTGCGCGGGCGTCGATCGGGCCGTGGAGACGGTCGAGAAGGCGCTCGAGCTGCACGGCCCGCCGGTCTACGTGCGCAAGGAGATCGTCCACAACAAGCACGTGGTCGAGGAGCTCGCCGAGCGCGGCGCGATCTTCGTCGAGGAGGAGACCGAGGTGCCCGAGGGCGAGCTGGTCGTCTTCTCGGCGCACGGTGTCGCTCCGAGCGTGCACGCGAACGCCCGGACGCGCAGCCTGCGCACGATCGACGCCACCTGCCCGCTGGTGACCAAGGTCCACGTCGAGGCGCGCAAGTTCGCCGAGCGCGGCTACACGATCGTGCTCATCGGCCACGAGGGCCACGAGGAGGTCGAGGGAACCACCGGCGAGGCGCCCGAGAACATCGTCCTCGTGGAGACGGTCGCCGACGTCGACGCGCTCGAGCTCGACGATCCCGACCACGTCGCGTTCATCACCCAGACCACGCTCTCGGTCGACGAGACCGCGGTCGTGATCGATCGCCTGCGCGAGCGCTTCCCGAGCATTACCAGCCCGAAGTCCGACGACATCTGCTACGCGACGACCAATCGCCAGATCGCGGTCAAGCAGCTGGCGCGCGAGTGCGAGCTGGTGCTCGTGATCGGCTCGACCAACTCCTCGAACTCGAACCGGCTGGTCGAGGTCGCGCGCGAGCACGGGGCCGCCTCGCACCTGATCGACAACGCCTCCCAGGTTCGCGAGGCGTGGCTCGAGGGCGTCGAGACGGTCGGCATCACGTCGGGGGCCAGCGCCCCCGAGCAGCTGGTCTCGGAGCTGGTCGAGTTCTTCCGCGCCCGCGGCGCCGGCGAGGTGACCGAGTTGCGCGCGATCGACGAGGACGTCCGCTTCATGCTCCCGAAGCGGATCCGGACCGAGCTCGCGGCCCGAGCCTGAGCGCGTCTCGCGCGATCCCGCGACCGGGGTACCGTGGGGACGCCATGCACGGATCCGGTCATTCGCACGCGCCCGACGCCATGGCGGGCCCCGAGCGCGCCGCCGGCGTGCGCGCGCTGCGCCTGACCCTGGCCCTGACCGCGGCGTTCACGATCGCCGAGGTCGTCGGTGGCCTGCTCGCCGGCAGCCTGGCGCTGCTCGCCGACGCCGCGCACATGCTCTCCGACGATCTCTCGCTCGGGCTCGCGCTGTTCGCCGCCTGGATCGCGCGTCGACCGGCCGGGCCGAGCCGCACCTTCGGCTACCGGCGGGCCGAGATCCTCGCGGCGCTCGCCAACGGCGTGACCCTGGTCGCGATCTCGATCTGGATCTTCATCGAGGCCGCGCAGAGGCTCGGCGAGCCGCCCGAGGTCGAGGGAGGTCTGATGCTCGGCGTCGCGGTCGCGGGGCTCGCCGTCAACCTGATCGCGGCGCTCATCCTCCGCGGTCACTCGGGGCACAGCCTCAACGTCTCGGCGGCCTTTCGCCACGTGCTCGCCGACCTGCTCGGCTCGATCGGGGTGATCGTCGCCGCGGTGATCATCCTGACCACGGGCTGGGAGTACGCCGACCCGGTGGTCGGCATCGTGATCGGCGTCCTCGTGCTCGCCAGCTCCTGGTCGATCCTCCGCGACTCGATGCAGATCCTGCTCGAGGGGTCGCCCGCGGGCACCGACGTCGAGCAGGTCGGCCGGGCGATGGCGGCGATGCCCGGCGTGCGTCAGGTGCACGACCTGCACGTCTGGACGATCACCTCCGGCTTCCCGGCCCTGGCCGCGCACGTGCTCGTCGACCGCGACTCCGACTGCCACGCCGCGCGCCGCGCGCTCGAGCGCATGCTCGAGTCGCGCTTCGCGCTCGAGCACACGACGCTTCAGGTCGACCACGAGGGGGGAGAGCTGCTGCAGATCGAGGGCGCGCCGGACGGCGACCGAGAGGGACGCCGATGATCCGGCGCCGCGACGGCTACGAGCTCTCCGACGACCCCGCTCGGCTCGACCTCGACGCGATCTGGAGCTTCCTGCGCACCGCCTACTGGTCGCCGAACGTGCCGCGCGAGGTGGTCGAACGCTCGCTCGCCAACTCGCTCTGCCTGGGGCTCTACGCGCCCGGCGGCGAGCAGGCCGGCTTCGCGCGCGCGATCACCGACCGCGCGACCTTCGCCTGGATCGCCGACGTGTTCGTGCTCGACGGCCACCGGGGCGGTGGGCGCGGCATCTGGCTGGTCGAGACGCTGCTCGAGCACCCGGCGCTCTCCGGGCTGCGCCGAACCCTGCTCGCGACGGCCGACGCCCACGGCCTCTACCGGCGCTTCGGCTTCAGCGCGATCGACGCGCCCGAGCGGCTCATGGATCGCTGGCACGACCCCGGATAGATCGGCCGCCCTACGGCACCCCGGCCGAGAAGCTGACCGAGTAGACCTCGATGCCCGGATCGGCGTCGAGGGTCAGCGAGTGACGTTCGTGGCGCGGGTGCAGCGCCAGGTCGACGAGGCCCGGCCCGGCGACCTCGAGCGCGCGCGGCGCGGCGCCGTCGAGCGCCACGCGCAGCTCACCGGCGGCGGCGATCGAGGCGTGCGCGCCGCCCGCCCGATACTCGAGCCGCAGCGGATCGACGCCCGCGCCGGCGCGCCACGGCTCGGTCGGCGAGCCGCCGGGAAAGACCTCCTCGGTCGGCGGCGCGACGAGCGCGTCGGGCGCGTCGGAGGCGCGCAGCGGCTCGAGCGGCGGCGGGGCCTCGAAGTCGGGGTCGAGCGCCCGCAGCTCATCGACGATCGCCGCCTCGGTCGCCCCGTACTCGCCCTCGCCGAACGCGAACCAGCGCAGCGCCCCGCCCTGGCCCCAGAGGAACAGCGACGGCCAGCCCTCGCAGCCGTAGTCGTGCCAGACCGCATAGCGGGAGTCGTCGGCGACGGGATGGCGGATCCCGAGGCGCTCGAGCGCCGGCGCGAGGGCGGCGCGGTCGCCGGTGAAGCCGAAGCGCGGGGAGTGGACGCCGAGCGTGGCGAGCCCGGCGTCGCGATAGCGCGCCTCCCAGGCGATCAGGTAGGGCAGGGCGCGCACGCTGTTGAGCTGGGCGAAGTCGAGGAAGTGGACGAGCACCGGGCCGGCGGCGGTCAGCTCGGCCATTCGCGGCGCACGCTGGGCGCCGATCCAGCGCAGGCGCGCCGGCAGCTCGGGCGCGGCGATGTCGGGCCTGGGCGGGCGCACGGGGCGGGATCGTAGATCCCGCGTCCCTGCCGCCACTCAGAGCCCGCGGTCGGTGACTGCCTGGGTGGCCGCGTCGTCGATCGAGCTCGTCGGCGTCACTGCGCCCACCCAGGGGTCGCCGCCGAAGTACTTCTGCACGATCCTCTCGGCGGTGCGGGTTGCGAGAGCCTGCGTGGTGAGAGTCGGATTCGGTCCCCCGAGGGCGTTGGCCAGCGCGGCGTTGGAGGCGATGAAGAGCCGCTCCACGAAGCGTGCTTCGGCGGTCTCGTCCAGCACCGAGTGCCTTGGGTCAGAGCCCATCCGCATGGTCGACTGCACATGGAGGATCAAGGGCGGCCAGTCGAGTCGGATCACCTTGCGCGCCCCGGCCGCACGCAGCAGCCGCGCCGCCTGATCCGCGCAGTACTCGCGGTTTGCGAGGGTCCGGGCGGAGCGCCGGCGGTGCTTGAAGATCACCTTCGGAATCGGGCCCTGCTCGTCGCCGGGGAGCGCCGAGCGCACGACGCGGTTCTGAGCCTCGACGTCATCGTCGGAGATGACGAGCACGTTGAGGAGCTTGTTGACGTCAGCGAGCACATCCTTGAGCTCGTCTCCGGGAACTCGGCCGGTGGTTCCGTCCCAGGAGCCGCGGAAGCCGCGACCATTGTCGTAATGACCCTGGATCCCGCTCTCGGAGAAGGCCATGCTGAACGCCTGCAGCGCCGGCGGGAGCCCGACGTTCTCGAGTCCGCCATGTCCCGGGAAGTCGCAGCGCGCCGAGGACCCGACGCCCTTCGAGCTCCCGGTGTATTCATCGAAGACACCGATCACCCAGTCGAAGTAGTGGTCGGTGTACCCGCGACCGACCCAGCCGTTCGGATCCGGGAGCCCGCTGTTCTGCCAGAGCCGGGGGTCCTCCGTGCACCCGCCCGCCATCACGACGACCCTGGCTGTCTCGGTCTGCGCCTCCCCGGTGTTCGTGTCGTGCCAGCGAACCCCCCTCGCCACCGTGCTCGAACCGCGTCGCTCGTAGAGGATCTCGTCCACGTAGGCATCGGCCAGCAGCGTGACCGGCCTGCCGCCGGGCGCCCAGGCGTCGGCGGTCAGCGCCATGGGCACGTAGGAGTTGTCCGTGGAGCGCTTGGCCTTCAGGTTCCGCGGGGCGCGCCGGGGCTCGACGCAGCCCTCGAAGCAGTAGCCACAGAACGTGCAGCCGGTCGCCTGCGGATAGAGCAGCCGTGAGGAGTCGCTGGTCGTTCCCGCCGTCCCACCCGGCTGGAGGATCGCGTTCTCCTGGGGTCGGAAGGAGCTCTCGGTGATGTCCTTGGTGGTGTTGACCGGAAGCCCGATGCCCTGGGCGCCCTCGAAGAAGAGCTGCTCCTTGGTCCCCATCGCCGCGGTCTGCACGGGCAGGGTCGCCTCGACCCACTCGTAGTAGGGGACCAGCTCCTGATAGGTGAGGGGGAAGCGGCGGCTGTCGAACGCCCCCGCGTCCGGCCCCTGATAACCCTCGAACACGCCCGGCTGCGCCCTCGGGCAGTTGCCGTAGTAATGCTGGGTCGTGCCGCCCACGCCGGCCACCTGCCACAGGTACGAGTTCTGGGGGGTCTCTCGAAACCAGGCGGGCTTGCTGCGCTCGGAGGGGCCGTAGCGGAAGTAGCCGGTCAGCGGGTCGTTCGCGTCGTGCTCGAACTTCGACCATTCGCGCTCGGGATCGCGGTACCAGGGCCCGGCCTCGAGCAGCAGGACGTCGAGGCCATGCGCGGCGAGCTCCTTGGCGACGACGGGACCGCCGCCCCCCGCCCCGATCACGATCACGTCGCGCATCAGTGCACCGACTTCCTCGGCCGGGCGCCGAGGACGGCCGGGTCCGTGGCGGTGCTCGACCGGCCCTCGAAGTAGCCGATCAACTCGTCCCAGCCGTCGGCCGGGGTGGTTCGGCCCGGCATGTACCTCGTTAGATCCCAGCCGACCGGCCGTTTGCTGACGCTCTTGGTGGCCGGGTCGTACACGCCCCACTCGACGTAGGAGAGGTACGCGCCGAACTCCTGCAGGGCGCCACCGACGAACTTGAGCAAGCCCGAGAGCGAGCCCTCGAGCGGCTCGGGAGCGCCGTTGTCGAGCGCTGCGACCAGGTTTGCGTCGGCGGACTCGAGCGCCTCGAGCGCCCTGGCCTTGTCGTCGAAGTCGAGGCTCGCGAACGGAGAGCCGGGGATCGCCCCCAGCACCGACGACGGCTTCACCTGCGTCGCCAGGAAGTTGAGGATCAGGGCGATCAAGAGCGACAGCGGAACGGCCGCATCGCTGCGGGTGAAGGCGCGCAGCGCGTCATCCATATGCAGCGCCAACCGCTCACCCAGGCCCCCCAAGGGCCCGAGCAGGTCGAGAGGCACCGGGATCTCGGAAACGGCGGTGCTGAAGCCCGCCGCGAGCGCGCGCACGTAGGTATCGGGGATGGGCAGGAACTCGTCGAGATCGATCAGCAGGAGCTCGTCGCCGCGCGCGTCGATGCCGCCGGGGCGGGCGTCCGTGACGCGCTGCGCCCGCGAGTAGCGGTCGTTGCCCGGCACCTCGAAGGCCACCAGCCCCGCGATCGTGTCCCGGGCGAGCAGCTTGAGCGCCGGCCCGGCGATTTCGTCGATCAGCGGATCGAGCACCCCGGCGGCACGACCGATCGACGGATTGAGAGCGACGGTGGCGGCCGCGCCGAGGGCGCCGGTGCGGATCAGGAACTGGCGGCGGTTGTATCCGACCGCCGCCATGTTCCCCTGCTCTGAGCCTTCAGACATCGCCACCGGATCCACTCTCCAGCCCTATGAGCCGAGGATCGCCCCGACCAGGTTGGGTTCGAACGGCTCGGTGCCGTTGACGAGCCGCACTCCCGAGAACACCGGGTTGTGGCTGCGCATGTAGGCGAGCTCCTTGCGCAGGTCACCGACCCCGTTCGAGGCCGCGACCGGCAGGATCTGCAGGGTGCTCAGCACGCCGATCGCCTGGCCCGACCCGCCCAGGAACGCGCTCCCGGAATCGCCCGGGACGCCCGGGGTGAGCGTGTAGACGGTGCGGCTCCAGCCGTTGCCGTCGCTGCTCACGACGATGCCCTGCTTCGGGCTCAGCTGGGTGACCCCGCCGCGCAGCGACGAGTTGCCGTAGGAGTAGACCGTGTCGCCGAGCATCGCCGACGAGGGGCCGAGCCCGGTCGGGCCGCCGAAGCCGGGGATCGACGGGTTCACGGCCGCGACGTCGGCCGGGTCGATCTCGACCAGCGCCAGGTCGTTGTACTGGCAGGTGTCGGCGTCGGTCTCGCCGTCGGCCTGCATCTCGATCCACGAGTTGTAGACCAGCGTTCCCGGCCTCGTCGCCCCGTTGATCTCGACCGGGGTGCCGAGCGGCAGCGACGCGCTGTCGCAGCCGTTGGTCGCCGTCGCCCCGCCGGTGCCCGAACAGTGGGCCGCCTGGCCGAGATAGACGTGGCCGGAGTCCTGGAAGACGAAGTTCGAGGTGCACTGGGCACCGCCGGTGAACGTCATGTTGCCGGGCTTGACGGTCGCCGAGTCGGCCGGCGCCCACGCCGCGGCGGTGCCCGGCACGAGCGCGACGAGCGCGACGGCGATCACAGCCGGCAGGCACGCGAGCTTGCTCTTGCGCATCTGATTCCTTCCCCATCCCGGCCCGCGAGCTCTCGCTCGCGAGTGCTTTGCGCGGCGGACCATAGACATCGGCGCGCGGGCGGGCGCCGGTTCACCGGCGCCTACAATCCCGGCCCATGCGCTCCCCGGTGTCAGCCCTGCGCGGGGCGCGGACCGCCGCGCTGCTCGCGCTCGGCACGTTCGCCACCCACCAGGCGAGTTACCTGCTCGCCGGCGGCGGCGTCGCGGCGGTCGGCGGCCCGCGCCACGGCTACCTCGAGCTGCTCGCCCCAATCCTTGCCGCCGCCGCCCTGGCGGCGATCGCCGTCTCCCTGCTGGCCACGGCGCTGACCCGGCGGGCGCCCGCGTCGCTGCGGCCCGAGTGCACCACCGAGCGCGCCGCCCTCTACGGGCTTGCCCTGCTCGCGGCGTATCTCTGCCAGGAGCTTGTTGAGGGGCTTCTAGTCGGCGGTCATGGCCCGTCGTTGGCCGGCGTCGTGGGCGGCGCCGGCTGGCTCGCGCCGCCGCTGGCGGTCGGCTTCGGCGCC
>WHSW01000081.1 GCA_009379895.1 Solirubrobacterales bacterium
TGGCGAACGCGATCATGGGCCACCCCGCGTTCGAGGTCAGCGACGGCGAGATCGTCTTCGACGGCACCGAGATCACCGACCACAAGCCCGAGGATCGCTCCCGCGCAGGCCTGTTCATGGCCTTTCAGTACCCGGTCGCGATTCCCGGCGTCACCGTCGCCAAGTACCTGCGGATGGCGGTCAACGCCCACCGCGAGGCGCGCGGTGAGGGCCAGATCAGCCTGAAGGACTTCCGCAGCGAGACCGAGGCCGCGATGGAGCTGGTCAACATCCCGCGCGAGTTCTCGAGCCGCTACGTCAACGACGGCTTCTCGGGCGGTGAGAAGAAGCGGCTGGAGATCCTCCAGCTGGCGATGCTGAGGCCGAAGATGGCGGTCCTCGACGAGACCGACTCCGGGCTCGACATCGACGCGCTGCGGATCGTCGCCGAGGGCGTCAACACGTTCACGGGCCCCGAGATGGGCATCCTGATCATCACCCACTACCAGCGGATCCTGCACCTGGTCGAGCCCGACTTCGTGCACGTGATGTTCGACGGGCGGATCGTCAAGGCCGGCGGCCCCGAGCTGGTCGGCGAGCTCGAGGACAAGGGCTACGGCTGGATCCGCGAGGAGGTCGAGGCGGCCGCCTAGCCGCCAAGTATCTGATGAGGTGCTTTAGCACCGAAACGAGCGTGTCAGGCGGCGAAGCCGCCGCACAGGGCCTGATGAGGTGCTTTAGCACCGAAACGAGCGTGTCAGGCGGCGAAGCCGCCGCACAGGGCCTGATGAGGTGCTTTAGCACCGAAGCGAGCGTGTCAGGCGGCGAAGCCGCCGCACAGGGTCTGATGAGGTGCTTTAGCACCGAAACGAGCGTGTCAGGCGGCGAAGCCGCCGCACAGGGTTGGGGTTGACGATGGAGCCCGCGCTCGACACGACGCCAACCGCCAAGGCGCCCGCGGGCCCGCTTTCGATCGAGGGGGTGCGGGCCGCGTTCCCGGCCCTCGAGCGCGAGGTCAACGGCCTCCCCGTCGCCTACCTGGACTCCGGGGCCAGCTCGCAGCGGGTGCTCGCCTCGATCCAGGCGGTCGACCGCTACGAGCGCCGCCACCACTCCAACGTCCACCGCGGCGCCCACACGCTCTCGGCCGAGGCGACGGCGGCCTACGAGGGCGCCCGGGCGACCGTCGCCGACCACGTCGGCGCCCGCGACCGCCGCGAGATCGTCTTCGTCCGCAACGCGACCGAGGCGATCAACCTCGTCGCCCGCGCCTGGGGCGAGGCGAACGTCGGGCCCGGCGATCGGATCGTGCTCACCGAGATGGAGCACCACTCGAACATTGTCCCGTGGCAGATCCTCGCCGAGTCGGTCGGGGCCAAGATCGACTGGGTGCCCGTCGACGACGACGGCCGGCTCGAGCTCGACGCCTACGCGAAGCTGCTCGAGCGCGGCCCGAAGCTGGTCTGCGTCGCCCACGTCTCCAACGTGCTCGGCACCGAGAACCCGCTCGCCGAGCTCGCCGGGATGGCCCACGACGCGGGCGCCCTGATCCTAGCCGACGGCGCGCAGGCGGCGCCCAAGCTGCCGCTCGACGTCGCCGCGCTCGGGGTCGACTTCTACGCGCTCACCGGGCACAAGCTCTACGGGCCGACCGGTGTCGGGGCGCTCTGGGCCCGCCTCGAGCTGCTGCGCGAGATGCCGCCGTTCATGGGCGGCGGCTCGATGATCCGCAAGGTGACCAAGCAGGGCACGACCTGGGCCGACCCGCCGACGCGCTTCGAGGCGGGCACGCCCGCGATCGCGCAGGCGATCGGGATGGCCGCGGCGATGCGCTGGCTCGACGGGCTGGGCATGGAGACGATCGCCGCGCACGAGCGCGAGATCACCGACTACGCCCTCGAGCGGCTCGCCGAGGTGCCCACCCTGCGCGTGTTCGGGCCCCCGCGCTCCGCGCGGCGGCTCGGCCCGGTCTCGTTCGAGCTCGCGGGCATCCACGGCCACGACATCGCCGAGATCCTCGACCGACACGGGGTCGCGGTTCGTTCCGGCCACCACTGCGCCCACCCGCTCATGGATCGCCTCGGGGTCGCCGCCACCGCGCGGGCGAGCTTCGGCGTCTACACGACGCGCGACGAGATCGACCGCCTGGTCGCCGGGCTGCACGACGCGCGCCGGGTCTTCGGGCTCGTCTGACGATCGGCACGCGGACGCTCGCGTGGTTCCACCGGTGCGCAGCTACGAGGAGTCGCCCTTCGGCTTCACCTGGGTGCTCGACGAGCCCCTCGCGCGCGCCTCGCACGCGATCGCCGTCGACGGGCGGGTCTGGATCATCGACCCGACCGACGTGCCCGAGGCGATCGACCGGGCCCGCTCGCTCGGCCAGCCCGCCGCGGTGGTGCAGCTGCTCGATCGCCACAACCGCGACTGCGCGGCGATCGCGGCGGGGCTGGAGATCCCGCACCTGAAGGTGCCCGACGAGGTGCCCGACTCGCCGTTCGAGACGATCGCGGCGGTCCGCGTTCCGGGCTGGAGGGAGACCGCCCTGTGGTGGCCGGCTCAGGCCGCGCTCGTGGTCGCCGAGGTGGTCGGCACCAACAGCCTCTACACCGGCGGCGGCGAGGGCGTCGGGATGCACATCATGCTCCGCGCGCTGCCGCCCGGCAGGCTGCGCGGCATGCGCCCCGAGCACCTGCTCGTCGGCCATGGCGCCCCGGTGCACGGCGACGAGGCATCCGCCGGGCTCGAGCGCGCCTACGAGCGGGCCCGTCGCGACCTGCCGCGGGCCCTGCTCAACGCGCCGCGGGCGATGCGCTGAACGTGTCCCCGGCCGCCCGCTAGATTCGAAGCCGTGGACGACCTCTATCGCGAGAACATCCTCGACCACTACAAGCGGCCCCGGCACTTCGGGCGGCCCGAGAGCTTCGACCTCGAGTTCGAGGACACGAACCCGTTCTGCGGCGACGAGCAGCACGTGTTCATCCGGCTCGGCGACGACGGCCGCGTCGCCGAGGTCGCCTTCGAGGGCAAGGGCTGCGCGATCTCGACCGCGGCGACCTCGATGCTGACCGAGGAGCTCGCGGGCCGCACCCGCGAGGAGCTGCTGCGCCTCGAGAAGGGGGTCGTCCTCGAACTGCTCGGGATCGAGATCTCGGCGACGCGGATGAAGTGCGCCCTACTCGGGCTCAAGGTGGTCAAGTCGGCGGCCCTCGGGGACGCGGCCGATTGGGAGGACGAGGGCTCCCAGGGCGACCCGATCGCCGAGCGCGACCGGGTGTAGTGGGCCGAGGCGCCGCGGGCGCGAAGCGCCGCATCGTCATCCCCTTGTCGGACCGGTCGCCGCGAACCTAACCCAGACCCCCGGCCGGTGCAAACCGCGCGTCGCGAGTCCCGCCGGGGTCGACCGCTAAAATCCCGACCGGGAAAGTAGGAATAAGTGACGACCGCAACCAAGAGCTGAGATTCGATGGCCGGCGAGCAGATCACCGTCTGCGCCATCGACGACCTGCCGCAGGGCGAGATGCGCCTGATCGAGGCCGACGGCCGCAAGATCGGCGTGTTTCATTGCACCGACGGGGAGTTGTACGCGATCGAGGATCGCTGTTCGCACGACGACGGGCCGCTCGCCGAGGGTGAGTTCGACACCGCCTCCTGTACGGTGGAGTGTCCACGTCACGGCTCGCTGTTCGATCTGCGGACCGGCCGGCCGCGCAGCCTGCCCGCCTACCGCCCGGTGGAGACGTTCGAGGTTCGCCTCGACGACGACGAAGTGAAATTGGAGCTCTGATCGACTGATGACCACCGCACCCGAGACGACCGTCGCACCCTCCGGAAAGCAGCTCACCGACGCCGAGTCGGCGCTCAAGGAGATCGGCTCCGACTACAAGGAGCGCTTCGGCTTCTCCGACCCCGAGACCGGCTACGCCTACAAGGCGCCGAAGGGGCTCTCGCGCGAGCTCGTCGAGTCGATCTCGGAGTACAAGTCCGAGCCGGAATGGATGCGCGACTTCCGGATCAAGGCCTACGAGCACTTCATGTCCCGCCCGACCCCGACCTGGGGCGGCAACCTCGGTCAGATCGACTTCGACGACATCCACTACTTCGTCCGCGCCTCCGAGAAGAGCGAGCGTTCCTGGGACGAGGTGCCCGAGGACATCAAGAACACCTTCGACAAGCTCGGCATCCCCGAGGCCGAGCGCAAGTTCCTCTCCGGCGTCGGCGCGCAGTACGAGTCCGAGAGCGTCTATCACCAGGTCCGCGAGGACCTCGAGCAGCAGGGCGTGCACTTCCTCGACATGGACACCGCCCTGCGCGAGCACGAGGACATCGTCCGCGAGCACTGGGCGACGGTGATCCCGCCGAACGACAACAAGCTCGCCGCGCTCAACTCGGCCGTCTGGTCGGGCGGCTCCTTCGTCTACGTTCCTGCGGGCGTCAAGGTCGAGATGCCGCTGCAGGCCTACTTCCGGATCAACACCGAGAACATGGGCCAGTTCGAGCGCACCCTGATCATCGCCGAGGAGGGCTCGGACGTGCACTACATCGAGGGCTGCACGGCGCCCGTCTACTCGACGGATTCGCTGCACTCGGCGGTCGTCGAGATCATCGCCAAGCCGGGCTCGCGGGTCCGCTACACGACGGTCCAGAACTGGTCGCAGAACGTCTAAAACCTGGTCACCAAGCGCGCCATCGCGCAGGAGGACGCGACCATGGAGTGGGTCGACTGCAACCTGGGCTCGAAGCTGACCATGAAGTACCCGTCGATCTATTTGCTCGGCGAGCGCGCCCACGGCGAGATCCTCTCGATCGCCTTCGCGGGCAAGGACCAGCACCAGGACGCCGGCGGCAAGATCATCCACGCCGCGCCGAAGACGACCTCGTCGATCTTCTCGAAGTCGATCTCCAAGGACGGCGGCCGGGCCACCTACCGGGGGCTGCTCGAGGTCGCCCAGGGCGCGACCGAGACCAGGTCGAAGGTGGTCTGCGACGCGCTGCTGCTCGACCCCGAGTCGCGCTCGGACACCTATCCGACGATCCGCATCGACGAGTCCGACGCCAACGTCGGCCACGAGGCCTCGGTCTCGAAGGTCGGCGAGGACCAGCTCTTCTACCTCCAGGCCCACGGCCTCGACGAGGAGGAGGCCTCGAAGATGATCGTCAACGGGTTCATCGAGCCGATCGCCAAGGAGCTCCCGATGGAGTACTCGGTCGAGATGAACCGCCTGATCGAGCTCCAGATGGAGGGTTCGATTGGCTGACGCGTCCCTAGCGGGCCCCGCCGCCCGCGGACGCGAAGCGGAGCAGGCGGCGGGCTTTCACTCGACCGAGCCCGGCTGGTTGATCGAGGGCCGCGATCGCGCGAAGGAGATCGCCGCGACGCTCGAGCTGCCGGGGCCGAAGGCCAAGGGCTGGGAGTTCACCGACCTCTCGGACTTCGACTTCGACGCCTACACCGAGGCGGTCGCCGGCGTCGAGGGGCTGAGCCGGTCCGACGGCGACGGCCCGGTGGTGCTGCCGCTCGCCGACGCGGCGGCCAGCCATCCCGAGCTCGTCCGCGAGCGGCTCGGCTCGATCGTCCCGACCACCGATCCGTTCGCGGCCCGCAACGAGGCCCGCTGGCGCGACGGCATCCTCGTCCACGTCCCGGCGGGCGTGGCGCTCTCCGAGCCGATCCGGCTCACCGTCAACGCCGCAGCCGGCGAGGAGATCGAGTGGCGGGCGCTGATCGTGCTCGCCGAGGGCGCCGAGGCCGAGATCTGGGAGCGCTATGCCTCCGACGGCGAGGGGCTCTTCAACGGCGTGGTCGAGCTCTCGCTGGGCGACGGCGCCAACCTGCGCTACATCTGCGAGCAGGAGCTCTCCCCAGAGAGCTGGGTCTTCGCGACCCAGCGCGCCGAGGTCGGCCGCGAGGCGAACCTCGAATGGGTCGCGCTCGGGTTCGGCTCGGCCCGCGGCAAGGTGCGGATGGAGACCAAGCTCGCAGGCCGCGGCTCGAGCGCGCGGGTCACCGGCGCCTACGCGGGGGACGGCGTCCAGCACCTCGACTACGACACGACCCAGGAGCACGCGGCGCAGGACACGACCTCCGACCTCGCCTTCCGCGGCGTGCTCGCCGAGCGGGCGACCGCGGTCTGGCGCGGGATGATCCGTGTCGACCCCGGCGCCCAGCGCACCGACGCCTTCCAGGAGAGCCGCAACCTGCTGCTCTCCACCGACGCCCACGCCGACGCGATCCCAGGTCTCGAGATCGAGGCCGACGACGTCCGCTGCACGCACGCCGCGGCGATCGCCCAGGTCGACCGCGAGCAGCTGCACTACCTGCGCGCCCACGGGGTCTCGGAGGACGAGGCAAAGCGGCTCGTGGTCGAGGGCTTCCTCCAGGAGCTCGTCGAGCGCGCCCGCGAGGGGCCGATTCGCGAGGCCCTGGCGAGCGAGCTCTCGAAGCGCCTCGCCGAACTGCTCGACTGATCGGCCGAGACGCCGCGCCCCGTGTCTCGCCCGTTCAGCCAGGTCGACGTATTCACCGGCGAGCCGTATGCGGGCAACCCGGTGGCGGTCGTGCTCGAGGCGGCCGGTCTCGAGGCGGACGAGATGCAGAGGTTCGCGCATTGGACGAACCTCTCCGAGTCCACCTTCGTGCTCCCGGCGACCGATCCGAGCGCCGACTATCGCGTCCGCATCTTCAGCCCGGTCTCCGAGCTGCCCTTCGCCGGCCACCCGACCCTCGGCACGTGCCACGCCTGGCTCTCAGATTCCGGGCGGCCCAAGCGGGAAGACGTCATCGTCCAGCAGTGTGGCGTCGGCTTGGTCTCGGTGAGACGAACGGTCGACGGGCTCGCGTTCGCCGCCCCTCCATTGCTGCGCGCCGGACCGGTCGAGGAGTCGCTCGTGGTGCACATCGCGTCGCTGCTGGGAATCAACCGCGATGAGATCCTGGCGGCCCAGTGGGTCGACAACGGGCCGGGCTGGGTCGCGGCGCTGCTCGCCGACGCCGAAGCGGTTCTCGCGCTGCGCCCCGGGCCCGTCGACCTCGACCTGGGAGTGGTGGGCCCCTACCCCGAGGGCTCACCGCAGGCGTTCGAGGTGCGGGCGTTCTTCTCGAAGAACGGCTCGACGGTCGAGGACCCGGTGACCGGGAGCCTGAACGCGTCGCTCGCGCAATGGCTGCTCGAGACCGGGCGGGCCAGCGCTCCCTATGTCGCGAGCCAGGGGTCCGCGCTGGGGCGGCGGGGACGCGTGCACGTCTCCCGCGATCCCGACGGCACGATCTGGGTCGGCGGCGGCACCATCACCCGCGTCGCCGGCCGGGTCGACCTCTGAGGAATCGCCGGGCCCGTCTACGCCTCGAACAGCGACCGCCCGACGTACTCGCCCTCGCGCGTTCCCGGCGGGATCGCGAACCCGGCGCCGATCGGAGCGCTGGTTCCGCCGAGCGAGGGCCGGTCCGCCGGCGGCGACGAGGCGCATTGCGCATTCGCGACCGAGGACATCGAGGCCGACCACGCAACCCGGCGCGCCCGAGGCGTCGACGTCGACCCCGAGATCGCGCGCGTGGGAAAGAGCAGGTCGGGACTCGTCTCGATCGAGGCCACCGTTCCGGACCCGGTGCCGCCGCAGTTCTTCTTCCGTGACGTCGACGGCAACCGCTTCCTCGTCGTCCAGCCGGACTGATCCCGGGCGGTAAGGACCGACGCGGCCGGGCCGCCGGGTCAGCTCAACCAGTCGATGCTCGCACCGTGAGGGTCGGTCCACGCCAGCGGTAGCCCGTCCTGGGTGAGCAGGAAGCGCCCCGAGGGCCATGGCTCGTCCGATCGAGCCGTGTCTCGGAGCAGGCCGGGGGACTCGTTGGCGATCCAGACGGCGTCGAGGGCCGCGATGGTATCGGCGAACGCGACGCGGTCGAGCAGGTCGGATACGTAGGCGAGGACGGCGGTGTGGAAGACGACCAGGGTCGCATCGGGCGGGACCTGGGCGGCGAGCTCGGCGAGGTCGTGGCGGACGTCGCCCTCGACCACACGGGGCGGATCGGTGCGAGCGACCTCCAGGGCCGCGCGAAGCAACTCGAGCCGATTCCCCTCGCCCGGCCAGACGAGCGCCTCCAGCCAGTCGACCTGCTCGGGGTCACGGACGTCGATCGGCTCGAGGTCGAGGCCCGCCCGCCAGGCGACCTCGACCGCGCGGTCGGGCAGCGGGGTCGAGGGGCTCGGCCGGCAGGCGAAGGTCGGTGTCGCCGCGGGGACGGGCCGCCGCGGCGGGATGCGATGGCCGTCGTATTCGTAGGTGTAGCGGTCGGGGAGCAGGCACAGCCCGGCCGACGCGCCGACCTCGAGCAGGGCGAGAGGTTGCGGGAGCGCGGCCAGTGCCGGCAGCAGCGTCGCGCAGCGGGCCGGCTCGTTGGTCTGCGTGCGGCGCGCGAGGACGAAAGCGACGATCTCGTCGCGCCGCGCGAGAAACCGGGAGCGAAACTCCCTCCACCCGGCGGGCGTACCGCACACGCAACGCAGGGCGGCGAAGACGAGGTTGGGCTGCCGCTTGGCGCGCGGCAGGTCGGCGAGCACGCTCAGGATCTCGCGATCGGCGGCCACGCCTCGCGCGAGCTCCTCATAGAGCGGCGAGCGACCGCGTGCCTCGTGCTCGGCGAACCTGACGTAGACGCCGGCGAGCTCGTCGAGCGGATCCGCGCGCGCCAAGCGAGGCCGCTTACCGTTTCGCAGGCAGAGAGCGTGCGTGGGCGACGCCGCGCTTGACCCACGGCTCGAGCCGGCGCTTCGTTCGCACGCCCTCGGCGTCGACCCGGACCCAGCCCCGCATCCCGCGTCCGCGCATCTCGAACGGTCGTGCGTGCGGCCTGGCCAGGAGCGCGTCGGTTTCCGCGGGGTCGACGCGCACCATCAGTCCCCCTCGACCGCTGGCCGCGACCGCCATCTTGCCTTCGATCAGGAAGGCGAGCCCCCCGAACATCCTCTGCTCGCTGACCTCGGGGTCGTCGGCGATCAGCTCACGGATCCGGTTGGCGAGGTCCTCGTCGTAGGCCACCCAAACATCATCGCGCACTGCTCGCGTGGTTAGGCCTCGAGCAGGGCCTGTCCGATGTACGTGCCCTCGCGCGTTCCCGGCGGGATCGCGAACACCGCGCTCGAGGTGTGCTTGACGTACTCGTTGAGCGCGTCGCGGCCGAGGTTGCGCTGGATCGCTTCGAAGCGCGCGGGATCGCGCTGGAAGCTGATGAAGAACAGCCCCGCGTCGAGCTGGCCGGTGACCTCGTCGAAGCCGTCGGTGAACGAGTAGCCGCGGCGCAGGATGCGGGTGCCGGCGTTGAGCTGGGGCGCGGCGAGGCGAACGTGGGCGTCGCGGGGGATCACCGGGCCGTCGGCGCCGCGCGCGGCCAGGTTGGGCTGGTCGAACTCGTCGCTGCCGGTCAGCGGCGCCCCAGAGTACTTCGCGCGGCCGATCGTCAGCTCCTGATCGGAGAGCGTCGCACGATCCCAGACCTCGATCAGCATCCGGATCCGGCGGGCGACGAGATAGGTGCCGCCCCGCAGCCAGGCCGGCGCCTCCGCCCCGGCCCAGACGTGCTCGTCGAGCGCCTCGGCGTCCTCGGCGCGGATGTTGTTGGTGCCGTCCTTGAGCCCCATCAGGTTGCGCGGGGTGGCCTGTGCGCGGGTCGTCGTCGAGGTCCGCCCGAAGCCGAGCTGCGACCAGCGCAAGACCACCTTCCCACGCCCGATCCGAGCCAGGTTGCGGACCGCGTGAAAGGCGACCTGAGGATCGTCCGCGCACGCCTGCACACAGAGGTCGCCGCCGCTGCGAGCGGGCTCGATCGCCTCGGCGGGAAGGGGCGGGAGCTCGCGCAGGGCGGGCGGGCGGAGCCGGGACAACCCGAAGCGGTCGGCGCCCGCGCCCCGGGTCGGGCGGCCGGCCCCGGCCGACTCGAACAGCGTCGGGCCGAAGCCGAAGGTGATCGTCAGCCGCGAGGGCAGCAGCCCGAGCGCCTCGCCGGTGTCCTCGGGGGGCAGCAGCGGCTCGTCGTTGCGCGGGCCGGCGAGCTCGCCCTCCGTCATCCGCGCGGCGGCGGCGGTCCAGGCGCGCAGCAGCTCGACGAGCTCGGCTCGCGAGGTCGTCGTGACGTCGAAGGCGGCGAAGTGCAACCGGTCCTGAGCTGCCGTGACAACCCCCGCCTGGCGCTCGCCCCGGAACGGCACGGTCCCGGTCCCGTCGTCGCTCTCGGCCGCGCTCGCGCTGCCCAGCGCGAAGCCACCCGCGCCGAGCCCGAGCCCGGCGCCGGCGGCCCCCGCGGTCTTGATCAGGCCGCGACGGGTCAGGCCGCGACCGTCCGGCTTCCCTTTCGGCTCGTTCGTCACCCGACCAGGGAAGGTACCCGCGAGAGCGACTCGGCCAGCGCGTCGACCTGGCGGGCGAGCTCGCGCGTGTCCTTCGGCGTCAGCGTGTCGTAGAGAACGAAGCCGTCGCCCCGGCGGTAGCCGTCGAGCAGGTCGTACATCGCCTCGAACTGCTTCTCGATCTCGGCGACGAGCTTCGGATCGGCCCGCTCGAGCGTCGGCTTGAGTGCGTCGAAGCCCGCCTCGGCCCCCTGCACGTTGGCCTCGAAGTCCCACAGGTCGGTGTGCGAGTAGCGCTCCTCCTCGCCGGTGATCTTCGACGCCGAGACCTCGCCGAGCAGATCGACCGAGCCCTGCGCGATGTCGGGCGCCTCGAACTCCTCCCGGTTGGCGACCGCGTCGAGGTTGCCGACGTCGTCGACCAGCTCGGCCGTGATCGGCTCGAGGCCCTTGGTCGAGCCGTGCACCCAGAGTGCCTTCTCGATCCGGTGATAACCGCCCCACTCGTCCGGCGGGATGTCGCCGGCGCGACCGTCGATGTCGGGATCGAGGTCGCCGAAGGCGGATGCGACCGGCTCGATGCGCTCGAAGTGCACGCGAGCCGACGGGTAGATCTCCTTCGCGCGTTCGACCTCGCCGGCGTCGACCGCGGCGACGAACTCCGCGGTCGAGTCGGTCAGGGCCGCCGCCTCCCTTCGCACGTAGGCGGCGTACTCGTCGACGGCCGCCGCGAGCGCCTCGCCGTCGGTCGAGGCGGTCTCGGCGGTGGTCGGCTCGGAAGCCGCGGTCGACTCGTCATCGTCGGAACCGCCGCACCCCGCCGCCGCGAACAGGATCGTCCCCACGGCGAGCGTCGCGAGACGTCCCCCGCGGTTCGAGATGGTCGCGTTCAAGCTGCTTCTCCTTGTGGTTGCACGTTCGAGTGGTTGGGGAGGACACCGCCGCCAATTCCGACTTAGGTGTCCCTAATTAGGCAAGCCTAACGGGCCCGCGGCGGCGGCGTCGGGCGCAGGGCGCGCGCGACGAGCACCGCTCCCAGGAAGGTCATCGTCACCGCGCTCGCCACGCACCACTGACAGACCGCATCGATGACGGCGAGCTCGACGTACGTGAGGTAGGCGCTGAAGCCGAAGCCGACCAGCCCGAGCAGCGCGCCGAGCAGGCGCGCCGAATCGACGCGGCCGACCAGCGTCACGGCGATCGTCGCGTAGCCGCCGAGGCCGAGCAGCGCGACCGGGACCCCGCCCAGGTCGGCGTAGGTCGAGGACTGGACTCGCTCGCACCCGCCGCCGCCGCCGACACAGACCGGATCGAGCCCGGCGTAGTGGACCCAGGTCAGATAGCCGGCGACCGCGAGCCCGATCGCGACCAGGATCCACGCGGCGACCTCGAGCGCCCGGTCGCTCATCCGCCCGCATTGCCCCCGATCCGTGCGTCGAGCGCGGCGGCGAAGGCGTCGGGATCGAGGCTGTCGACCTCGAGCGGCTGTGGCCGCTCGCCGCTGCGACCGACCAGGAACGAGGGCGTCGAGGAGATCCCGAACTCCCGGGCCCGGCCCCGCGCCCGCGAGAGCCGCCCGTCGATCCGGGGGGAGTCGCGCCCGTCGAGCGCCCGCCGCGCGTCGACCCCGGGGATCCGCTCGGCGAGCGAGGTCAGGAACGAATCGTCGATGTAGCCCGAGTTCTCGGTCTCCTGATTTCGATACAGCAGGTCGAGGAACTCCCAGAAATTGCCCTGCTCTCCGACCGCGAGCGCCATCCGCGCCGCCGCTTCGGAGCCCGGCCCGATGAAGGTCAGGGGCATGAACTCGATTCGCAGGTCCCCCGCCCGCACGTAGTCGGAGACGAGCCGGGGCACGACGTCGCGGTCGAACTGAGCACAGAACGGGCACTGCGGGTCCCCGGACTCGACCAGCGTGTACGGGGCGTCGGGGTCGCCGAGCGCGGTGCCGGACTGCTCGACCCCGTCGAACAGGCCGGGAGGCGCGTCGGAATCCTCGCCTCCGCCTCCCACCTGGCTGACGACGATCAGCACGGCCACCAGCGCGAGCGCGAGGACCGCGATCGTCGTGACCTGCACCCTCCGCCTGCGCGCGGTGGTCGCGCGCTCGGCCCGCTCGGCCTCGATCCGGGCCGCGCGGGCACGCTGCTCGCGCTCGCGTCGCTGGCTCTTGGAGCTCATCCGCATCCACCTCTCGTTCTCGGGTCGGGCGACCGCGCGCTCGCCGGCCCGCCGGGGGCCGCTCGACCGCGCTTCAGGGGGACTGGAGAGCGAGCGGCGGCGGGCGTCCGGCGAGCGAGTCGGCGATCAGGCGACCGCCGCGCGGAAAGCACACCCGGACGCCGAGGGTGGGCCGCGCAGCGCGCCGCGGCGCCCGGCGGGATCGCCCCGGCGCGCGCCGTGCGATCAGCCGCTCCAGGCGCTCGGCGCCGAGGTAGCGACCCGCGAGCAGGGGCACGAAGACGAGCAGCGCAGGCACCGCGGCGAGCAGCCCCGCCTCGTGCGCGAGCGTCGCGGCGAGCAGGCCGCAGAGGATCGCCGCGAACGCGAGACAGGCCTTGCGCGAGCCGCTCGTCAACCTCAGCGTAGGGCATCGCCACCGTGCTACCGTGCCGCCTAATGCGAACGATTATCAATCTCTTTAGTATCCGACGCGCGGCCTCGCCGGCGGCGATGCTCGCGCTCCTAGGCTTGATCGTCGTGGGCTGCGGGGACGGCGGCGATGCGGCGTCGGAGTCCGGCGTCGAGGTCGTGGCGACGACCACCCAGCTCGCCGACCTCGCGGCGAACGTGGCCGGCGAGCGCGCCGCCGTGGTCGGGATCCTGGCCCCGAACTCCGATCCCCACGAGTACGAGCCGAGGCCGAGCGACGCCGAGTCGCTCGCCGGCGCCGACCTGGTCCTGCGCTCGGGCGGAGACGTCGACCTCTGGCTCGACCAGCTCATCGAGGGGGCCGGAGCCGACGCGCCGGTGCTCACCCTGATCGACTCGGTGCGGACGGTCGAGGGCGGACACGAGGAGGGCGACGAGCACTCCGAGGAGGTCGACCCGCACTGGTGGCAGGACCCGCGCAACGCGATCGCCGCGGTGGAGGCGATTCGCGACGCGCTGATCGAGGTCGACCCCGAGGGCGCCGGCGACTACCGCGCCAACGCCAGGGCCTACGTCGCCGACCTGCGACGGCTCGACGCCGGGATCGCTCGCTGCATCGACCGCGTCCCGCCCGGCGAGCGCAAGCTGGTCACCAGCCACGATGCGCTCGGCTACTTCGCCGACCGCTACGGCATCGAGGTGATCGGAGCCGCGATCCCGGCGCTGAGCACGCAGGCGCAGGCATCGGCCGGCGAGACCGCCGCGCTCGTCGACCTGATCCGGGCCGAGGGCGTCGCGGCGATCTTCCCGGAGGCCGGCGTCAGCGCGCAGCTCGAGGAGGCGATCGCGAGCGAGACCGGGGCGCAGATCGGCGGTGAGCTGTGGGCCGACGCGCTCGGGCCGCCGGGCTCGAGCGGCGCCACCTACCTCGGAGCGATGGCGGCCAATGCCGCCACGCTGGTCGACGGCTTCACCGGCGGTCGCCAGAGTTGCGCGATCGACGTCGGCGCGAGGTGACGCTCGTGCTCAGCCGGCGACGCGGGAGCAGCGGGGGCAACTCCCCTTGAGCACGACGTCATGCTCACCGACCCGGTAGCTGAGCCGGTCGGCCAGCTCGGCGATCGCGCGCTCGAGGTCGTCGTCCTCGAACGGCGTGACGCGGCCGCAGCGCTCGCAGACGAGGTGGTGGTGGTGATGCTCACCGCCGGGGAAGGCCGGCTCGTAGCGCGCGGACGCGCCGCCGACGTCGAGCCGCTGGACGAGCTTGCCGCGCTCGAGCAGCTCGAGCGTGCGATAGACGGTCGCGATCCCCACCCCGTGCCCGCGCCGGCGCAGCTCCTCGGCGATCTCGTGCGCGGTCAGCACGCAGTCCTGGCGGCCGATCAGGTCGACGACGGCGGCCCGGGGGGCGCTCGATCGGTGGCCCGCGGCGCGCAGCTCGGCCTCGGCGAACGCGACCCAGCGCTCGGCGGGGGGTGAATCGACCTTGTGCGCCTTGGCCTGCATCGGATAGCGATCAGAGAATCGTTCTCAACAACTGCGATAATCGAAACTCGTTCTCAGTTTAGTCCCGCCCAGATCCGAAGTGCTCGACGCCTTTCAGCTCCCGTTCATGCAGCGCGCGGCGCTCGAGGTGCTGCTGCTCGCGCCGCTCGCGGCGATCCTGGGAACGCAGATCGTCCTGCGCCGGCTCGCCTTCTACACGCACGGCATCGGCTCGGCGACCTTCCCCGGGCTGGTGGTCGCCGGGCCCGCCGGGATCCCCCCCGCGCTCGCCGCGCTCGCCGCCGGGTTCGTCTTCGCCGCCGGGCTCGAGCGCCTCGGCCGCCTGGCGCGCATCGCCCACGACGCGGCGACCGCGCTGCTGCTCGTCGGCGCGCTCGCAATCGGCACGGTGCTGGCCAGCGACGTGTTCGAGTCCGGGGCGGGGGTCGATCAGCTCCTCTTCGGCTCGCTGCTGGCGATCGGCGACTCCGAGCTGGCGATCAGCGCGGCGGTCCTCGTGCTGGTCGCGATCACCGCGGTCGGGCTGCGGCGAACCTGGATCGCGGCGGGCTTCGACTCGGACTCCAGCCGGGCTCTCGGGCTCCGGGTCGGCCTCGCCGACGCCGCGCTGCTGGTCGCGATCGCGCTCGCCGTCGTCGCCGCGCTCGACGCGGTCGGCGCGCTGCTGGTCGGCTCGGTGCTCGTGATCCCGGCGGCGACGGCTCGCCTGTTCGCGCGCAGCGTCGGCTCGCTCGAGGCGCTCGCCGCCGCGGTCGCGCTGGTCGAGGGGCTCGCCGGGCTGGTGCTCGCCTACGAGCTCGACGTGCCGCCGGGCGCCGCGATCGCGGTGATCGGCGGCGGCGCCTTCGCGCTCTGCGCCCTCGCGCGGCCCGCGCTCTCGCGCCTGCGGGCAGGACGGCCGGCGGGACGGCCGGCGTGACCTCGGCGACGCCGCTGCTCGAGGTGGCCGGCCTCTCCGGCGGGTATCGGTCCGGCTCGACCGCGATCGACGACCTCAGCTTCGCCGTCGAGCCCGGGCAGAAGATCGCCGTCCTCGGCCCCAACGGCGGCGGCAAGACGACCCTGTTTCGCGCGCTGCTCGGCGAGCTTCCCGAGCGGCGCGGCGAGATCCGAGCGAGCGGCGAGCTCGCCTACGTGCCGCAGACCGAGCGCTCGCGCCTCGACTATCCCGTGAGCGCCCTCGACGTGGCCCTGATGGGCACCTACTCGGGGCTCTCGTGGTACCGGCGCGTCGGCTCCGCCGAGCGCGAGTCGGCCGCCGGCGCCCTGGCGCGGGTCGGGCTCGCGGCGCAGGCCGCGACCGCGTTCGGCTCGCTCTCGGGCGGCCAGCGCCAGCGGGTCCTGATCGCCCGAGCGCTCGCTCAGCGGGCCGACATCCTGCTCCTCGACGAGCCGTTGAGCGGAGTCGACCGCCCCTCGGCGGCGCGGGTGATGACGATCCTCGATGAGCTGCGCGACGAGGGTCGCGCGCTGCTCGTCGCGACCCACGACATCCAGCAGGCGCGCGAGTTCGACGCGGTGCTCTGCCTGAACCGCGAGCAGGTCGCCTTCGGGGCCCCGCGCGACGCGCTCAGCCCGACCGTCCTCGAGCGCACCTACGGTGGCGAGCTGATCGTTCTCGACGACGAGCGGCGAGCGGTCATCGTCCAGCACCACGCGCACTGATGATCGACGCCCTCACCGATCCCTTCGCGCAGGGGCTCGGCCAGCGCGCGCTGGTCGAGATGGCGATCCTCGGCCTCGCCTGCGGGCCGCTCGGCGCGTGGGTGCTGCTCTATCGCCAGAGCTATGCGGCGGAGTCGATCTCCCACGCGATGCTGCCCGGGCTGGTGATCGCGACGCTGATCGGCGCCCCGCTTGCGCTCGGCGCGGGCGCGGGGCTGGTGGTCGCCGCCGCGGCGATCGCGGTGGCGGCGCGTCAGCGGCAAGCCGGCGCCGACGTCGGCGTGGCGGTCGTGGTCACGGCGATGCTGGGGGCGGGAACGCTGCTCGCGCTCTCCCCGGAGGTCCCGGCCCGCCTCGGCGAGCTGCTGTTCGGCGACCCGCTCGGCGTCGACGACGGCGACCTGATCGCCTCGGCGGCGCTCACCGTCGTGGTCCTGGTCGCGCTGCGAGCCCTGCACCGGCCGCTCGCGGTGGCCGGCTTCGACGCGGTCTCGGCCTCCAGCCTCGGGGTCCGGCCCGGCCGGATCGAGCTCGCGCTGCTGGTGCTGCTGGCGCTGACGACGCTGATCGCGGTCCAGGCGCTCGGCAACCTGCTGGTCGTGGCGCTGGTGATCGCGCCGGGGGCGGCCGCGCTGCGGCTCACCCACCGGCTCGCCCCGGCGCTCGCCGTCGCCGCCGCCCTCGCCGTCGCCGCCGGGGTGGGCGGCCTGTATCTGAGCTACTACGTCGACCTTGCGGCGGGCGCCTCCGTCGCCCTGGTCGCGATCGCGATCTTCGCCCTCAGCCTGCTTCGCGGGC
>WHSW01000082.1 GCA_009379895.1 Solirubrobacterales bacterium
GCTCGGACCGGGCGCTGGCCGCGCCCCCGGCCGACGGTGTCGAGCGCGTGCTGGTCGCGGTCAGCGGCGGGGTCGACTCGGCGGTGGCGGCGCTGCGCGAGCGCGAGCGCGGGGCCGAGGTGGTCGCCGTGACGCTCAAGCTGTGGGCCGACCGGCGCACCGACGCGAGCAAGAGCTGCTGCTCGCCGCTCGCGGTGCTCGGCGCCCGCGAACTCGCCCACTCACTCGGGATCGCGCACCTGACCCTCGACCTCGAGCGCGCCTTTCGGGCGGGGGTGGTCGACGCCTTCGTCGCCGGGTATCGGGCCGGCGCGACCCCCAACCCGTGCGTGATCTGCAACGGCGAGCTGCGCATCGACGCGATGATCGACCTCGCGCGTAGGCTCGGCTGCTCGGCGCTCGCCACCGGTCACTACGCGCGCCTCGCCGACGACGGCGCCGGCCCGCTGCTCAGCGTCGCCGCCGACCCCGCCAAGGACCAGACCTACATGCTCTCGGGCCTGCGCCCCGCCTCGCTGGCGCGGCTTCGCTTCCCGCTCGCCGAGCTGACCAAGCCCGAGGTCCGCCGGATCGCCACCGACGCCGGGCTCTCGGTCGCCGGCAAGGCCGAGAGCCAGGACCTCTGCTTCCTCGCCGGCGAGGGCAAGCGCGGCTTCCTCGCCCGCCACGGCGGTCTCGGCGAGCGCCCGGGGGAGATCGTCGACCGCGACGGTCGCCGTCTCGGCCAGCACCGGGGCCAGCACGAGTTCACCGTCGGCCAGCGCCGGGGGATCGGCCTCGGAGCCCCGGAGCCGCTCTACGTGCTCGCCACCGACGCGCGCACGAACCGGGTCGTGGTCGGCGATCGCGAGCAGCTGGCGACCACCCGGGTACGGGTGCGCGAGGCGACCCTGCACCGTCCCGGCGGCCGGATCGACCGGGTGCGGCTTCGCTACCACTCGCCACCACTGGGCTGCGCCGTCGACAGGGTGCCCGCCGGGGAGCACCCCGAGCTCGACCTCGAGCTCGCCGAGCCCGCCTACGGCGTCGCCCCGGGCCAGACCGCGTGCCTGATGGACGGCGATCTGGTCGTCGGCCGCGCGACGATCGCCTGACGGGACCGCCGCCGCAGGCCGCGTCGCCCGCTACCTAGACTGACTTTCCGATGAGGACCGACGAGATCCGCGAGACCTTCCTGCGCTACTTCGAGCAGCGCGGGCACCTGCGCGTGGCGTCGGCCTCGCTGGTCCCGTCGCCCGACGACACCTCGACCCTGCTCACGGTCGCCGGGATGCAGCCGTTCAAGCCCTACTTCGAGGGCCGCGAGGAGCCGCCCAAGCGCCGCCTGGCCTCCTGCCAGCGCACCTTTCGCACCGTCGACATCGACGTGGTCGGCACCACCAAGCGCCATCTGACCTTCTTCGAAATGCTCGGCAACTTCAGCTTCGGCGACTACTTCAAGGCCGAGTCGATGCGCTACGGCTGGGAGCTGTCGCTCGAGGGCTTCGGCTTCGACCCGGAGCTGATCTGGGTCACCGTGTTCGCCGGCGACGAGGAGCTCGGCCTCGGTCCCGACACCGAGGCGATCGAGATCTGGCGCGAGATCGGCGTCCCCGAGGAGCGCATCGTGCGCCTGGGGCGCTCGGAGAACTTCTGGCAGGGGGGCGAGAGCGGGCCGTGCGGGCCCTGCTCGGAGATGTACATCGACCGCGGCTCCGAGTTCGGCCCCGACGACGAGCGCCCGGGCGACGACACCGACCGCTTCCTCGAGTACTGGAACCACGTCTTCACCCAGTACCTGCTGCACGCCGACGGCTCGATCAGCGAGCTGCCACAGCGCAACATCGACACCGGGCTCGGGCTCGAGCGCATGGCCGTGATCCAGCAGGGCGTCGACTCGGTCTTCGACACCGACGGCTTCGCGCCCCTGATCGAGCTCGCCGAGGAGCTCTCGGGAGCGGAGTACGGCTCCGAGGAGCGGGTGACCCGCGCGATGCGGATCCTCGCCGACCACAGCCGCGGCGCGGTCAACCTGATCGCCGACGGGGTGGTGCCCTCGAACGAGGACCGCGGCTACGTCCTGCGCCGGATCATGCGGCGCGCGATCCAGCAGGGCAGGGCCCTGGGGCTCGAGCCGCCGTACCTGGGGCGGTTCGCCGCGCTCGCGATCGAGCTCATGTCCGGCGCCTACCCGCACCTGGCGTCCGAGTACGGGACGGTGCTGCGCTGGGTCGGCCAGGAGGAGGAGAGCTTCGGCCGCACGCTCGACCGCGGCACCGAGCTGCTCGAGCGGATCGTCGCCGACGCGAAGCGGTCGAGCACCTCGTGGATCGACGCCGAGGATGCGTTTCGCCTCCACGACACCTACGGCTTTCCCTACGACCTGACCCGCGAGCTGCTCGCCGAGCAGGGGCTCGCCGTCGACGACGAGGGCTTCGAGGCGCTGATGGAGCAGCAGCGCGAGCGCGCCCGGGTCGGCTCGGGGGCACAGCGCGACGACCGCCACGCGGCCGTGATCTCGTTCGTCTCGGAGGCCCCCGAGACGACCTTCGTCGGCTATGAGGAGCTGCGCGCGCAGACGAGCGTCGCCGCCGCCGAGCCGCTGGGCGACGACGGCGAGCTGCTGGTCAAGCTCGAGGAGAGCCCGTTCTACGCCGAGGGCGGCGGCCAGGTCGCCGACTCGGGTGTGGTCGAGTGGGACGGCGCCCGGGCGCGGGTCGAGGACGTCTACCGCGTCGGCGACGACCAGGCGGTGAGGCTTGCAACCGGCGGCGGGCAACCCGCGGCGGGCGAGCGCGTGACGGCGACCGTCGATCACGAGGCGCGCCACGCGACGATGCGCAACCACACCGCCACCCACCTCCTGCACGCGGCGCTGCGCGAGCGGCTCGGCACCCACGTGCGCCAGGCCGGGTCGGCGGTGCGCCCCGACAAGCTGCGCTTCGACTTCACCCACGGCGCGCCGCTCTCCGACGAGGAGCTGCGCGCGGTCGAGGACCGGGTCAATGACTGGGTCAAGGCGAGCCGGCCGACGCGGGCGCTGCAGATGGAGCGCGCCGAGGCCGAGGCGATGGGCGCGATGGCGCTGTTCGGCGAGAAGTACGGCGACTGGGTCCGCGTGGTCGAGGTCGAGGAGGTCTCGCGCGAGCTGTGCGGCGGCACGCACGTGGCCAACACGGCCGAGGTCGGCATCTTCGCGATCGTCTCCGAGGGCTCGAGCGCCGCCAACGTGCGCCGGATCGAGGCCCTGACCGGCCCGGCGGCGATCGACCACTACCGGCGGCAAAGCGACGAGCTGACCGAGGCGGGCGCGCTGCTCGGCTCACCGCGCGACGCGGTCGGCGCGGCGCGGCGCGGCGCCGAGCTGATCGCCGAGCGCGCCCGTGCCGCGGTCGGCGAGCGCGGGCGCTTCACGCTGGCGATCAGCGGCGGGCACTCCCCCTGGCCGATGTTCGAGCGGCTCACCGCGGAGGCCGAGGTGCCGCTCGCGCAGACCGAGCTCTTCCAGGTCGACGAGCGCGTCGCGCCCGAGGGCGACCCGGACCGCAACTGGACGCACGCCGAGGCGAGCCTGCCGCTGGACCGGTTTCGCGCCGCGCACCCGATGCCGGTCACCGAGCCCGACCTCGACGCGGCGGCGACGCAGTACGAGGCGCTGCTTCCGGATCGCCTCGACCTCGTCCACCTCGGCCTCGGCCCCGACGGCCACGCCGCCTCGCTCGTCCCCGGCGACGCTGTCTGCGAGGTCACCGACCGCCTGGTCGCGATGACCGCCGGCGAGTATCAGGGCCGGCGCCGGATGACGCTCACCTACCCCGCGCTCGCCGCGGCCCGACAGATCGTCTGGCTGGTCCTCGGCGAGAAGGCGCGCGACGCGCTCGCGCGCCTGCGCGAGGGCGACCCGTCGATCCCCGGCGGGCGGGTCGAGCGCGAGCGGGCGCTGGTGCTCACTGACCGCGCGGCGGTCGGCGAATCGGGCTGACCCCGGTTTCGACGCAGCAACCAGCAGACCGACGGCGGGCCTCACGGGCGGGGCCGCTCAGCGCTTGAGGCGCGCCGTCCAGTCCGCGGAGCCGAAGCACCGGCCCGGGCCCGCGTAGGACACGTGGCCCTTGCGCGCTCGCTTGCCGGCGAACCTGACCTCCATCTTCATCGTGAAGTCGTCGGCCTCGTCGCCGCCGCCGTTCCCGTGCCAGGTGCGGCGCAACCGCCCGTCGTCGCCGATCCTCGTCCGCGGGAAGTCCATCGCGACCGTCGGGTACGTCGGTAGGCCCGGATAGCCGCCGCACTTGAGCCGCAGCCGACCGACCCATCCATCCATGAAGCGGCCGGCGCGGTTGACCTTGAGCTTGACCTCGTTGCCGTCGATCTCGCCGACGTACTTTCCGGGAGCCGCGGGCTTCGAGCCCTGCGCCCCGCCGCCTGCCTTGGGCGGTCGGTCGTCGCCCGCGGCCGGGGCGGTGAGGGCGATCAGCGCTCCCGCCGTCGCGACGAGCATCGACGCCAGCCACCTGCTCGCCACCCGGCGCGCGCCCGATCCGCCCCATGACCGTCGCTCCGCGACCCGCATCGCCCTACGCGGCCGCGGCGCGCTCGTAGACCGCGAGGAAGTTGAGGTAGCGGTCGGCGATCTCGCGCCTTGCCTGCTCTCGGTCGAGGTCCGACGCCAGATACCCGGCCAGCGGGTCGCCCCAGATCGAGCGCCCGATCGCGAACCCGACGAACCCGTCGACCCCGGCGGCGGTCGCGATCCAGCGCTCCACCTGGTCGCGGTCCGCGCCCCGGCCGAGCAGCACGCAGACGACCTCGTCGCGCCCCCCGGCTCGGCTCTGAGCGACCACGCGCTCGCAGTCCTCGCGCCGGTCGAGCCCCTCGATCTTCCAGACGTCCGCCTCGATGCCGGCGCCCTGCAGCTCGGCGATCGTGCGGACCATGAGCGCCGGGCGCAGCTCGGCGTCATAGCGGCCGCCGTCGCCGTCGACCGACGCGAGCTGCGCGTCGGTCGCGGGGACCAGCAGCTCGAACAGGAACTTTCGCCCGCGGGCGGACAGCCAATCCGAGAGCTCGAGCAGCCGGGCCGTCTGGCGGGCGTTGAGCTCGCCATCGCCGTCGGGGTTGTAGCGCACCAGGACCTTGACGAAGTCGGGGTCGAAGCGCTCGATGTGCTCGCCGAAGCGCTCGTCGTACTCGAAGTCGAACTCCTCCTGCCCGCTGCGCTCGACCGGCATCGCGAGCTTCATCCCCGCGTCCTCGATCCGCCTCGGAATCTCCTTCGGGGCGCCGAACTGCTCGTCGACCAGCCCGCCGGCGGTGGCGGCCTCGGCGCCGCGGGCGACGGCCTGCTCGAGGCCCTCGAAGATCAGCTCCTTGCCGTCGGCGATCCGCAGCGCGTCCTCGGCGCTCGGCTCACCCTCGATCCCGAACCACTTCTTCTGAAACGAGCCCCGGTGGTCGAAGGCGAGGATGAAGAGCTTGCCCTGAAATCCGTGCGGCATCGGCGCGCAACCTATCAGCGCGCCGGCCGATCGGCGTGCCGTCCGTCGGCGCTCCTCACGGCCTCGGTTCGCCAGACCCGGGCTCGTCCGGATCGACCGCCGACAGCGGCGTGGCCACCGCCTCGAGCGAGCGCCGCTCGGCGGGCACGGCGATCACCGCCGCGATCGCCGCCGCGACCAGCATCAGGCCGGCCCCGATCGCATAGCCGATGAAGACGTTGTCGGCGCTCCCGCTCTCGATCAGATGCCCGAAGAGCAGCGGACCGCTGATCCCGCCGACCGCGGTGCCGAGCGCGTAGAAGACCGCGATCGCGAGACCGCGCGTCTCGATCGGGAAGATCTCGCTCACGGTCAGGTAGGCCGAGCTGGCGGCCGCCGAGGCGAAGAAGAAGGCGACCATCCAGCACAGCGTCTGGGTCGTGGCCGTCAGGTCACCGGACTTGAAGAGCACGCCGGTGACCAGCAGCGCGATCGCCGAGAGGGCGTAGGTGCCGGCGATCATCGGCCGCCGCCCGACGCTGTCGAACAGCCGCCCCAAGAGCAGCGGGCCGAGGAAGTTCCCGATCGCGAACGGGACCAGATAGAGGCCGACCTTGGAGCTCGAGACGTCGAAGAACTCGGTCAGCACGAGGCCGTAGGTGAAGAAGATCGCGTTGTAGAAGAACGCCTGCGAGACCATCATCGAGAAGCCGAGCAGCGTCCGCCGCCGGTAGGTGACGAACATCGTCTGCAGGACCTCGCGCAGGGGCGTGTGGTCGCGCTGCTGGATCAGCACCTCGCCCCGCGGCTCGGGGAGCCGCTCGAGATCGGTCGACTCGATCACCTGAGCCTCGATCCCCGTGACGACGTCCGCCGCCTCGCGCTCGCGGCCGTGGATCAGCAGCCAGCGCGGGCTCTCGGGGATCCGCGCGCGAACGAAGAGGATCACGAAGGCGAGCAGCGCGCCGAGTAGGAAGGCGAGGCGCCAGCCGAGGTCGACCCCGAAGATCGCGGTGTCGAGGAGCAGCAGCGAGGCGAGCGCGCCCACCGCGGCGCCGATCCAGTAGCTGCCGTTGATGGTCAGGTCGACGCGGCCGCGCACCCGGGCCGGGATCAGCTCGTCGATCGCCGAGTTGATCGCCGAGTACTCGCCCCCGATCCCCATCCCGGTGATCAGCCGAAACACCGCCAGGCTCCAGAAGTCCCACGCCAGCCCGCTGAGCACCGTGCCGACGATGTAGACGCCGAGGGTGACCAGGAACAGGCGCTTGCGCCCGATCCGGTCGGTGAGCCAGCCGAACCCGAGCGCGCCGACAACGGCCCCGCCGATGTAGATCGAGCCCAGCGAGGCGACGTCCGAGACCGAGAGTCCGAGCGTGTCGCCGTGCTCGAGCCGCGGGCCGATCGCACCGATGATCGTCACCGAGAGGCCGTCGAGGACCCAGGTGATCCCGAGGCCGAGGACGACGAGCCAGTGCCAGCGGCTCCAGGGCAGCCGATCGAGCCGCTCGGGGAGGTTGGAGGAGACGGTGCGCAGCGCCGTCGGGCGCCCGAGCCCCTCGTGGTGTACCCATCTCCCCGGTCTCAGCATCGCGCTCTTTCTCCCTCACACCCGCGTCCTCGCGGCGTGCCGAGGGCGCGAGACTACGCGCGGGCGCGGACGGGCGCTCGCCGGGGGTGTCGTCGGGCCGCGCTCGCGCCGGGGCGCCGGGGCTCAGGCGACCGCTTGGCGCTGCTCGGCGATCGTCGCCAGCAGCTCGCGCCAGGACTTCACGAACGCCTCGGCGCCCTCGTCCTGCAGGCGCTCGGCGAGCTCGTCGGTGTCGATGCCCGCCTTGGCGAACGCCGCCAGCGTCTCCTCGGCGTCGCCGCCGTCGGGGGACATCGACTCGCCGACCTCGCCGTGATCGGCGAACGCGTGCAGGGTCTTGTCGGGCATCGTGTTGATCGTCAGCGGGGCGGCGAACGCCTCGATGTAGAGGGTGTCGGAGGCGTCGGGGTCCTTGGTCCCGGTGCTCGCCCAGAGCAGCCGCTGCGGTCGGGCGCCCTCGTTGGCCAGGCGCTGGCTGCGGGGCGAGTCGAGCAGCTCGCGGTAGGCGCGGTAGGTGCGCTTGCCGACCGCGATCCCGAGCCGGTTGCGCAGCTCGGCGGGGGCCGCGTCGGCGACCGCCACGTCCCAGCGGCTGATGAACAGCGAGGCGACCGAGTGCACGACCGGATCGAGGCCGGCCTCGATCCGCCGCTCGATCCCGCGCATGTAGGCCTCCGCCGCGCCGACGTACTGGTCGGTCGAGAAGAGCAGCGTCACGTTGATCGGGATCCCGGCGAAGATCGACTCCTCGATCGCGCGCTGGCCCGACTTCGTCCCCGGGATCTTGATGAACACGTTGCAGTCGGCCTTCGCGTGCAGCTCGCGGACCTGGGCGATCGTCGCCTCGGCCTCGTCGGCGAGCAGGGGCGAGACCTCGAGCGAGACGTAGCCGTCGACGCCGGCGGTGCGCTCGTTGACCGGCTCGAACAGCTTCGCCGCGCGACGCAGGTCGGTGATCGCGAGCTCAAAGAACAGGTCGTCGCCCTCGAGCCCGCGCTCGCGCAGCTCGGCGATCTGCTCGTCGTAGTCCTCGCCGTCGCCGATCGCCTTGTCGAAGATCGTCGGGTTCGAGGTCAGCCCGGTGACCGAGAGCTCGTCGATGTAGCCGGCCAGGGTCCCGTCGTCGAGCATGTCGCGGGTGATGTTGTCGAGCCACAGGCTCTGGCCGAGGTCGTGGAGCTCGTGGGTGGGCTTGCTCATGGCCCTCCTTCCTCGCTTCGGCCGAGCACCTCGCGCGCCGTCTGGACCACCCGCTCGGGGGTGAAGCCGAACTCGGTGAGCACGTCGCGCAGCGGCGCCGAGGAGCCGAAGGTGTGCATTCCGATCATCTTGCCCTGGGGCCCGACGTAGCGATCCCAGCCGAGCGTCGACGCCTCCTCGACCGAGACCCGCGCGGTGACCGCGGTGGGCAGGACGCTCTCGCGGTAATCCTCGGGCTGCTGGTCGAAGAGGTAGAACGAGGGCAGGCTGACGACCCGCGCGCGCACCCCCTCGGTGCCGAGCTGCTCGTAGGCCTCGACCGCGAGCGCGACCTCGCTGCCGGTCGCGATCAGGATCACCTCCGGGTCGCCGCCCTCGGCGTCGGCGAGCACGTAGCCGCCACGGCGCAGCCCGTCGGCCGGCGCGTAGCGTGCGCGGTCGAGCACCGGCACGTTCTGGCGGGTGAGCACCAGCGCCACCGGCTGATGGTCCTGCTCGAAGGTCAGCCGCCAGGCCTCGGCGACCTCGTTGGCGTCGCAGGGCCGGATCACGTTCAGGCCCGGGATCGCGCGCAGCGAGGCGAGCTGCTCGACCGGCTGATGGGTCGGGCCGTCCTCGCCTAGGCCGATCGAGTCGTGGGTGAAGATGTGGATCACCGGCAGCTCCATGAGCGCCGAGAGCCGGATCGCGGGCCGCGCGTAGTCGGAGAAGGTGAGGTAGGTCGACCACGAGGGCCGCAGCTTGGAGAGCGAGAGGCCGTTCGACGATGCGGCGGCCTCGTGCTCGCGGATCCCGAAGTGAAGCTGGCGCCCGGCGCGCGCCGCGGGCTGCAGGTCGACGGCGCCGTCGAAGTCGAGGCGCACCGAGGTCGAGTCGGTGAGGTCGGCCGAGCCGGAGACGTACCACGGCACCCGGGCGGCGATCGCGTTCTGGACCTTGTTCGAGGCCTTGCGGGTGGCGATCCCCTTGGCGTCCGCGTCGAAGCTGGGGATGTCGCGGTCCCAGCCCTCGGGAAGCTCGCGCCGCTGCATCGCCTCGATCTGATGGGCGAGCGTCTCGTGCTCGCGGTGATAGCTCTCGAAGACCGTCTCCCACTCCTCGCGCAGGCGCATCCCGCGCTCGCCGATCCCCTCGTCGAAGTGCGCCCGGACGCCGTCGGGGACGAGGAACTGCGCGTCCTCGGGCCAGCCGTAGCTGCGCTTGGTCTCGCGCACCTCCTCCTCGCCGAGCGGCTCGCCGTGCGCGGCCGCGGTGTCGACCTTGTGCGGCGAGCCGTAGCCGATGTGGCTGTCGACGATGATCAGCGTCGGCCGGTCCTCGGTCGCGCGGAAGGTCTCGAAGGCGCGGTCGAGCAGGACCAGGTCGTTGGCGTCCCCGACCCGGGTCACGTTCCACCCGTAGCCCATGAAGCGGGCGGCGACGTCGTCCTGGTAGGCGATCTCGGTCCGGCCGTCGATCGTGATGTGGTTGTTGTCGTAGATCCAGCAGAGGTTGGCCAGCTGTTGGTGACCGGCCAACGACGCCGCCTCCGACGAGATCCCTTCCATCATGCAGCCGTCGCCGGCCAGCGCGTAGACGTCGAAGTCGAAGAGCTCGAAGCCGGGCCGGTTGAAGGTGGCCGCCTGCCACTTGCTCGCGATCGCCATCCCAACCGAGGTCGCGATCCCCTGGCCGAGCGGGCCGGTGGTCGTCTCGACCCCCGACGTCCAGCGGTACTCGGGGTGGCCGGGGGCCTTCGAGTCGAGCTGGCGGAAGGACTCGATGTCCTCGAGGGTGACCGACTCGCGCCCGAGCACCTCGTAGTCGGGATCCACCGCGCGCACTCCGGCCAGGAAGAGCAGCGAGTAGAGCAGCATCGAGGCGTGCCCGTTGGAGAGCACGAAGCGGTCGCGATTGGGCCAGATCGGCTCCGAGGGGTCGAAGCGCAGGAACTTCTGCCACAGCGTGTAGGCGACCGGCGCGAGCGCCATCGGGGTGCCCGGATGCCCCGAGTTCGCCTTCTGGATCGCGTCGATCGAGAGCGTGCGGATCGTGTTGATCGCGAGCTGGTCGATCTCGACGCGAGGCTGCGTGGTCGCCGCCATTGCCTCGATCTAATCACCTCTCGCCTTCGGCCGCGATCCGCCCGCCCCCGATCCCGACCGATGGATAGATTCCGGCGCGATGGAAGCCGGCCACGACCTCGACAACGAGAAGCGCCTGGCGGCCGAGGCCGCGGCGCAGCTCGCCGCCGAGGGCATGGTGCTCGGGCTCGGCACCGGCTCGACCGTCGCCCACCTGCTGCCCGCGATCGCGGCGCGCGGGGTCGCCGTGCGCTGCGTGTCGACCTCGCCGCGAACCGAGGACGCCGCGCGCAAGCTCGGCATCGAGGTCGAGGCGTTCGACCGGCTCGACCTCCTCGACCTCGCGATCGACGGCGCCGACCAGATCGCCGCCGACGGCTGGCTGGTCAAGGGAGGGGGCGCGGCCCACACCCGCGAGAAGATCGTCGCCGGGGCCGCCGAGCGCTTCGTCGTGATCGCCGACTCGAGCAAGCCCACCGAGCGGCTCGCCGCGCCGGTGCCGCTCGAGCTGCACCGCTTCGGGCTCGCGGCGACCCTGCGCGAGCTCGGGCCGGTCGAGGTCCGCGACGCGCCCCCGAGCCCCGACGGCGGCGTGATCGCCGACTACACCGGCGAGGTCGGCGACCCGGCCGAGCTCGCCGAGCGGCTCGCCGCGGTGCCCGGGGTCGTCCAGCACGGCCTCTTCCCGGCGGCGATGGTGTCGGAGGCCTACATCGGGCGCGGCGACTCCGTGCAGCGGATGGCGATCACGCCGCCCGGCGCCGCCGCGGACGCCGAGTACGGCCGCGGTCAATAGGCTGCGCGGTCGGTGACCGAGCGCTGCGACACCCTGGTGATCTTCGGGATCACCGGCGACCTAGCCAAGAAGATGACCTTCCAGGCGCTCTACCGGCTCGAGGCCCGCGGCGAGCTCCGCTTCCGGATCCTCGGCGTGGCGCGCAACCACTGGACCCAGGAGCAGCTCGACCGCCGTGCCCGCGAGTCGATCGAGGCGACCGTCGAGAACCCCGATGACGCGGTGATCGAGCGCCTCGAGAAGCGGCTCGACTACATCCGCGGGGAGTTCGACGACGACGGGACCTACGCGCGGATCGCGAAGGAGCTCGGCGACTGCAGCACGCCGGTCTTCTATCTCGAGATCCCCCCCTCGCTGTTCAACGACGTCGTCCATCGCCTCGGCGCCGCCGGCCTCGTCGACAGCGGCCGGGTCGTGATCGAGAAGCCGTTCGGGCACGACCTCGAGTCCGCGCGCGAGCTCAACCGCCAGCTCCGCGAGGTGCTCGACGAGGACCAGATCATGCGCATCGATCACTTCCTCGGCAAGGAGCCGGTGATGGACATCGCCTACCTGCGCTTCGCCAACGCGATCCTCGAGCCGGTTTGGAACCGCCGCTACGTCGACTCGGTGCAGATCACGCTCGCCGAGGACTTCGGGGTCTCCGATCGCGGCGGCTTCTACGACCCGGTCGGGGCGCTGCGCGACGTGGTCCAGAACCACCTGCTCCAGGTGCTCGGCCTGGTCGCGATGGAGCCCCCCTCGGCCGGGCCCGCCAACCCGGACCCGATCCGCGACGCGAAGACCGACCTCTTTCGCGCCATGCCGAGCGCCGATCCGGGCCGCTACGTGCGCGGCCAGTACGCCGGCTACCGGAAGGTCAAGGGGGTCGCGGCCGACTCCGAGACCGAGACCTTCGTCGCCCTGCGGCTCGCGATCGACAACTGGCGCTGGGCCGACGTCCCGTTCTTCATCCGGGCCGGCAAGGAGATGCCCGTCGATGCGACCGAGGTGCGCGTCGTCTTCAAGCAGCCGCCGCCGCTCGGGCTCGGCGGCCGGATGGTGCCCGACCCCAACGAGCTGATCATGCGAATCAAGCCCGAACCGGGCGCCGAGCTCTGCCTGATCGCCAAGCAGTCGGGCGCCGACGCCCTGCACCGCGTCCACCTCGACCTGCTCTTCGAGCAGCAGATGGGAGACCAGCCGGGGCCCTACGAGCGCCTGCTGGGCGACGCGCTCGAGGGCCGGCGCGACCTGTTCCCGAACCAGAGCGCGATCGAGGAGACCTGGCGGATCGTCCAGCCCCTGCTCGACGACCCGCCCGCGGTCGAGACCTATGAGCCGGGCAGCTGGGGCCCGGAGTCCGCGAGCAACCTGCTCACCGGCAGCGGCGGCTGGCGCCGGCCCTGGATGCCGGAGAAGTAGCTCCGGCCGCGTCCTCCGCGCTCGCCCGAACCACTTGCGCGCGCCTACGCACGGCAACATCGAGCGCTCCTCGGCCATGCCTTCGGGCGGAGACCGCGTCTAAGCACATCCGTGAGGGGTCATGGGTGGATTCGGCGCGGCCAAGGGGGTACTTTGGTGGTGGCCCGGGCGTAAGGAGGCACGATGCAGAAGCGACCCGAGATGCCAACTGGGGGGCCGCGACCCGAGGAGCCGACTGCGGCGACGGTAGAGAGGATCAGGCAACTATCGGGCGATGCCGACGAACCTCGCGCTCCTCATGACGAGCCGTCGGCGCGACTACCCTTACCGGGTCTATGGCTCCCGCTTCATAACTACTTTCGTTGGTGACGTTCAAGCACAAGCTGGGTCTGTAGGCCGCATCTTCGAGCTTCGCTCGTAGCGGCCGGTGCATCCGCAAAGGCCTTGGCCCGCCGGCCTCGGCGATTGCCTCCAGCGCGTAGCTCCTGGTTTCCGTGCTCGATCGAGTCCGGCCAACGGCGTGGCGCTACGCCGGCTGGCGCTCGAACGTGAGCCCGCGGCCCTCCAGGCGCGGTAGCGCGTCAACGACCTCGCGTGGCAGACGCTCCGAGGCCGCCCAGACCTCGATCCCGACCAGCTCGCCGCGCTCGTCGTAGTCGCGCAGTCCCCAGGGCTCCTCGCGCGAGCTGACGGCCCCCTCAGGGTCGCGAACACGCAGGTAGGCGATGTCGCCGTCGGGCGTGTAGTAGCTGTCAGGCTTCACCGTCTCTCAGCCTACTCCCGCCACACCGTGACGATCACTGCGAGCGTTGCGTCGCCCGAGGCGGGCCAGTCATAGGCGACGCCGACCCCTCTCCCGCTGACCCTCGAGTCGGCGGTCCCGGGATTGCGCGGCCGCCGTCGATGCTCATCGAGCACGAGGTCGGCGGCGGCCTGGGCGCTCACGCCGCGCTCCTCGGCTCGCCACTCCGCGTGGCGGGTGAACGCAACTCGAATCGGCCGGCTCATCTGCCCCTCGCCGCCCCGCCGGGGTCACTGCTTGGACCGTCGCCCGTCACCAGCCGGCCGTTTACCCAGGAATGCCGCGGTCGTGGCCACGAAGCGGTCGGCATCATCGAGCCACGGAAAGTGGCCTGCCCCTGGTTGAACGACGAGCTCGGCGTTCGGGAGCAGCTCGGCGAACTCGGCCACAACGCTCGGAATCGTGTTCAGGTCGACCTCTCCGGCAAGCAGCAGCACCGGGACGTCGAACGCGGCGAGTGCCGCGCGAGTCGCATCCGAGTCGAAGGCTCCCTCGGCGCCGAAGGCGGCTGCGGCTGCCTCGTTTCGATGGCCGTCCTGGGCCGCCTGGTGGGCTTGTGCCGCCGCATCCCATCGGCCGTAGAAGAAGGGGTCGATGGCCTTCCAGTCGTCATCGGTGGCGTTGCCGGCCACGATCGCCTGCAGTGCTGCGAAGGCCCTTTCGAACCAGGGCTCGTCCCTGCGGAGCCGCGCGATCTTAAGCCGGGCCTCCCCGGTGGCCGCGATGCCGACGGCCATGGTGCTCGGGGTGATCAGAGTGAGGTTGCTGACGCGTTCTGGGTGCCGGGCCACATACAGCGCCGCGAGGTTCCCGCCGGCGCAGTGCGCGAGCAGGTCCAGGCGGTCAAGACCAAGGTGCTCGCGCAGAGCCTCGAGATCATCGACAAGTCGGTCACAGCGGTAGGACGCGACGTCCGCCGGGATCGCGGACTGGCCGGTGCCCCGAGGGTCGACCATGATCAACTGCCGATGCGCCGACAGGCCGCCGAGCTCGCCGAGGTAAGCGGAGTCCTGCATCGGGCCGCCCGGCAGGCAGACGACCGGAGCGCCGTCCCCGCGCAGGTGGTAGGCGAGCTCGGTTCCATCGTGCCCGGAGAAGGTAGGCATGACGCAGATCTTGTCAGCGACCTGTACGTATGGCATCGGCTGCCGCTTGGCACCGGCTGCCGGCCGCGATCGGCGGTAGGCCGCCGATCGGGTTCCAGGCTCACACACCGACCACCATCGACCCAAGGAGGGATGCTCACATGAGTCCCGACCAGCACGACTATGACATCCATCTGGACGACAAGTACGGCAGCCTCACCCTCATCGACCTGCCGGCCGAGATCGCCGCGCACGAGCCGTGGTTCAACCAGACGCTGACCACCGTCAACGACGCCGTCGTACGCCTCGGGATCATCGAAGGCGACTTTCACTGGCACAAGCACGATGACCAGGACGAGTTCTTCCTCGTGCTCGACGGCCGACTGCTCATCGACCTCCGAGGCCGCGACACCGTGACCCTCGATCATCACCAGGGCTACACGGTCCCCAAGGGCGTCGAGCACCGCACGCGCGCGCCCAATCGAACCGCAATCCTCATGGTCGAAGCCGCAGGTGTCGTTCCGGTCGGCGACTGATCGCGCGCTTCTTCGACGGCTGCGATGGCCGCATCGCCCTGATCGGCCCCTCGCGCGGCACCGGCTGTCGTCACGCCGGGCGAGTTACGCGCCCCACGGTGGCGCAACTCGCCCGACGCGCGTCGAGAGCGGGCGCGGAGTCGGCAGCGCGTCGAGACGAGCGGTCCGCCGGCTCGAGACGAGCGGTCCGCCGGCTAGCCTCCGCCCGCGTCGTCGGCGAACAGCAGCGAGGCCCCGATCGCGCCGCCCAGGTCGCCGAGCTCGGCGACCTTGACGTCGGGCGGATTGTCGGCGACGAACAGGTGCTTGCCCATGCGCTCGCGGATCCGCTTCACGTAGGGCTCGCCGAGGCGCACGCCGAGGCCCCCGCCGATGATCACCGCCTCGACGTCGAGCAGGTTGACGGCCGAGGCGATCCCCGCCCCGAGCGCCTTGACGGCCCCATCGATCAGCTCGTCGGCCAGCGGGTCGTGGTGTTTGAGAGCACGTTCCCAGATGCTCGAGGTGAGCCGATCGTGGCCGTGCTTTCGCATCAGCTCGAAGAGGTCGGTGGTGCGCACGCCCTCGTGCTCGCGGCGCGCCTTGGCCTCCATCGCCATCCGCCCGGCGTAGGCCTCCATGCAGCCCCGACGCCCGCACGGGCAGCGCGCGCCTCCGCGCCTGACCACCATGTGGCCGATCTCACCCGCCGCCCCGCGCCCGAGCCAGCGCTTGCCGTCGAGGATCAGCCCGCCGCCGACCCCGGTGCCCCAGAAGACGCCGAGCAGCGAGCCGTACGGGCGCCCGGCGCCGAACACGAACTCGGCGTTGGTGGCGACGTCGACGTCGTTGCCGACTCGCACCGGCGCGCCCAGGGCCTGGGAGAGTCGCGAGCCGAGCGCGAAGCTGCCGTCCCAGCTCGGCAGGTTGCGGGCGTCGGAGACGTCCCCGGTCTCCTCGTCGGCATCGCCGGGCGAGCCGACGCCGATCCCGGCAAGCGAGTCGGTCTCGACGCCGGCGGAGTCGGCGGCCTCGCCGAGCGCGCCGATCATCTGCTCGGCGACGTCGGGGGGGCCGCCGGTGGTCGGCGTCTGGCGGCGCGACTGGCCGACGACGGCTCCCGCGGGCGTGCAGATCGCCGCCTGGATCTTCGTCCCCCCGAGATCGATGCCGCCGCGCAGGGCCGCCGGGCTGGCCTGATCGCTCACCCGCGCGAGTCTATCCGCGCTCCGGCCGCGCGGGAGCCTCAGAGCTGCCCGAAGAGGACGTCGGAGTTGGCGACGATCGCCGCGAGGATCATCAGCAGGACCGACGGCACCAGGACCAGCGCGACGACGAGTTGAATCTTTGGCGCGGCGCGCGCGGCGCGGTCCTCGACCCCGCGCCGCGCCTCGCGCCGCAGGCTCGTCGCCTGCAGGTGAAGCTGCTCGGCGAGCGGCGAGCCGTAGAGCTGCGAGCGCTCGATCGCGGCCGCCAGCGCCCCGACCTCGGCCCCGGCGACGCGCCGGCGCAGGCGCTCGATCGCGGCTCCGATCGGTGCCCCGCACTCGATCTCGACCACGGCCGCTCCGAGCTCGGCCGCCAGCGGCCCGCCGGTGCCGCGCGCGATCTCGGCGAACAC
>WHSW01000083.1 GCA_009379895.1 Solirubrobacterales bacterium
TGACCGATCGTGCCGACGTTTACGTGCGGCTTGCTGCGATCGAACTTATCCGCCATCTCGTTTCTGCTGCTCCTTCGCTTTTCCGTCTCGTTCGTTTTCTAAGTTGTTCGAGGCCCTGAGGCGCGAGCGTCGGCCGAATTCGGCCGCGGTCGTTCGCGCGCAACCGGTGAAGAATTACAAACGCGGGCCTCGAGCGTCCGTCCGCGTCATGCTCCCGCGCCCACGGGCTCGGGAGTCGTGCTCTCGACGATCTGCTCGGCGATGCTCTGAGGCACCTCCTCGTAGCGCTCGAATTGCATCGTGTAGGTGGCGCGACCCTGGGTCGAGGAGCGCACGTCGGTGGCGTAGCCGAACATCTCTCCGAGCGGCACGAAGGCGTGGACCGCGAGCGCGTTGCCGCGCCGCTCCTGGCCCTGGACCTTGCCGCGCCGCCGCGAGAGATCGCCGATCACGTCGCCGAGGAACTCCTCCGGGGTCACCACCTCGACCGACATCAGCGGCTCGAGCAGCACCGGCTTGGCCCGCCGCGCGGCCTCCTGGACGGCCATCGAGCCGGCGATCTTGAACGCCATCTCCGAGGAGTCGACGTCGTGGTAGGAGCCGTCGACCAGCTCGACCCGGATGTCGACCATCGGGTAGCCGGCCTTGACCCCCGAGCCCAGCGCCTCCTCGATCCCCTGCTCGACCGCGGGGATGAACTCGGTCGGGATCGCGCCGCCCTTGATCTTGCTGTCGAAGTCGAAGCCCTCCCCGGGCGCCGGCTCGACGTTGATCACCACGTGGCCAAACTGGCCGCGGCCGCCGGTCTGGCGCACGAAGCGGCCGACGACCTTCTCGACCCGGTCGCGAATCGTCTCGCGGTAGGCGACCTGCGGGCGGCCGACGTTGGCGTCGACGTTGAACTCGCGCAGGAGGCGATCGACGATCACCTCGAGGTGCAGCTCGCCCATCCCGTGGATCAGGGTCTGGCCGGTCTCCTCGTCGGACTCGACCTGGAAGGTGGGGTCCTCCTCGGTCAGGCGCCCGAGCGAGGCCGAGAGCTTCTCCTGGTCGGCCTTCGTCTTCGGCTCGATCGCGACCGCGATCACCGGCTCGGGGAAGTCGATCGTCTCGAGCAGCACCGGCGCGTCGGGGGCCGAGAGGGTGTCGCCGGTCGCCGTCTGCTTGAGGCCGACGCCGGCGCAGATGTCGCCCGCGTAGCACTCCTCGATCTCCTCGCGGTGATTGGCGTGCATCATCAGCAGCCGGCCGATGCGCTCGGTGCGGCCGGTGGTCGCGTTGAGCACCCGGCTGCCGGCGGTGAGCTCGCCCGAGTAGACGCGGAAGTAGGTCAGCTTGCCGACGTAGGGGTCGGCCATCACCTTGAAGGCGAGCGCCGCGAAGGGCTCGGAGTCGTCGGCGTGGCGCTCGATCGGGATGCCCGCCTCGTCGCCGTCGGCGCCGTCGCTGGCGATCCCGCCCTTGCGCGAGGCCTCGTAGCCGGTCACCGGCGGGACCTCGAGCGGCGAGGGCAGCAGCTCGACGATCGCGTCGAGCAGTGGCTGCACGCCCTTGTTCTTGAACGCCGAGCCGCAGAGCACGGGCGTGATCTTGAGGTCGAGCGTCGCCCGGTGCAGCGACCCAGCGATCCGCTCGTGCGGGACCTCCTGCTCGTCGAGGTACATCTCCATCAGCTCGTCGTCGTAGTCGGCGCAAGCCTCGATCAGGTGAGTGCGGGCCTGCAGCGTGGCGTCGGCGAGGCGCTCGGGGATCTCCTCGTATTCGAACTCGGTGCCGAGCTCGTCCTTCCAGACCAGCGCCTTGTTCTCGATCAGGTCGATGACGCCGATGAAGCCGTCCTCGGCGCCGATCGGAAGCTGGATCGGAAGCGGGTTGGCGCCGAGGCGGTCGCGCATCGTCTCGACCGCGCGGCCGAAGTCGGCGCCGATCCGGTCCATCTTGTTGATGAAGGCGATCCGCGGCACGTGGTACTTGTCGGCCTGGCGCCAGACGGTCTCCGACTGGGGCTCGACGCCGGCGACCGAGTCGAAGAGCGCGATCGCGCCGTCGAGCACCCGCAGCGAGCGCTCGACCTCGACCGTGAAGTCGACGTGCCCGGGCGTGTCGAGGATGTTGATCCGGTGGCCGTCCCAGTCGCAGGCGGTGGCCGCGGAGGTGATCGTGATCCCGCGCTCCTGCTCCTGCTCCATCCAGTCCATCACGGCGGCGCCCTCGTGGACCTCGCCCAGCTTGTGGGTGCGGCCGGTGTAGAACAGGATGCGCTCGGTCGTCGTCGTCTTACCGGCGTCGATGTGCGCCATGATCCCGATGTTGCGGGTCTTCTCCAGCGGGAAGGAGCGGGGCATGTGTGATCTAGGTCCCTGTTGTCGTGTTGCTGTAATTTGGACGACGGTTTCTGGCACCGTCTGAGGAGGAGACGAACCGGCCGAAGAGCGGTCATCAGCGCATAAAAAAGGCCCTTGCGGGCCCGAGCGCATGATCGCCAGCAAGCCCGGAACGCCCTATGTGCTGCGGAACTCCACGGAAGGGATCTCCGCTCACGGACCACGCTCGGACGGGCCCGCAAGCGACGTATGACTATAGCAGAGGCATGGGGCTCTCCCGGGCGGGCAGATGGCGTGAATAGGCGCCGTTCCGCGGGTTTGGGGGGCCGCTCGATCGGGGTCGAGCTGGGCGGGCTGCTGCGCGCGGCGCTGGTCGTCCCGGCGAGGCTCGTGCGCGGCGCCTACGGGCTCGTCGCTCGCCACGTCACCCCCGCGCGGGCGGTGGGCGTCGTCGCCCTCGTCGCCCTGGCGTCGCTGGCGGCCTCGCAGTGGCTCGACTACCGCGCGATCAGCATCGGCACCGACGCCTACGCGGGCGGCATCGGCGTGGTCGCTCCGGCGCCGGAGGTCGATCGCGTGCGCGCCGGCGACGCCCACTCCTGGGTCATGCTGCCGATCGCGCTCGGGGGCCTCGCCTGCCTGGCCCTGGCGCTCTGGCGGCGCCCCGCCCTGGCGCGCCTGCTGGCCCTGCTCGGGGCCGCGGTGATCGCGATCGCGGTCCTCGTCGACGCCCCCAGGGGCCTCGACGAGGGCGCCACCGCGGTCGCCTACCAGGGCGCCGAGGCGCATCTGCTGCAGGGCTTTTGGCTGCAGATCGCCGCCGGCTCGGTGCTCATCGTCTGCGGCCTGCTGCTGCCGGCATACATGCGTCCGGCGCCCGCCATGGCGCCAACGTGAGCGCCGACGTCGGCCGCCTCACCCGCCTGCTGCCACTCGCCTGCCTGGTGGCGGCGATCTGCCTGTTCGCCTCCGAGCTGATGACGACCTTCGACTTCACGCCGCCCGGCGGCGAGGTGCTGCGGACGCAGGGCGGCGCCGGCCGCCACGGCAACGCGCTGATGGTGATCGCCGTGTTCGCGATCGGGGCGCTGGCGGTCGCCGTGCTCGCCGCCTCGAAGCCGGCGGCGACGGCGGTCGCGATCGCCGGGGTCGTCGCGCTGCTCGTCTTCCTGCTCGTCGACCTGCCCGACGCCAACGCGGTCGGCACACTCGACGACGCCCGCGAGTCCTTCTTCGACGCCGAGGCGGTGCCGCAGGGCGGCTTCTTCCTCGAGATGGCGGCGGCGCTGGCGCTCGCGGTCACCGGCGTCGCCCTCGCCACCCTCAGCCCCCAGCAGCTCGCCGCGCTGCGCCCCGGCGGGCGCGACCGGGGCGATCGCGGCGCACGGGGCGACCGGGGCGATCGCGGCGAATCGAGCGCCGGGCACGAATCGAGCGCCGACGACTCGCGGGGCACCGACGAGGCGACCGCGCGCCACGAGTCGAGCGCCGGCGCCGGGCTTGCCGACGAGAAACCCGATCCGCACCGCGGCGTTCCGCGCCGCCGGCGCACCCGTCAGCGGGGCTGAGGGCGCCGCGGGGGACGCCGTGCGCCGTTCGTGCGCACGGCGAACGTGTCTTGTGCGCCCGCTCGCCCGCACCGGGCCGAATTCCGTCGCCCACCGGTGGAATTCGGCCCGGCGTGGGGCGTGGCGCGCGAGACGAGGGCGGCGCGGCCGAAGGTGCGCGGCACCCGCGGCGCGGTCGAATTCGAGGCGGGTGCCTGGGCGCCTGGGCCCCCGGGCGGCTACCAGCGGTAGTGCGCGAAGGCCTTGTTGGCCTGGGCCATGCGGTAGATGTCGTCCTTGCGCTTCCAGGCGCCGCCCTGCTGCTGGATCGAGTCGAGGATCTCGTGGGCGAGGCGATCGGACATCGCCTTCTCGCGGCGGTTGCGGGCGAAGTCGACGAGCCAGCGCACGGCGAGCGTGCGCGCGCGGGGGGAGGGCACCTCGACCGGCACCTGGTAGGTGGCGCCACCGACGCGGCGGGACCGGACCTCGAGCACCGGCGTGAGCTCCTTGATCGAGTCCTCGAGCACCTCGACCGGGGCTCGGCCGCTGCGCTCGCCGACGATCGCGAGCGCGTCGTAGGTGATCCGCTCGGCGGTCGCCTTCTGGCCGTGCTGCATGACCTTGTTGATCACCTGTTGGACGAGGCGGTTGCGATGGACGGAGTCGGCCTCGATCGGGCGGACCGCGGCGCGGGCTCGGCGGGCCATTCAGGCGACTCCCGCCGCGCGCCGCGGCGTGCGTGCGCGCGCGGCGCGTTCGACGACCGCGACCACGATCATCGCTTGACGCCGTACAGCGATCGGGACTGCTTGCGGTCGGCGACGCCCGAGGCGTCGAGCGTCCCGCGAATCACCTTGTAGCGAACGCCCGGAAGGTCCTTGACGCGACCGCCGCGGACGAGCACGACCGAGTGCTCCTGAAGGTTGTGTCCCTCACCGGGGATGTAGCAGGTGACCTCCATGCCGTTGGTCAGCCGCACGCGGGCGACCTTGCGAAGCGCCGAGTTCGGCTTCTTCGGGGTCGCCGTGTAGACGCGGGTGCAGACGCCGCGCCGCTGCGGCGCGGCGATCCGGCGCTTGCGGCCCTGGCCCGACTTGAGGCCCGGCGTCGCCGTCTTCTTGAGGGACGGCTTGCGCCCCTTTCTGATCAGCTGGTTGGTGCTCGGCACGGCGGCGGAAGATAGCAGGGCGGCATCGTTACGCTGAGACGATGGCCGAGGAGGAACCCGTCGCGCGACCGCGACCGATCCTGGCCGTCGACGTCGACGGCGTGATCAGCCTGTTCGGGTTCAAGGGCCCGCTCGACGAGATCGGCGGGCGATTTCACCTGATCGATGGGATGGCGCACTGCATCTCCGACCTCGCCGGACCGCAGCTGTTGCGCCTCGCCGACGTCTACGACTTGGTCTGGGCGACCGGGTGGGAGGAGCGCGCCAACGACCACCTGCCGCTGCTGCTCGGGCTCGCGGGCGAGCTTCCCTGCCTGCATTTCGACGGCCGGGCCCGGTTCGGCACCGCGCACTGGAAGCTCGAGGCCCTCGACGAGTACTCCGGCGACCGCCCGCTCGCCTGGGTCGACGACTCGCTCGACGACAGCTGCTACCAGTGGGCGGCGGCGCGCTCGGTGCCGACCCTGCTCGTCCCGACCGCATCCGAGATCGGGATCACCGAGACGCACACCGAGGCGCTTTTGGCATGGGCCGACCGGGGGTACACTCCCGCCTGAGGGACGGAGTGGACGGCTTCTTACCGATCTTCTTTTTGATGGTGATCCTGAAGATCCCCGTCGCGGCGATGCTGTATCTCGTCTGGTGGGCGTATCGCGCCTCCGACGAGCCCGAGGGCGCGCCGCCGGAGTCCGACGAGCACCGCTTCGGTCGCTTCCGGCGCGAGCCCAAGCGCCCGCGCGGTCCGCGCCGCGGCGGCCACGGCCCCGACGCCGTCCCGGTCCCGGACTGCCCCCCGGGTGGCCGCACGCGCATCCTCACGGCGCCGGCCCCGGTCCGGGCGGCGACGACGCACGCCGCCGGACGCGGCTCGGCCGAGCCGCTCGAGCGCTGACCCGATCCGGCGACGCGGCGGGCGCGGCCCTGTCGGGGAGCTTGCGCGCTCCTCGGCCGACGCGGGGCTAGTGGCAGTCGATCCCGAGGTCCCTGGCGACCCGCCGCGGGACGTCGCGGTACAGGCCGGGGCACTCGAAGGCGCTGCCGGCGGTGACGAACCGCCAGCGGGCCGGGCGGCCCGCGCGTCGCTTCTTCTTCACCACCGCGACGCCGTCGGCGGCGAACGGCTCGCATCCGGGCCCAGGCCGCCACGTGAGCGCCGCCCACTTCGGTCGCGGCGTCCTCGTCGAGACGCGGATCCGCGCGCACTTGGCCGGCAGGTCCATGACCTTGGCGATCGCGCGCGCTTGCTTGTCGGTCGGCTTGCGATCGGCCTGCACGGCGGTCGCGGCGACCAGGGCCACGGCCGCTGCGAGCACGATCGCGAGCGTTCTGATGGTCGTCTTGCTCACCGGCGGCACGCTATCGGTCCGGGCGGCGCTCGATCCGTGGCGCTGGCTCAGCTCGCGCCGATCGCCCGCTCGAGGTCGGCGATCAGGTCGGCGCCCGCCTCGACCCCGCAGGAGAGCCGCACCAGGTCCGCCGGCACCTCCGCGGCCGAGCCGGCGACCGACTGATGGGTCATCGCCCCGGGCACCTCGACCAGCGACTCGACCCCGCCCAGCGACTCGGCGAGCGAGAAGATCTCGGTCCGGGCGGCGATCGCCTTCGCCTCGCGGTGGCGGAAGGAGACCATGCCGCCGAAGCCGGGCCAGCGCACGTCCTCGACCCCGCGGGCGCCGGCCAGGAACTCGCTGACCGCGCGGCCGTTCGCGGTGTGCTGGGCGACCCGCAGGGCGAGGGTGCGCAGGCCGCGGTGCACGAGGAAGCAGTCGAGCGGGCCGGGGACGGCTCCGACCGAGTTCTGGACGAAGCGCACGCGCTCGCCGAGCTCGGCGTCGGCGGCGATCACGGCGCCGCCGACCACGTCGGAGTGGCCGCCGAGGTACTTGGTGGTCGAGTGCACGACCGCGGCCGCCCCGAGCTCGAGCGGGCGCTGGACGATCGGGGTCGCGAAGGTGTTGTCGACGACGACGATCGGCGCGCCCGGCGGCGCGCCACCCGCGGACTCGGCCGCCGCCGCGCCGCCCCCGGACTCGCCCGCCACCTCGACCACGGCGGGGATCTCGATCTCGTTGAGCAGCGGGTTGGTCGGCGTCTCGACCCAGATCATCCGGGTCTCGGGCCGGATCGCCGCCCGCAGGGCGTCGAGGTCGCGCTGGTCGACGAGGTCGTAGGCGAGCCCGAAGCGGCTCAGCACCTTGTGGACCAGCCGGTAGGTGCCGCCGTAGAGGTCGGCCGGCAGGATCAGGTGGTCGCCCGCGTCGAGCGCCGCCGTGAGCAGCGCGTGGGTGGCGGCCATCCCGCTCGCGAAGGCGCTCGCGTGGCCGCCCTCCAGCTCGCCGAGCGCCCGCTCGAGCGCGGCCCGCGTCGGGTTCGCCGAGCGCGAGTAGTCGTAGTCCTCGACGAACTCGCCGGGCGCAGGCTGCACGTAGGTCGAGGTCTGGTGGATGGGAGGGATGACCGAGCCGTAGGTCGGGTCCGGGGCGAGCCCGGCGTGGACCACGCGGGTCTCGATCCGCCGGGCGGGCCCGTGCCCGCCTCCGGGCCCGTTTCCCTCGCCTGCGCCGCGGCTCACCGGTTCAGCGCCTCGACCAGATCGACCGCGGTCAGCACGCCGAGCGGGTGGCCGTCGTCGACGACGATCACGGCGCGCGCCCCGTCGCGCAGGAGCCGCACGGCGTCGTCGGCCGAGTCGCCGACCGAGAGCTCGGCCAGCGGGGGCTCGAGCACCTCGGTCACCGGCTCGCCGAGGATCCCGGGGTGATCGGCCGATGCCCAGAGCAGCCCGCGCTCGCTGACCGTGCCGACGAAGGCGTGCTCGTCCTCGGCAGAGACCACGGGCACCTGGGAGACCCCGTGCGCGCGCATCAGCTCGAGGGCGCGTCCGACCTCGTCATGACTGGAGACGGTGAGGATCGGCGCCGGCTTGGCGCGCCCGCCGAGCAGCTCGCCGACGGTCTGTCCGACCGCGTCGCCGAGGTAGCCGTGCTCGCGCATCCAGGCGTCGTTGAAGACCTTCGAGACGTACGGGCGCCCGCCGTCGGGGATGATCGTCGCGATCAGGGCGTCGGGGTCGTCGAGCTCGCGCGCGACGATCAGCGACGCCCAGATCGCGGTCCCCGTCGAGCCGCCGGCGAACAGCCCCTCGCGCGCGACCAGCCGGCGCGCGGCGTTGAACGAGTCGCGGTCCGAGACGGTGACGTAGCGGTCGACGACCTCGCGATCGAGGCTCCCGGGCCAGAAGTCCTCGCCGATCCCCTCGACCCGGTACGGGTGCACCGGCCCACCGGAGTAGATCGACCCCTCCGGGTCGGCTCCGATCACCTCGATCGCGGAGCTCTGCTCCTTGAGGTAGCGACCGACGCCGCTGATCGTGCCGCCCGTGCCGACCGCGACGACGAGATGCGTGACCCGTCCGCCGCTCTGGGCCCACAGCTCCGGCCCGGTCGAGCTGTAGTGGGCCTCGGGGTTGGCTCTGTTGAAGTACTGGTTGGGCTGAAATGCGCCGTCGATCTCGTCGGTCAGCCGGTCGGCGACCCGGTAGTAGGACTGCGGCGAGTCGGGGTCGACCGCGGTCGGGCAGACGACGACCTCGGCCCCGAACGCGCGCAGGGTGTCGATCTTCTCGCGGCTCATCTTGTCGGGCATCACGGCGATCACCCGGTAGCCGCGCAGCGCCGCCGCCATCGCCAGGCCGAGGCCGGTGTTGCCCGACGTCGGCTCGACCAGCGTCCCGCCCGGCGCCAGCAGGCCGTCGCGCTCGGCGGCCTCGATCATCGCCGCCGCCACACGGTCCTTGATCGAGCCGCCAGGGTTGAGGAACTCGACCTTGGCGACCAGCGGCGTGCGCAGGTCCGGCTCGAGGCGCGAGAGCCGCACGAGCGGCGTCTCGCCGATCAGCTCCAGGACCGAGTCGCGGATCTGCGAGCCCGCCGGCGTCGTCACGCCCTGAGCTTAGGGGTTATCGCACGGCGTGCGTCCGTGCGCCGCTCAGCGCCAGAGGTTGACCTGAAAGCCCTTGCCGCCGTTGCCGCGCAGGAACGTCCCGCTCGCCGCCTTCAGGCGCCAGCGCCCGGGCAGCGAGCCCTGATCGTCGGAGAGGAACTCCGCGAACAGGTCCGAGGCCTTCGAGCACTTCAGCCCCCCGAGGGCGGTCATCTGGTAGGTGCCTCCGGGGAACCGGAGGCCGTCGATCTCGTCGTTGTGCAGGACCTGGAAGGTCGGGCACTTGACCGCGTTGCCGCTCGGCTGGTTGCCGCCGCCGCCCCCGCCGCCGCCGGAGGAACCCCCGCCGCGCTTGACCCGAAAGGCCGCGCCGCTGCGGCGCTGGGAGAACTTCGCCCCCTTGGCCTTCGACTTCGCGCGCCAGCCGTCCGGCAGCTTGCCGTCGAAGTCCTGCAGGAACTGGGCGAACAGCTTCGAGGCCTGCGGGCACGAGAGCAGCTCGTCGTCGAGCACCTTGACCTTGTAGGTGCCCTTCGCCAGCTTCACCTTTCCGATCCGGTCGTTGTGCAGCACCTCGAAGGTGGGGCAGCTCGCGGGCGCGGCGTGGCCGCGGGCGGGCGCGATCAGGGCGATCGCGAGCAGCGCGGCGGTGAGCAGGCCGGCGACGGCGAGGGTCGGTGAAAGGTCGCGGAGTCGGGGTGCGCTGGGTCGAGACATCGGTGCGGGCTTCTCCTCTGTGGTGAGTGGGGGCGGCGATTGCTTCGGCGCGCACCTTGGAACCCCTGCACCGGCGCCGAGTTGCGGCGCGCTGCGAGTCGACACCCGCTCAGCCCGAGGTCGCGCGCAGCACCCGTTGCTTGGTCCAGTCGACCGTCACGTCCACCTCACCTTCGAGCGCGTCTCCGAGCCGGGTGGCGAGCGGGCCGACGGGCGGCGGGCGCTCGGGCCCGGAAACGTCGAGATGGATCGAATCGCCGTCCACGCGCGTGCCGCCCAGCTCGAGCCCGGCGTCGGCGGCCCAGCCACGGGCGATCCGCGTGACGTCGTCGTGGTCGACCGCCTCGGTGAGCCGGTCCGCGGTCACCGCTCCGAGCGGGTAGGGACAGCACACCGCCAGGGCGGCCGCCCCGATCCCCACCCGGACCCGGTTTCGCCGCCGGTTGTCGACCGCGAGCTGCGGTCGCATGCCCACGATCAGGAGCACCAGCGAGGCGGCGAGCACGATTCCCGCGAGGTTGGTCAGATAGAGCAGCAGGGCGTCGTCGGCCAGGTCCGCTCGACCCAGCTCGAGCGTCATGCCGACGGTGGAGATCGGCGGTACCAGGGCGACGGCGATCGCGACGCCGGGCAGGGCGCCGATCGCCTCCCGGCGCACCAGCACGTAGGCGCCGGCCGCACCGGCGACGATCGCGATCCCGAGGTCGATCAGGCGCGGGGCCGTGCGCGCCAGCAGCTCCTGCGACTGGATGGTGACCGCGGTCGGCTCGGGTATCACCTTGAGCGCCAGCCAAGCGAGGCCGATCGCGCCCAGCGTGGCCACGACGAGGATCGCCAGCGACTCGAGCTGCCGCCGTGGCCATCCCATCACGAGCCCGGCCGCGAGCCCGAGCAGCGGCGTGGTGAGTGGCGAGACCAGCATCGCCCCGATCACCACCGGCGCCGAGTCCTCGGCGAGGCCGAGCACGGCGATCAGCACCGAGAGCCCGAGCAGGATCGAGAAGCGGCCCAGGAACGGCCTGCGGTCGGGCCCGTCGAAGTACAGCTGCTCGAGCAGGCCACGGCGCTCGTCGTCGCTGAGCTCGCGACGCTGACGGCGGTCGAACCACCACGGCCCGCGCAGCCCGGCGCGGCGTCGCTCGTCGTCCTCCGGGGCGCCCCCGGCCTCCGTCTCCCGAACAGCTCCCCGGCGCTTGATGGTTGGAATCTACCGGCGCACCAGGCCGGCGGCGCTGGCCCGCGCCGCCCACCGCGACCCGCGGGCGCCGGCCGGCGTCAGCGGGCCGTGGCGCTCACGCGGTGTGCTGTGACTCAGCTCTCCGAGCTCGAGGCGTCGCCGGCGGGCTCGGCGCCGGTCTCGTCTCCTCGGCGAGCTCCTCGAGCTCCTCGGCGAAGGAGGGGCCAAAGCCCTCGAGCTCGGTGGACTCCTCGCCCTCGGCGAGGCCGAGCTCGGCGGCGAGCTCGTCCTCGTCGAGCAGGTCCTCGTCGGGACGCTGGGCCGGCTCGACCGGCTCGATCTCGAGCGAGCGGTAGTGGCGCAGGCCGGTTGCCGCGGGGATCAGCTTGCCGATGATCACGTTCTCCTTCAGGCCGACCAGCTTGTCGCGCTTGCCCTCCAGGGCTGCGTCGGTGAGCACCTTGGTCGTCTCCTGGAAGGAGGCGGCGGAGAGGAACGACTCGGTCGCCAGCGATGCCTTGGTGATCCCGAGGATCACCTCCTCGCCCTTGGCCGGGGTGCCGCCCTGCTCCTTGACCTGCTTGTTGAGCCCCTTGAGCTTCTGGCGATCCTCGAGCGCGCCCGGCAGCAGCGTGGTCGAGCCCTTCGAGTCGATCCGGATCCGCTTCATCATCTGGCGGACGATGAGCTCGACGTGCTTGTCGTTGATGTCGACGCCCTGCGCCTTGTAGACCCGCTGGACCTCGCCGACCAGGTAGAGCTCGGTCTCGGTCCGGCCGCGGATCCGCAGCAGGTCGGCCGGGTACAGCGACCCCTCCTCGAGCTGTGCCCCGGCCTCGACCCGGTCGCCGTGCTTGACCAGCAGCCGCGCGCGGGGCTGGAGCTTGTAGGCGTGCTCCTCGCCCTTCGAGTCGCTGATCGTGATCCGGATCTCCTTGTCGGTCTCCTCGATCGACACCTTGCCGTCGGTCTCGGCCAGCTCGGCCAGGCCCTTCGGCTTGCGCGCCTCGAACAGCTCGACCACCCGGGGCAGGCCCTGGGTGATGTCGAGCCCGGCGACGCCGCCGGTGTGGAAGGTGCGCATGGTCAGCTGCGTGCCCGGCTCGCCGATCGACTGGGCGGCGATGATCCCGACCGCGTCGCCCAGCTCGACCATCGAGCCGGTGGCCAGGGCGCGCCCGTAGCACGCCTGGCAGACCCCGGAGTCGAGCTCGCACTTGAGCACCGAGCGGACCGGGACCAGGGTCTCCTCGCCCTCGAAGGCCTCGGCCATCGCCGCGAGCTCGGGCTTGTCGATCTCCTGACCGCGCCGCAGCAGCTCGCGATTACGCTTGGTGGTGAACTTCTTCGCCGCGACCCGACCGATCAGGTTCTGGTTGGGCTGGCCGTCCTCGACGAACAGCTGCGCCTCGACGAAGTCCTTCGTCTTGCAGTCCTCGGCCCGGATGATCACGTCCTGGGAGACGTCGACCAGGCGGCGCGTCAGGTAGCCGGAGTCGGCCGTCCGCAGCGCCGTGTCGGCGAGGCCCTTGCGGGCGCCGTGGGTGGAGATGAAGTACTCGAGAACCGACAGGCCCTCCATGAAGTTGGCCTTGATCGGGCGCTCGATGATCTCGCCCTTCGGGTTGGCCATCAGGCCGCGCATCCCGGCCAGCTGGCGGATCTGCTTGAACGACCCGCGGGCTCCCGAGTTGGCCATCATGAAGATCGGGTTGAGCTCGTCGAGGTTGTCCTCCATCGCGGAGGCGACCTCGTCGGTGGCCCGATCCCAGAGCACGCGCAGCTGCTCCTTGCGGTCCTCCTCGGAGAGGAGCCCGTCGTCGTACTGGCCCTCGATCTCGGTCACCTGCTTCTCGTAGCCGTCGAGGATCTCCTCCTTGTTCGGCGGCGAGACCACGTGGCTCTTGGAGATCGTGATCCCGGCCTGGCTCGAGAAGTGGAAGCCGAGCTCCTTGAACGCGTCGAGCGCCTGGGCGATCGCCGGGGCGCCGTAGGCCTCGACCAGGTCGGAGACGATCTGGTTGATCTCGCGCTTCTTCAGCGAGTGGTTGACGAACTCGTACTTCTCGGCGTCCCATTCATCCTCGAGCGCCGCGGCGATCGCCCGCTCGACGCGGTCGTTGAAGATGATCCGCCCGACCGTGGTCAGGAAGTGCTCGTGGCCCCGGCGCCGGTACTCGGCCAGCTCGTGCAGCTTGACCAGCCCGTTCTCGTAGGCGAGCTCGGCCTCCTGCGCGGAACGGTAGGTGTGCGGGCGCTCGCCGTTGAGCTTGCCCGCGCGCAGCTTCTCGTCGAGCTTGGCCAGCTCCTCGGCCGGCGGCCCGTAGGTGAGGTAGTAGATCCCCAGCACCATGTCCTGCGAGGGGGTAGCCAGGGGCGTGCCGCTGGCCGGCGAGAGGATGTTGTTCGAGGACAGCATCAGCAGCCGCGCCTCCGCCTGCGCCTCGGCCGAGAGCGGCACGTGGACCGCCATCTGGTCGCCGTCGAAGTCGGCGTTGAACGCGTGGCAGACGAGCGGGTGCACCTGGATCGCCTTGCCCTCGACCAGCACCGGCTCGAAGGCCTGGATGCCCAGCCGGTGCAGGGTGGGCGCGCGGTTGAGCAGCACGGGGTGCTCGGAGATGACCTCCTCGAGCACGTCCCAGACCTCGGGGATCATCGAGTCGACCATCTTCTTGGCCGCCTTGATGTTCTGCACCGCCTTGCGCTCGACCAGCCGCGCCATGATGAACGGCTTGAACAGCTCCAGCGCCATCAGCTTCGGCAGCCCGGCCTGGTGCAGCTTCAGGCTCGGGCCCGAGACGATCACCGAGCGGCCCGAGTAGTCGACGCGCTTGCCGAGCAGGTTCTGGCGGAAGCGGCCCTGCTTGCCCTTGAGCATGTCGGAGAGCGACTTCAGCGCCCGGTTGCCGGGACCGGTGACGGGGCGGCCGCGGCGGCCGTTGTCGAACAGCGCGTCGACGGCCTCCTGGAGCATCCGCTTCTCGTTGTTGACGATGATCTCGGGCGCGCCGAGGTCGAGCAGGCGCTTGAGGCGGTTGTTGCGGTTGATCACCCGCCGGTAGAGGTCGTTGAGGTCGGAGGTCGCGAACCGGCCGCCGTCGAGCTGGACCATCGGGCGCAGCTCCGGCGGGATCACCGGCACGCAGTCGAGCACCATCCACTCGGGCTTGTTGGACGAGTTGAGGAACGCCGAGGCGACCTTGAGCCGCTTCACGGCGCGGGCCTGCTTCTGGCCCTTGGAGGTGTTGATCGTCTGCTCGAGCTCCTCGCACTCGGCCTCGAGGTCGACCTGCTCGAGCAGGTCGCGGACCGACTCCGCTCCCATCCCGCCGCGGAAGTACTCGCCCCAGCCGAACGGCGAGCCGAAGCGGTCCTTGAGCTCGCGGAAGGCGGCCTCGTCGTTGATCACGGTCTTCGGCTCCATCTTCTGGAACGTCTCCCAGACCTGCTCCATGCGCTCGATCGCGTCGTCGAGATAGGCCTCGGTGTCGGCGATCTCCGAGTCGACCGCCTTCTTGGTCTCCTTGACCAGCTTGGTGCGCTCGGCGTCCTCGAGCTTGCGCGGGTTGATGTCGAGGCCCTCGGCCCAGATCTCGTCGTCGGGATTGAACTTCGACTGGTCGGCCGAGCCTTCGAGCCAGGCGGTGCGGCGCTCGAGCGACTCGCGCAGCTCCTGCGTGCGCTGCTGCTTGTCGGCGGCGTAGCCGTCGAGGACCTTGCCGACCTCCTTCTCGAGCTTGGTCAGGTCCTTCTGGCGCGCCTCGTCATCGACCCAGGTGACGATCGAGGCGGCGAAGTAGAGCACCTTCTCGAGCTCCTTGGGGGCCATGTCGATCAGGTAGCCGATCCGCGACGGGACGCCCTTGAAGAACCAGATGTGCGAGACGGGCGCGGCCAGGTCGACGTGGCCCATGCGCTCGCGGCGCACCTTCGAGCGCGTCACCTCGACGCCGCAGCGCTCGCAGACGATGCCCTTGTAGCGGACCCGCTTGTACTTGCCGCAGTAGCACTCCCAGTCCTTGGTGGGACCGAAGATGCGCTCGCAGAAGAGCCCGTCCTTCTCGGGCTTCAGGGTCCGGTAGTTGATCGTCTCGGGCTTGGTGACCTCGCCGTGGCTCCAGCTGCGGATCTTCTTCGAAGACGCGAGGCCGATCTCAATTGCGTCGAAATTGTTGATGTCCATGTGGTTCTTGGTGCTCCCGCGTTAGTGCTCTGTGGAGTTCGTCGCGTGCTCGGCGCTCACTCGGCCTTCGCCTCTTCGGTCTCTTCCTTCGCCCCGGCGCCGTTCGAGTCGCCCTCGGCGACCACCTGCTCCTCCTGCTCGTCGGAGGCCTTGTCGGCCCCGTCGCCGCCGGCGTCGGCGCGCACGCCCGAGAGATCGATGCCGAGCTCCTCGGCGGCCCGCAGCAGCTCGTCGTCCTCGTCGGCGAGCTCGACCTCGCCCTCGTCGGCGACCAGGTTGGCGTCCAGCGCCAGGCTCTGGATCTCCTTGAGCAGGACCTTGAACGACTCCGGCACCGACGGCTCGGGGATGTTCTCGGACTTGACGATCGACTCGTAGGCCTTGACCCGGCCGACCGTGTCGTCGGACTTGACGGTGAGCATCTCCTGCAGCGTGTACGCGGCGCCGTAGGCCTCCAGCGCCCAGACCTCCATCTCGCCGAAGCGCTGGCCGCCGAACTGCGCCTTGCCGCCCAGCGGCTGCTGGGTGACCAGCGAGTACGGGCCCGTGGAGCGAGCGTGGATCTTGTCGTCGACCAGGTGCAGCAGCTTGAGGATGTACATGTGGCCGATCGTGATCTTGCCCTCGTAGGGCTCGCCGGTGCGGCCGTTGTAGAGCTGCGCCGTGCCCGAGGCCCGGCGACCCTCGGGCGCCGACTTGTCGATCCCGATGTCGATCCCGCGCGCGGCGTTCTCGTCGGACCAGCGCACCAGCGCCTCGTCGACGTCGTCGACCGTCGCGCCGTCGAAGACCGAGGTGGCGACGTTGACCCGCCCGCCGTCGGCCTGGGCCTGCTTGTAGGCCTCCGAGCCGTCGTCGTACCAGCCGTTGGCCGCGACCCACCCGAGGTGGGTCTCGAGGATCTGGCCGATGTTCATCCGGCTCGGCACGCCGAGCGGGTTGAGGATCACGTCGACCGGGGTGCCGTCCTCGAGGAACGGCATGTCCTCCTCGGGCACGATCTTCGAGATCACGCCCTTGTTGCCGTGCCGGCCGGCGAGCTTGTCGCCCTCGGCGATCTTGCGCTTGGTGGCGACGTAGACGCGGACCAGGCTGTTGACGCCCGGCGGCAGGTCGTCGCCGGCGTCGCGGTCGAAGGTGAGCACGTCGATCACCACGCCGCCCTCGCCGTGGGGCACCTTGAGCGAGGTGTCGCGGACCTCGCGAGCCTTCTCCTTGAAGATCGCGCGGATCAGCTTCTCCTCGGCGGTCAGCTCGGTCTCGCCCTTGGGCGTCACCTTGCCGACCAGCAGGTCGCCCGAGACGACCTCGGCCCCGATCCGCACGATCCCGCGCTCGTCGAGGTTGCGCAGGCTCTCCTCGGAGCGGTTGCCGGGACCAAGCACGAGGTCGTTCGCCGCTTCAACACCATCCCTTACGTTGCGATGGAGGTGTCGCCCG
>WHSW01000084.1:0-294 GCA_009379895.1 Solirubrobacterales bacterium
GCTGAGCCGGAACCGGCGGGGCACGCAGACGAGGCCGTACGTCGGCGTGCCCGCGCGCAGCGCCCGCTCGACCAGGGAGCGAAAGTCACCCAGGTCCCGGCTCACGATCGCCCGTCGCTGATCGGGGAGCGAGGCAAAGAGCACGCGGTCCGATCGTCCCCGCAGGCCCTCGCGCTCCGCCACCGCGACGACGTCATGGCCGCGGCCGCGTAGCTGCCGGGCGATCTCGGGCGAGAGGTGCTCGTCGAGCAGCAGCCTCAAGTCGAGATCGCCGCTTGGGCCGCACGCCACTTG
>WHSW01000084.1:304-16374 GCA_009379895.1 Solirubrobacterales bacterium
CCGTAGTAGCGGATTGCGCTCTCGACTAGGCGGGGGTCGATCTCGAGGTAGGAGGCCGTCTCCTCGACCGAGCCCTCGTTGTCCCTGGCGACCTCGACGATCTCCCAGACGTCGAGTCCCGTGCCGATCACGGCGGGCCGCCGCCCCCTCGGTCCGTCGACGAAGTGGACCTCGGGATGCTCGTCCATCAGCACTCCTTCCTCGAGGTAACGCTCCGCCAGCACGGTATGTCGCTCGCCGAGGAGGCGCGCTCGTTCGCGCAGACGCTCCAGCGTTCGCGCCGAGGGCCTCATCGAAAGCTGTCCACGCGCCGGTCTCGCCACGGTGCACACAACGTATCACAGCGTGTGCAGGCAGCAAGCTCGGGGAGGAAGCCTCGCGCGCGCCCAGAACCTCTCCCCGATGAGCCGGTCGCGGTCCGCCACCCCTGCCGCCAGGCGGCGCTCCGGGGCGCGCGGGGCGTCCGGCTCGGGGTCGAGGGCGACGCCGACGCCGAAGTCGCCGGCGAAGCGGCGTGCGCCGCGCAAGGCCTCGGCCGCCCGTCGCGGTGCCTCGAAGCGGAGGGCCGCGAGGCGCGCGCCGAGGCGGCGGCGGACCTCGCTCTCCTGGCGCGCGCGGGTGGCGATCGGCGTGACGCTGCTGCTCGCGCTCGGCGCGGGCTATCTCTTCTGGCTGCGCGACTCCTCGCTGGTCGCCGTCGACGACGTCGACGTGGTCGGGGTGACCGCGGGCGACCGTGCGCAGATCGTCGGCCAGCTGACGGGGGCCGCCGAGCAGATGACGACCCTGCACGTCGACGGCGATCGAATCGCTGCCGTGGCCGCCGACTTCCCGACGATCGAGTCGGTGAGCGTCGACGCCAACTTTCCCCACGGGATGCGGATCGAGGTCGCCGAGCGTCCGCCGGCCCTGCTCGTGCGCGCGGGCGACCGGGAGGTCCCGGTCGCCGACGACGGGACGGTGCTGACCGGCGTCTCGGTGCCCGGCGACGCCGACCTTCCCGTGGTCAAGACCGACGAGCTGCCGACGGCCACCCGACTGGACGGGGAGGCGCTCCAGCAGGCGCTGGTCGCGGGCGCCACGCCCGAGCCCCTTCGCCCGCTGGTCGAGAGACTCGAGCTCTCGAAGGACTACGGGGTGGAGGTCGTCCTGCGCGGCGACATCCCGGTGCGCTTCGGAACCGGGGTCCGCGCGGCGCAGAAGTGGGCCGCCGCCGCCGCGGTGCTCGCCGACCCGAAGCTCGACTACCTGAGCTATCTCGACGTCCGCGTTCCCGAGCGCCCGGCGGCCGGCGGCGCCGCCTGAGCCGGCACAACACTCGACGCGAGGTCGAGGCCTGAGGGAATATGTGAACCCTCGACTTGGACTCCAGCCTTGTACGGTGCATGATTCCGTGCCGGGCCAGACCAACGGGATTGACACCGGCGCCCGGATGCCCTACCTTCGCCCTCACGTCTAGGCTGCATATAGCTGAAAACACTCAAGTATGGCTTCAGCCTCGGACGTGAAAGCGGACGGGTCAACTGAGGACGGGAGACATGGTCGAGTCGTCTTATCTAGCGGTGATCAAGGTCGTCGGCGCCGGCGGGGGCGGCACGAACGCGGTCAGTCGCATGGTCGACGCCGGGCTCAAGGGCGTCGAGTTCATCGCGATCAACACCGATGTTCAGGCGCTGCAGTCGTGCGAGGCGGACATCAAGCTCGCCGCCGGTCACCAGCTCACCCACGGGCTCGGCGCCGGGGCCAACCCCGACGTCGGCGCCGGCGCCGCGGCGGAGTCGCGCGACGACATCAAGGAGGCGCTCAAGGGCGCCGACATGGTCTTCGTCACCGCCGGCGAGGGCGGTGGAACCGGAACCGGGGCGGCCCCGGTGATCGCCGAGATCGCCAAGGAGGAGATCGGCGCGCTGACCGTCGGTGTGGTCACCAAGCCGTTCGAGTTCGAGGGCGGCCGGCGCATGCAGCAGGCCCTCGACGGGATCGACAAGTTGCGCGCCAAGGTCGACACCCTGATCATCGTCCCGAACGAGAAGCTGCTCCAGGTGGTCGAGCGCCGGACCTCGGTCCAGGAGGCCTTCCGGATGGCCGACGACATCCTGCGCCAGGGCGTGCAGGGGATCACCGACCTGATCACCACCCCGGGTCAGATCAACCTCGACTTCGCCGACGTGCGCACGGTGATGTCCGACGCCGGCTCGGCGATGATGGGCATCGGCACGGCCGCGGGCGAGAACCGCGCCCAGGAGGCGGCCAAGATGGCGATCTCCTCGCCGCTGATGGAGGAGTCGATCGAGGGCGCGACCGGGATGCTGCTCAACTTCACCGGCTCCGAGGACCTGAACCTGTTCGAGGTCAACGAGGCGGCCGACATCGCGGTCTCGACCGCCGACAAGTCGGCGAACATCATCTTCGGCACCGTGATCGACCCCGTGCTCGGCGACGACGTGCGGGTGACCGTGATCGCGACCGGCTTCGAGGGCCGCGAGACGCTGGCTCGCAAGCCGATCGCCGTCCGCGAGCGCGGCCGCCGGCGCCAGGTCGCCCAGCTCGGCGACCGCGAGCTGCGCGAGCTGACGGTCTCCGACGACGAGATCGACGTGCCCTCGTTCCTGCGCAACAACTGATTCTCGTCCCGCGCAACCACTGATCCCGCGCCGAGGCGCGGCGGGACGCCGCCGCCGGTCGGCCCAATAGTGTCGGGTCACGCCGCCGGCGGGCGGCGCAGGCAAGGGGACCAATCAGAGGAGGCGACGATGAATCGCTTGAGAGGGCTGCGGCCGACGCCCGCGCTGCTGATCGCGCTGGCCGCGCTGGTGGTGGCGATGTCAGGGGCGGCGGTCGCGCTGCCGGGCAAGGGCACCGTGACCACCAACGACATCCGCAAGGGGGCGGTGGAGACGAAGAACATCGCCAAGCGGGCGGTCAAGGGCAAGAACCTCGCCGAGGACTCGGTCAAGAAGCGACACGTCGCCCGCGGGGCGATCGGCTCGCGGCAGATCAAGGGCAAGTCGATCAGGGGCAACCGGCTCAAGGAGGGGGCGATCAAGTGGAAGCAGATCGCCGACCACACGATCACCGCGAAGCAGATCGCCGACGCCACGATCACCGGCAAGCAGGTCGCCGACGCGACGATCACCGCGCGGCAGATCGCGGCCGGGACGATCACCGCGAGCCAGATCGCGGCGGGCACGATCACCGGGACCCAGATCGCCGACGGGACGATCACCGCCAAGCAGGTGGCGCCCAACGGGCTCAGCACGCGCAACCTCTCCGACATGAAGCTGATCGGCGAGGGCGGCGCGAACATGGTCAGGGTGAGCGCCACCAACGGCGCCGACATCGGCGAGGCGGCCGCGGCGGCGCCCGAGATCGAGCTCTACAGGAAGGGCCAGCTGACGCTGTACGGGAAGTGCATGCGAGCGACGGAGACGAACGAGGTCTTCTCCGACATCTACGTGAAGACGACCGCCAACGGGGCGATCTTCGAGGGCCCGCAGGGTGAGCGCACCGGCGGCAACGCGGCGAGCGACTTCCTCAACGTCGGCACGCCGGAGGATCTGCGCACGGTCGCGAGCGTGGCGATCATCGGGGCCGAGGCCGAGATGAACGATGGCGTCTTCAACGTGATCGGCGCCGACGGCACCCACCTCTCCGGGGACCTGATGGCCGCCGCGAAGAACGGGGCGCTCGCCGGCGGCAACGGCGTCTACGGCGACGGCAACGTCTGCCTGTTCGGGGGCACCGTCAACGGCTGAGAGCGGGCTATAGCCTGAGCGCCGTGGAAGCGACCGCGGCGCTCAGGCGCACCCCGCTGTATGACCGCCACCTCGCCGCCGGGGCGAGGATGGTCGACTTCGCGGGCTGGGAGATGCCGGTCCAGTACGCGGGCGTGCGCGAGGAGCACCTCGCGGTGCGCGCCGGCTGCGGCGTCTTCGACGTCTCGCACATGGGAGAGATCGAGACGTCGGGTCCGGGCGCGCTCGAGCTGCTCCAGCGGCTGCTCTCCAACGACGTCGCCAAGCTCGACGTCGGCGGCGCCCAGTACTCGGTGCTCTGCCGAGACGACGGCGGCGTGCTCGACGACCTGTTCACCTACCGGCTCTCCGACGAGCGCTACCTGACCGTGACCAACGCCGCCAACCACGAGCGCGACCTGGCCTGGTTTCGCGAGCGCGCCGCGGGATTCGACGCCGAGGTCGTCGACCGGCTCGACGCCTACGCGATGCTCGCCGTCCAGGGGCCGCGGGCGCGCCCGATCGTCGCCGAGCTGGTCACCGGCGAGCTGCCGGCCCGCATGCACACCGCGACCCAGGCGCTCGCCGGCGGCGGCCTCGAGGGCCAGGCGCTCGTCTGCGGCACCGGCTACACCGGCGAGGACGGGGTCGAGGTCATGCTGGCGCCCGAGGCTGCCCCGGCGCTCTGGGACGCCCTGCTCGCCGCCGGCGCCACCGCCGCCGGGCTGGCCGCGCGCGACACGCTGCGGCTCGAGGTCTGCTTTCACCTCTACGGCAACGACCTCTCCACCGACCGCAACCCGATCGAGGCCGGCCTCGGCTGGTGCTGTAAGGAGGAGACCGGGTTCATCGGCTCCGAGGCGGTCGCCGCCGCGCGCGCCGCCGGGACCGCGCAGCGGCTGGCCCCGTTCGCGCTCGCCGGGCGCGGCGTCCCGCGCCGGGGAAACGCGGCCCTCGCCGGCGGCGAGGAGATCGGAGAGGTGACGAGCGGCACCCACTCGCCGTCGCTGGACCGCGGCATCGGCATGGCCTATCTGCGCGCCGACCTCGCCGAGCCGGGCACCGAGATCGAGATCGACGTGCGCGGAAAGCGCCGCGCGGCGCGGATCGAGCGCCGGCCCCTGCTGGCGCTCGCCGGCGAGGACTGACGGCCGCCCGCACAGATCCTGACACGTCCGGGCGGTCTGCTGATCCGAGTCTCGCGCGGGCCCGAGGTTGACGAGCACCGCGCGGTCGAGGATGGTAGGCGCGTAGTCCGAGGCAGGGGCGAGATCTCGTTGGGGGGTCGGGTCCCTCCCTCAGATGGAGGGGAAGATGAGCCTCAGCAAGCGCTCGCGGCCGTCGCCGGCGATCATCGTCGCCGTCCTGGCCCTCGTCGTCGGACTTGGCGGCACGGCGGTCGCCGCGCCCGAGTTCGCGACCGAGAAGCTCAGCAAGTCGAAGATCAAGAAGATCGCCAAGAAGCAGGCGAAGAAGCAGATCCGCAAGGAGGCGCCAAGTCTGTCGGTGGATCACGCGAACACGGCCGACAGGGCGACCGCGGCCGACCACGCGACCAACGCCGACCACGCGAACGCGGCAAGTCACGCGAACACAGCAAGTCATGCGAACACGGCAAGTCACGCGAACACGGCCGACCACGCGAACACGGCCGACCACGCGAACAGCGCAAGTCAGGCAACCGCCGCGACAAGCGCGACAAGCGCGACCAACGCGACCAACGCGGAGAACGCCACCACGGCGAACACGGCCAACAGGGCGTTCTCCTTCAATTCCAGCGTCGGCATCCAAGACTGGACGGGGGCGGATCAGACCGTTGCCTCACTCGATCTTCCGGCGGGGGTCTACGTGCTGAATGCGAAGGTGTTGGCTAACAACAACGCCGCTGTCACCGTCGACGTCGAGTGCCGCCTCGAAGTGGGGGGAGCCGCGCTGGACTCCGGCTTCAGCGGTCTCACGCTTGCCGCCGCGGGTACAGGAGCCGACCGCGGTTACTTTCCGCTCTCGGGCGTTGTTACGCGCACCGGGCCCTTCACGGCCACGGTGATCTGCAGTTCCAGTGGCGCCACCGGCAATTGGCTCAACCGCATCATCACCGCAGTCGAGGTCCGCGCTCTCGGCTGATGGCCGGGCTGCGCGGCTGACGCGGGGCGAACGACCCGGCAACCCCGAGGCGCTTGCCCCACCTTCCGGCGACCGACGTGATCACGGTGAGCGTCGGTGCCGCCGGTCTGTCAGCTGCGCTGCGCGCCCGGCGAGCCGCTTGAGCTGACCGCGCTTTACGAGTTTCAGGAGCGCCGCTGGGACAGGGGGCGGTAGGGCGCTCACCCACCCGCGCTCGGCGAGTTCAAAGCGACTTTCCGCGGAAGTGCAACTGCGCGAAAGCGAAAGGCGGCTGGGGCTGTAGCTGGCGCTGCATGGCAACTCGGAACGGTTCCGTGTAGCGGTGACTGCGTGCTAGCTCATGTAGCCCGTGGGTCAGCCACGGGCCGCCAGGTAGCCTTCCCCCGATGGCGGAGCGCGCGTGGGCGGTGGAGCAGGTGGCCGCGCTTCCCGGGTGGACCTCGGGGTCGCCGTCAGCGACGACGGTCGCGTGTTCGTCAGCGCCCCGCAGGCGAGCCAGCCGGTCGCGATGCCGACTTTCCTGACGATCCTGGAGCGCGGTCTCGACCTCACTCGGACTGGCAGAGTTTCCCGCCGCGCCCCGCGCATTTCCACTTCGAGCCTGATCAAGGTTCGGTCCCCGCCGAGTACTTGCGGCGAGTCACAGGCATCCCGTTTGCAGATCACTGGTTTCGCTTCACCGATGCCGGGCGTCACTTCCACGTGCAAGTCGGGATCGGGGAGGCAGCATCCAAGAACGCCGCGGCACAGGCCTATCGGATCCTCGACACCCTGCGCTTCTACCCCGCCGTGAAGCCCGACTGGCCATCGGCCGGGCAGCCGCGCGGGCTTCTTTTCCATCGGTCCGTAGGCGCCGTCGAGTCACGCGTTCGCCGATCTCCCGCCCCACCCCGCCATACGGTCACGCTTTGTTCGAAAAGCGTGCTCTTCGGCACCTGGGCGCCGGTCGAGGGCGCTAACGCGCGGAGCTTTGCTCCGAGCTCACCGGCTCTGCTGCGGCGCCGTCCGTGGCGTGGACCGTGAGCCTGTCCTTGCCGCCCTTCTTCTTCGACGTCTTAAGCTTCAGCGTCTCGGCCACCTTCTCGCCACCGCCCTTGGGCCGTAGGTTGACCTTCACCTTGATCGACCCGCCGCGCTTTTGCTCTAGCAGGCGGCGCCCTGCCCCCTTGGGCCTTACCTTCTCGCTGTCGATATCGCCGGCCGTCACCCGGTAGTTGTCCTTGGCGATCGTCAGGCGCTTTGCCTTGCGCTTGCCCTTGTCGCCCACCTTGACGCGCTTGGCGGTGCGGATGGAAAGCTTGCCGCGACAGTCCTCGGCGGCCTCACAGGTGATCTTCACCTTGACCTTGCCCCGGCGGTAGCGAAGGCGCTTCGAGCCCAGCGAGACACCGGCGTCGGCGTCGGTTCGCGGCCCGCCCCAGAACGGATAGGTTCCCGGGCCGATCGCGCGCTCGCTGCCATCGGCGAGGTCCTTGATCACGATCTGATCGTCGCGCTCGAACGCGACCCGGTCGCCCTCGGCCGAGAACACCGGCGTGGTATCCGTCGTGCCCTGGGTCACGTCGGCGAGCGGGTGACCGGTGGCGAGCGAGTAGCGGACGATGCGCCCTGCGACCCCCGTTTCCTCGCCCGGGCTCATCGCGGCGACGATCTCCGTGCCGGCTGCGTTGCCGCTCGGAAACGCGATCCCTCCGCGCGCATCGCTCACGAGCACCTGCACGCAGCTGCGGCTGGCGCCCGGCGCCTCCTGCTCGTTGGCCAGGCGACAGACCTGAGACGGCTCGCCGGGCGCCGTGTCGGCCGGAAAGGCAGCGATCGGCGTCTGGCCGACCCAGCCGTGCGAGGTCACGCAGCTGCCACCGCAAAACGACAGCCCGTCGGACACGGACTGACCGACGGTGAGGCGGCTGATGTAGACCGCGGTGCTTCCGATGAAGGCGCCCGGCCCCGGATACCACCACAGGTACTGGGTGCCGTCCGGAGACATCGAGGGCTGAAAGACGACGGCGCCGTCGTAGGGAACGACGCTCGGGGCGCGGCCGTCGATCGGCGCCTGGACGAGCCGTCCGTCGGGACGCACCCACGAGGCGGTCTCGCCGTCGGCGGTGATGCCCGCCAGCCGCCCGTCGGCGGTCAGCCGCCGGGGCGAATCGTCTGCGTCTGGATCGACCGCGCAGACGGCGGAGGCGCACTGGTAGACGAGCGTCGACGCGTTCGCCGTCGTCGCGTCGGCCGCGAGCGAGATCGCCGCCGCGGCCAGGGCGAGGGCCCAGCGCGGCCAAGCCGCCCACGATCCGGTGCCTGCCCTCGAGCCCACCCATCTCACGATCCGCACCTTATCCGGCCTTCCGAGCCGGGGTGCATTCCAGAGCGGGCCAGGTCACGCTCTGGGGGCTCGAAGAAGGACACCCGCCCGGCAGGGTAGGGCTTCGGTCCGGGGCGACTGCGAGCCTGCCGGCGTGGGCGAGCCGGCCAACAAGGGGCGTCGCTACCCGGCCGAGATCCTCTCCGCCGAGGAGGTCGGCTCCCTTCTGCGCGCCGCCTCGCCGCGCGCGCCGACCGGCCTGCGAGCCCGGGCGCTGATCGCGCTGCTTTACCGCGGCGGCCTACGCGTCTTCGAGGCCCTGGCGCTTCATCCCAAGGACGTTGACGAGCGCTCGGGCACGGTGACCGTGCTCGCCGGCAAGGGCGGGCGCCGCCGGGTGGTCGGGCTCGACCCCGCCGCCTTCGTATTGGTCGAGCGCTGGGCGGACGCCGGCCGCGCCGCCGCGATCTCCGCGCGGCGGCCGCTGCTTTGCACACTCGGCGGGGAGCCTCTCGATCCGAGCTACGTGCGCCGCTTACTGCCCCGGCTCGCGAGGCGAGCGGGGATCCAAAAGCGCGTGCACGCCCACGGCCTGCGCCACGCCGCCGAGCTCGCCGTCGAGGGAAAGCCGGTCAACCTGATCCAGCGCCAGCTCGGCCATTCGAGCCTCGCGACCGCGAGCCGCTATCTCGACCACATCGCGCCGCGGGACCTGATCGCGGCGATGCGGGGCGGGAGTGGGAGGCCGCCGCCGCCTGACGCATTGAGGCAGCCCAAGAGGCGGCGATGAGGCAACGGCCTCATGAGGCAGCCCCGGGGCAGAACACGGCTAGGCGAAGCGGTAGAGGATCGCCTGGGAGCCACGCACGCAAAGGACCAGGGTGAAGCCGACGCGTCGCGGCATCCCCTGGCTGAGGCAGGTCCAGCCATCGTCGTTTCGATAGACCCCTTCGCCGTTCCCCACGCTGACGCGCCTCGCAGAGTCGAACATGACGGGCAGTGCCCGCCTGACCTTCTGGCACGAGATCTCGAACGCGCGCACCCGGTAGCCGCCACCGCGCGGGCCTGGCTTGCAAACCCGAAACGTCGCGGCTGCCCGAGGAGGCTTCGAGGTCGCGCGGGCCATGCCGTCGTTGCCCTCACCGGCGCCACACCCGCCGCCACACCCAGCGGCGAGCGCAGCGACAACGACCGACGCGAGCAGGATGACTCCCGAGCGTTTGCCCATCCGATTGATGTACGAATGCGAAGCGGCGGTTGGTCCGCCTTGTCCGGTTCTGTCACGTCCACGAGGCGCGCCGGGCCGGCGCCTCGCTACGGGCGATCGCCGCCGAGGCGCTGCTCTCCCACGAGGAGGTACGCCGGATCTGCGTCGAGCACGAGTCCGACGAGCGGTCGCCAGCCGGGTGAGGCAGCCCAAGAGGCAGCGATGAGGCAACGGCCTCATGAGGCTGCCTCGGAGGCAGGAACGTCCGCCCCGCCGGCGGGGCGTGGACATTTGCGGGAACCGCAGCGCAGCTGCCGGCGTATTGTTGATGCATGACCGCTCGGCGCGGCGCAGCGATCGCCGGGACCGCGGTGGCGACTGCCGTCGCGGTCGCGTTGGGTGCCTGCGGCGGGTCCGAAACGACCGGCCCAACCGAGGAGACTGCGACGCTTGCGGCGACGCACCCTGCGGCCCGCTCCGCGGCCCAGGAGCGCCCGCGCGGGGTGGTCGAGAACTGCTCGACGCGATCGGCGCACCGATTCCCTGGGGCGTTCACCGCTCGCCGCAACCTGGTCGTCGGACCGCTGGCGATTATCGGCGCAGGGAAGGGGAGGGTGTACTTCTTTGACTTCGGCAGCGATACCGGCGGACAGAAGTTTCAGCTCCTGGTCCGGAACGGCCACCGGGTGACCGTGGAGCTGTCGCGGCGTACCCGGCGGGGCGCGGGGCTCGCCTACGGTCCGCTTGGCGGTGGAGAGGTCGGCCTGGCGGCCGCCCATCGGGTGGTGAAGTTCATCGCCTGTCGGCGTGGCAAGCCCTCCGGGAGCAGCGCGGATGGACGGCCAGTCACCTTCTGGTCCGGGGGCGTACTGGCGAGCTCGCCCCGCTGCGTGCCGCTCCGCGTATTCGTGGACGGCGCTCGCGCACCTCGCCGGCCAGTGATCCATCTGGGTGTGCGACGCTGCGCGTGACCCGGGCGGGCCGGCCGCAGTCCCTACTCCGGCCGCGGCAGGATGTCTTCGCCTGCCGTCGAGCCGAATCGGGGTACTGAAGTAGACACCGCGTGAGGCAGCCGAAGAGGCAGCGATGAGGCAACGACCTCACGAGGCAGCCCCGGGGCAGCCCCACGATCGCGATGCCTGGGCCGAGGTGCTGGAGCGCCTTGAGCGCCAGACCCCGCGAGCTGGCCGAGCTGCGCGCCCTGACCCGAGGGGCCGAGAGCCTCAGGGACGAGCGCGAGTGCTTTGAGAGCGCCTACAACCAAGAGCGCGCGGAGAAGCAAGCCGCCGAGCAGCGGCTTGAGCAGCTCGGGCGTGCGAGCTGGCGGGAGCGACGGCGGCTCCTGCGCGAGCTGCGCCGTCCCGCGGCGTGAGGGCACCCACCCTTGTCCAGTTCACGGACCACGCCGAGGAGCGCATAGCGCGACGTCGCCTCAGCCGCCGCCAGATCGCGGAAGTGGTGCTGGCCGAGCACTCCGGCCGGCGAGGCAATCCGCGAGAGGCAGACTGGATCGTGAGTGGCCGGGGAATCGAGATCGCCTACAACTGGCCCGACCGCGGCGACGACGCGATCGCCCTGGTGGTCACGGTGTGGTCGGAGTAGCCTGAGCGCAGATGAAGCCCGAGAGCTACTACAGCCCGGAGGGGGATATCGCCTATATCCAGGTTCGCCCCCAGCGCGCCGGCGGCGTTCGCTCAGAGGAGGAGTCGTGGGGCCTGCGCGACTACGACCGCGACACGGGTGAGCTGGTCGGGCTTGAGATCTGGGACGCCTCCAAGGCCCTTCCCGGTGAGGTGATCGAGGCGCTGCCGCGGCTCGAGGGTCGAGGCACCGTTATCACGCAAGCGGATCTCGCAAAGCAGCCTTCGGCCTAGGCGCCGAGGTCGCGACGGATCACACGCGGAGGCTCGCCGAAGGCCCGCAGACAGCTCAGCCGGGACGCCCGCTCGTCGGCGGTGCCTGGCGCAGCAGGTCGCGCAAATTGGCAATCCGCCAGAAGCCTCACTCGGCCTCGTAACGGATGCCGATCCTCTCGAACGGGCGCACGCACCGGACGTCGAGCTCGCCGCGCAGATACGGAAGCTCGAGCGAGACCCCGCGCAATGAGGGCTCGCGCTCGCGGCGCAGGCGCGATCCCAGCCCGGCGAGGCTTTCATTGCAACCCGGGCCGCCGAGACGCCTGCGCTCGTGCCTGGTCAGCAGCTTGCAGGCGCGCACCTCGTTTCCACGGCGGAGCGAAAGCGCGAAGGAGGCGGCGAGCCGCTGGATCCCATTTGGGTTCGGTTCTGGCAATCGTAAAAGCGCTCGAGCTTCTCCTTCAGCCGCTTAAGGAAGTCGCGGATGTCCCCGGGGTCGAGATGGCGGGGCGGGCGCACAAACGGCGGTTCAAGTCCGAACCTTTTAGAGCAGGGTGGAACCCGGGTGGTCGCCGGCGTCTCGGGCAGCTCCGTAAGCGCCCTCCCGCCGCCACCGAAGGTCACCTCCGTCTCGCCGGCGTGACCGGGGGCCGGGGCGGGCGGCGCCAACGTATCGATCTGCGTCGTCTCAGGGCTCTGGCCGAGGGCCGGGGCGGTGAGCGCCACGAGCGCGGCCAGGAGCGCGGCGAACGGCAACCCGGCCCGCGCGACGGCTTGCGGCCTTGCCCGTCTCATCCCGTTCGGGGGAGTCTTCCAAGCAGCGCGGCCGATCACAAGCGGACCCTCGCCGCAGGCCGCAGACGCGTCTCAGGGCCTCCCTACGCGGCGCGATCGAGCGATTCGTGCGCCTGGGCGCGGATCTTGCGCGGGACTCGTCGTGTTCGCGTCCGCGGCGAGCCATCGGGCGTGAGGCCGCCCGCTCGCGAGCCGATCAGATAGGGGATCCTCGCGCCGGCCCGCTCCAGTGGTTGCGTCACCGACGCGCCGGCCCCGGCCGCCATTCGGTTGGAGTCCAGGTTGACAGGGGCCCGCGAGTCGATCACGCTAGCCCGCGTCGTCAAGAGGCGGGGAAGATCTCAGCGGGGGGGTGAGTGCCTGCCTCGAGATCGGAGGGAACATGACACTCACGAAGCATGCTCGGCCATCGCCGGCGATGATCGTCGCCGCCCTGGCCCTCGTCGTCGCGCTCGGCGGTACCGCGATCGCCGCGCCCGAGTTCGCGACCGAGAAGATCAACAAGTCGAAGGTCAAGAAGATCGCCAAGAAGCAGGGCAAGAAGCAGGCCAGGAAGCAGATCAAGAAGAAGGCGCCCGGGCTGTCGGTGGCCAACGCCGAGAACGCCGTCAACGCCGAAAACGCGACCAACGCGACCACGGCCGCCAACGGGGCCGCGGGGTATGGGAACTTCACCCCGACCGGCGCGGTCCAGGGCGCCGCGTTCAACATGAACAACCTCACCGTGTCGACCTCGGCGCAGTGGGTCTACTGCGAGGACCAGGCGTTCAAGACGGTGGTCGTGGCCGGCGGGGTCGAGCCCGGCGGCGCGCCCGCCCACGCGTCGGCGATCAGCAAGCAATCGCTCGCCGACCTCGCCTCGGGCCCGGCCGCCCTCGGCTGTCCGGCGAACACGGAGTGGGTGTACGCGACGGCCCGGCCGGACGGCACCGGCACTCCGGCCTACTTCCAGGCGACCGGCTACTAGCCGCCGCGTCGGATCGACGACCGGCGCTCGCGGGCGCGAACGCTCCAACGTGCATGCCGGCTCGGCCCGGTGAAGCTCGGCGCGATCCTCGCGGTGCTGGGGCTCGCCGGCGGGATCGTCTGGGCCTTCACCGCCGAAGGCGGTTCGCAGCCGGGCCTCGAGCTCGCGGACGGCGCGCGCGCGGGCGGCCGAGGCCCCGCACCCCGCGGCCGGCGGAGAGCCTTCGGCCGCACGCGATACCCCAGGCGAGGCGCACCCCGACGTCTGGACCAAGACCGCCGACGAGATCCTCACCGAAGCGACCAAACAACAACCCACTTCAGGAACGCTGCACTAGTTGTGGCCTGCGACCGCGGCGGCGGGTTGACGTCGGCTCAGCTCGCCAGGCTCGTGGCCCAGGCCGCGAAGGTCCGCAGATCGTCCAGTCGCCCAAGCGCCTGCCAGACCATGCGATGGTCGACCTCGAGGTAGCCGTGCACGATCACGTTGCGCAGCCCGGCTGACCTGGCGAGATCGCCTGCGAGTCCGTCGTCGAGGCCGGCCGAGCGGAGGCTCTCGAAGACGCTTCGGTAGTCGGGGGGAGGCTTGAGGCCGAGCTCGCCGACCAGGTGTGCCCCGATGTCGATGCAGATCTGGATCGCGAGCTGGAGGGCGTGCTCGGCGGCCAGCCTGGTGCGGACATCCTCCTGGTACTCCCGCTCGCCGTCCGCGCGGATCCGCTCGAGCTCGACCAGCAGAGCCCCAAGGCGATCGACACGAGCGGCTATGGCCTCAGGGTCGACCAAACCGCCCCTCCGCCAGCCGATTGCCCAGGCCGCGCGCGAGCTCGGCTCGTAGCGGCTTCGTGTCGAGGTACTCGATCAGCGCTCTGGCCTCGAGCCGAAGCCGGGCTTTGGGGTCGCGATCGAGCACGACCCGTTGCGAGGCGATCGCGCGCTGCCGCAGGAGCGGTGGCGCGTCGTTGAGGATCACCAGGTCGACCTCATCCGTGGCGAGAGCCCGACTGGCGGTTGCGATCAGATTGAGCTGGAGGTCGAGGCCCCGATCGAGCTCGGGGTCGAGCCAGACGGCCAGGTCGATATCCGACAGGGGGCCCGCGGCCCCGGTGGCCTGCGAACCGATCAGGGAGGCCGAGACGACCCCGTCCCGGTCGAACGCCGCGGCGAGGCGGGCCAGACTCTCCTCGGTCAACTCGACCGAGGGCGATCGGTCGTCGAGCTTCGCCATGACCCGCATCGTCGCGCATCGGGCGGTCGGCCAGCGACCGGTCGGCGGCGGCGGCGAGGCTTGACAGCGACCCGGAGGTCGAAGAGGGTAGGCGCACAATCTCAGAGGGAGGGGCGAGATCTCATGGGGGGTCGGTCCCTCCCCTCAATATGGAGGGCTGTATGAGTCTCAGCAAGCGCTCTCGGCCATCGCCGGCCATCATCGTCGCCGCGCTGGCCCTGGTAATCGCGCTCGGTGGCACGGCGATCGCCGCGCCGGAGTTCGCGACCGAGAAGATCAACAAGTCGAAGGTCAAGAAGATCGCCAAGAAGCAGGCGAAGAAGCAGATCAAGAAGAAGGCGCCGGGGCTGTCGGTAGATCACGCCAAGACGGCGGACAAGGCGACCGACGCCGACCACGCGACGAATGCCGATCACGCGAACACGGCAAACCACGCGAACACGGCGAACAGCGCCGGCAACGCGAATCTCCTTGGCGGTCAGGGACCGGGCGCGTTCCAGCAGCGGATCCGCTGGGCCCTTGTCGAGGGCGGCGCGGCCGCGTCGATCACCGCCCAGAGCGGCGGCATCACATTGGCCGCTCAACCGGCCGCCGGGCGATTCGTGGTTGATTTCGGTTCAAGCATCGTCAATCACGGAATCGTTACCGCACCGAACTGGGGTGGCAACGACGCCGACGAGGTGGCGATCGCGGTCTGTACGCCGGGTCCTGGCGGGGTGAGTGGCGTCAACAACTGCGCGGGGGCGGACAACGCCAACCAGGCAGTCGTCGATGTCGAGAACTCGGCCGGTACCAACGTGAACGGCGACTTCTGGATCGCCGTTGTGCAGTAGGAGAGACCCCGACGCTCCGAACGGACGAGGCGGCCCTCGAGAGCCGCCTCGTCCGGTTCAGAGCCGGCTTCACCCCTTCGAAGAGTTCGACTCGAAGCTAAGGTCGGAGCCGAGGAGTCATGACCGCCGTCGACGACCCACCCCGCGTCGACCTCGTGCTCGAGGGCGGTGGCGTTAAGGGCATCGGGCTGGTCGGCGCGCTCGCGGTGCTCGAGGAGCGCGGCTTTCGGCCGCAGAACATCGCGGGGACCTCGGCCGGGGCGATCGCTGCCGTGCTCAGCGCCGCCGGGTACAACGCCGCCGAGCTGCGCGCGATCCTCACCCACCTTGAGTTCACCGACTTCAAGGACACCGCGTGGGAGGACAGGATTCCGGCGGTCGGCATCCCGCTCAGCGTCCTCAAGGATCAGGGCATCTACGAGGGCAGCTTCCTGCTCGACTGGATCGGCGGGCTGCTCGCGGCCAAGGGGGTCGAGACCTTCGGCGACCTCGTCCACCCCGAGTTCGCCTCAGAGCCTCGCTACCGCCACCGCGCCCAGGTGATCGCCTCCGACATCACCGCTCGCCGCCTGCTGGTCCTGCCACGCGATGCGGCGGCGTTCGGGGTCGAGCCCGACCACCTGAGCGTGGCCGAGGCGGTGCGGATGAGCATGAGCATCCCGATCTTCTTCGAGCCCTGGTCCTGGAGCTCGACGCGCGATGGTCGCGATCACCTGATCGTCGACGGCGGCGTGCTCTCGAACTTCCCGGTCTGGCTCTTCGACTCGCCCGGCGAGCCCGAGTGGCCGACCTTCGGCCTGATGCTGGTCGAGCCCGAGCCCCGCCGCAGCGTCGGCGATCGAATACCCGACGAGAGCGGGGGCGTCGATGTGGTCGACTTCGCCAAGAGCCTGCTCCACACGATGCTCGAGGCGCACGACCGGATGTATCTGGAGAGCGCGTCGTTCGTGCGCACGATCGCGGTCGACACACTGGGCGTGGGCACGACCGAGTTCGATCTCTCGCGCGAGCGCGCCGACGCG
>WHSW01000085.1 GCA_009379895.1 Solirubrobacterales bacterium
CGCCAGCAGGCCGGCGTTGGCGGAGCCGTTCAGCCCCACGGTGGCGACGGGCACGCCGGAGGGCATCTGCACCGTGGAGTACAGGGCGTCGGCGCCGCCCAGGTGCTCGGTGTAGATCGGCACGCCGATCACCGGCAGGTCGGTGTGGGCGGCCGCGACGCCGGGCAGCGCGGCCGACATCCCGGCCCCGGCGATGATCACCCGCAGCCCCCGCATCCTGGCGCTCTTGCAGTACTCGCGCACCTTCTCGGGATCGCGATGGGCGCTCATCACCCGAACCTCGTAGCGGACCCCCGCCTCGTGCAGTGCCTCGCCGGCGGGCTGCATCTTCGGCTTGTCGTTCTTCGAGCCCATGATGATCCCGACTCGCGGCGCGTCCACCTCGATCTCCTCGAACGCCGCCTCGACCTCCGGCATCGGCTCGGGGGGCGTGCTCGGCGGCTCGGTCCCGGTGCTCCTTGACGGCTCCTGGATCTCCACTCTTCTCCTCGCGTCTGGGTCGTGTCAGCCGGCCGCGGCCGTTTGCACGGCGCGCGCGGCGATGTCGGTGCGCATCTGCTTGCCCTCGAACTCGATCAGCTCCGCGGCGGCGTAGGCGCGCTCGCGCGCCTCCCCGGGGGTCGCGCCGCGTCCGGTGACGCTCAGCACCCGCCCGCCCGCGGTGACGAGCCCGCCACCCGACCGCGCCGTCCCCGCGTGGGTCACCTCGACGTCCTCGGGGACCCGGTCGAGCCCGGTGATCGGGTCGCCGCTCGACGAGCTCTCCGGGTAGCCGGCCGAGGCGAGCACCACGGTCACGTCCCAGTCGTCGGCGAACGCCGCCTCGGCGCCGGCCAGCCCGCCCGGCTCGCGGGAGGCGAGGCAGAGGTCGAGCAGGTCGGTGGTCAGCCGCGGGAGGACCGCCTGGGTCTCGGGGTCGCCGAAGCGGGCGTTGAACTCGAGCACCCTGGGCCCGCCCGCGGTCAGCATCAACCCCGCGTACAGGACGCCGTGAAAGGGGGTCCCGCGGCGACGCAGCAGCTCGACGATCGGCCGGTGCACCGTGTCGGCGATCTCCTCGATCCGCCCGGCGTCGAAGCCCGGGACGGGCGAGTAGCTGCCCATGCCACCGGTGTTCGGCCCGCGGTCGCCGTCGAAGATCCGCTTGTAGTCCTGCGCCGGGGCCAGCGGGACGACGTTCTCACCGTCGCAGAGCGCGAGCAGCGACAGCTCCTCACCCTCCAGGTACTCCTCCAGGACGACCTCGGTGGCACCGAAGCGTCGCTCGACGAAGAACGTCTCGACGGCCGCCCGCGCCTCCGCCTCGGTGGCGCAGATGATCACCCCCTTGCCGGCCGCCAGCCCGTCGGCCTTGAGCACCGCCGGATAGGAAGCGCACGAGAGATGCTCGAGCGCCTCGGTGCGGCTGCGGAGCACCGCGTGGCCGGCGGTCGGCACGCCCGCCTCCGCCATCAGCGCCTTCGCGTGCACCTTCGAGCCCTCGAGCCTCGCCGCCTCGGCCGAGGGGCCGAAGGCGGGGACGCCGGCCGCCTCGAGCGCGTCGACGAGCCCGTCGACGAGCGGCGCCTCGGGCCCGACGATGACCAGGTCGCACGACTCGGCGACCGCCGCGGCGACCACCGCCGCGACCCCGCCGTCGATCGCAAGGCAGCGCGCATCGGTTGCGATCCCGGCGTTGCCCGGAGCGCAGAGCAGCTCCGGCTCGGCGGGCGAGCGCACGAGCGAGCGCACGATCGCGTGCTCGCGACCGCCGCTCCCTACGACCAGGATCCTCATCAAGCTCTCACAGCGACCGGGTGAACTCCTCCGCGTCGATCGCGGTCAGGGTCTCGTTGACCACCGAGCCCCGCGAGCCCATCTCCACCGAGAGCTTGGCCATCGTCTTCTCGTCGGGCGCCTCGACGACGGTGACGAAGTCGTACTCGCCCAGGGTCGCCCACTGGCTCACGACCTTGATCCCGATCTGCTCGACCTCCCGATTGACCTCGTGCACGCGTGAGGGGTTGTCCTTGAGCGTCTTCACCCCGTCCGCGGTCAGGTGCGTGAGCATGATGTAGGTCGGCATGTGGTTCCTCCTCTGGTCGGCGGGCTGCGGCTCGTCCGCCCTTTCCGCGGGCGAGGTCCACTTTCTTTCACGTCGCGCCCTCGCGTGCAAGCTCACCCGCCTGACATGCGCCATCATCGCCTCGTGAGGAGGCTCGTCCCGCTCGAGATCCCCGCTTGGCTGCTGCCGTTCGCGGTGCTCGCCCTGGTCCTCCCGGTGATCGTCGCGTTCGCGCTGGTCGGGCCGCACCTCGGCCTCGCGGTCGGCGCGCTGACGGTCGCCGCGGTGCTGGTGCTCGCCGCGCGCGCCCGCTACGACGAGCCGATCGAGGTCGCGCGCACGCCGGATCGGCGCTACCGGCTGCTGGTGGTGGCCGCCGAGCCGCTCGACGATCCCGCCCTGATCGAACGGATCGCCGGGATTGCCGCCGAGGGCCGCGGCGTCGCCGGCGATCAGGGTGAGCCCGAGCTGCGCGTGCTCGCTCCCGCGCGGATGAGCAGGCTCGACCGCTGGGCGTCGGATCTCCGCGGCGCGCAGCGCACCGGTCAGCGGATGCTCGCGATCTCGCTCGGCACCCTCGCCGCCGCCGGCTTCGACGCTTCCGGGCGCCTCGGCGACCCCGACCCGGTGCTCGCGATCGAGGACGAGCTGCACAGCTTCCCGGCCCGCGAGGTCGTGGTCGTCGACGGTCCCGGCCTCGGCCCGGCCGAGATCGAAGAGGTCCGCCGCCGGCTCGACCGCCCGGTCAGGGAGCTGCGCCGCGACCCCCCGGCCCCGGCGTCCCGCCACGCTCCCGGATCGACCGGGCCGACGGAATCAACCTAGCTGCGCGAGCAACGCGGCGTAATCGGCGACCGTGCGGTCCCAGCTCAGCTCGGCGCGGGCGCGCTCGACCCCGGCCCGCAGCCGATCGAGGACGCCGGGCTCGCGGCAGCGATCGATCGCCGCGGCGAGGCCGCGGACGCCGGGCGCGTAGGCGGGGATTCCGGACGTCGCGCGGCCGCGGCGGCGGGCTCGCACCAGCAGCCCGTTCTCGCCGTCGCGGATCACCTCGTTCATCGGCGGGTTGTCGTTGGTGATCACCGGCATGCCGAGCGCCATCGACTCGTACAGGTGCAGGCCGAGTCCCTCCCAGCGGCTGGGAGCGAGACAGACGTCGGCGGACGCGAACAGGGCCATGTGCTCGGCGATCGGCAGATCCTCGAGCACGACCTCGACCCGCGGGTCGCGCGCGACCGCGCGCTCGAGCAGCCCGAGCTCGCGCTCGACCTGCCCCTTGACGACCAGGCTCGCGTCGCCGTCGACGCGACGGAAGGCCCGCAGCACCTCCTTGACCGGCTTGCGCCTGCTCAGGAACCCGGCGGGATAGAAGAAGCGCAGGCCACCGCCCGCCGCGGGACGGGCTTGGCGGTCCCTGGCGTAGGCGAACAGCTCCGGGTGGATGCCCCAGCGCACGCGCGGGCTCTCGATGCCCATCTCCGCGTAGCGCTCCCGCTCGCAGGCGGTGAGCGAGTAGACGACGTCGAGCGCGCGCCGGGCCGGCTCGACGTCGCCGGTCGAGAACTGCTCCCAGACGAAGCGGCCCACGGTCCGCACCCCGGCCCCGCGCAGCGCCCCGATCGCCTCGAAGCCGTAGTTCTGATCGAAGAAGGCGACGTCGAGACCGCTCTCGCGCCCCCAGGCGACAAGCTCGTCGGGCGGGATCTCATAGCGCGAGGCCTCGGTGATCCGCGGCTGGTCCCAGACCCCCGAGCGGTCGACGAACGCCGGTCGGATGTTCCCCGCGCGGGTCGGGCGGGCGAGCACGAAGGTCTCGTGGCCGAGCGAGTCAAGCCCCGAGCGAAGCTGGCGGGCGACCACCCCCTGCCCGCGGTTGAACCAGTAGGCGCAGATCCCGATCCGCATCGGCGGGAGGGTAGATGGGGATCGGCCGGGATGAGCGCGATCGCGCCCCCGGCCCCGCTACTTTGCCAGTCGTCCTTCGAGCAGTCCGGTCGACTGGCCCACCTCGATCAGATAGCCGTCGGGATCGCGCATGTAGCAGCGAAGCTCTGCCTCGCGATCGATCGGAGGGGTGAGAAACTCGGCTCCCTTGGCGCTCCAATCGTCGTAGCAGGCCTGAATGTCGGCGACGCGGATGTTCATGAAGGCCGAGGCGGCGCGCGGATCGCTCGGTGGCCGCAGGGTCACGTCGGGCTTGTCGTCGGTGGGACCACCGCCCGGGTTCATGATGATCCAGCTGTTGGCGATGCGGATCATGCAGGGGTTCGCGTCGAGGACGACCTTGCCCCCGAGGACCGCGGCGTAGAAACGCCGCGAGCGGGCGACGTCGCTCACGGTCAGGAAGTGCGTCAGCACGAAGCCCTCGCTCGGAGCGGGAAGGTTCTCCCTGTCCATTTCAGCCTCCTTCTGTCGATCTGGCGGTTCGCCGACCCGCTACGAGACGGCCTCGACCGGCGCCCCGGCCTTCGCGAACGCGAGCTCGCCGCCCTCGGCGTCGACGCGCACGACGTCTCCCTCGGCGAACTCGCCCTCGAGCAGCCGCAGGGCGAGCTTGTCGACGAGCTGGCGCTGGATCACCCGCTTCAGCGGGCGTGCCCCGTAGGTCGGGTCGTAGCCGAGGTTGCCGAGCAGGGTGCGGGCGTCATCGGTGAGCTCGACCTCGATCCCCTTCTCCCGCACGCGGCGGGCGAGCAGGTCGACCTGCAGCTCGACGATCCGGCCGATGTCCTCGCGGCTCAGCCGGTGGAAGATGACGACGTCGTCGATCCGGTTCAGAAACTCGGGCTTGAAGGTGGTCTCGAGGACCTCCTCGATCCGCTCGCGGATGTTCTCGTCGACGATCGCGCCCGTGATCCGGTCCGAGCCGACGTTCGAGGTCATGATCAGGATCGCGTTGGTGAAGGCGACCGTGCGGCCCTGGCCGTCGGTGAGCCGGCCGTCGTCCATGATCTGCAGGAGGACGTTGAACACGTCCGGGTGCGCCTTCTCGATCTCGTCGAGCAGGATCACCGCGTAGGGACGCCGGCGCACGGCCTCGGTGAGCTGGCCGCCCTCCTCGTAGCCGACGTAGCCCGGCGGGGCGCCGATCAGCCGCGCGACCGTGTGCTTCTCCATGTACTCGGACATGTCGAGCCGGACGATCGCCTGCTCGGAGTCGAACATGAACTCCGCCAGCGCCCGCGCGAGCTCCGTCTTGCCGACCCCGGTCGGGCCGAGGAAGAGAAAGCTGCCGATCGGGCGGTGGGGGTCGGAGAGCCCGGCGCGCGAGCGGCGCAGCGCGTTGGCCACCGCCTCGACCGCCTCGTCCTGACCGATCACCCGCTCGTGCAGGCGCTCCTCCATCTGGACGAGCTTCTCGACCTCGCCCTCCATCAGCCGCGAGACCGGGATCCCGGTCCAGCGTGCGACGACCTGGGCCACATCCTCCTCGGTGACCTCCTCGGTCAGCAGCGAGCCGCCCTCCGCGTGCAGCTCGCGCAGGCGCGCATCCTGCTCGGCGAGCACACCCTCGAGCTCGGGGATGTCGGAGTACTGAAGCTTCGCCGCGCGCTCGAGGTCGCTCTCGCGGTTGGCGCGCTCGAGCTCGCCCCGCGCCTCGTCGAGCTGGGCCTTGGCCGTGCGGCTGGCCTCGATCGCGTCCTTCTCGGACTGCCAGCGGGCCTTCATCTCCGAGCCGCTCTCGTTCAGGTCGGCGAGTTCGGCCTCGATCGCGTCGCGGCGCGCCTTCGACGCCTCGTCCTTCTCCTTCTTGAGCGCCTCGCGCTCGATCTCGAGCTGCTTGATCCGGCGGTCGACCTCGTCGATCTCGACCGGCGAGGACTCGATCTCCATCTTCAGGCGCGAGGCGGCCTCGTCGATCAGGTCGATCGCTTTGTCGGGCAGGAAACGATCGGCGATGTAGCGCTCCGACAGGGTCGCCGCGGCGACGATCGCCGGGTCTGAGATGCGCACCCCGTGGTGGACCTCGTAGCGCTCCTTGAGCCCGCGCAGGATCGCGATCGTGTCGTTGATGTCGGGCTCGCCGACGAGCACGGGCTGGAAGCGCCGCTCGAGGGCGGCGTCCTTCTCGATGTGCTTGCGGTACTCGTCGAGGGTCGTCGCGCCGACCGCCCGCAGCTCGCCGCGGGCGAGCATCGGCTTGAGCAGGTTGGCCGCGTCGACCGCACCCTCGGCGGCGCCCGCGCCGACGATCGTGTGCAGCTCGTCGATGAAGAGGACGATCTGGCCCTCGGCGTCCTGGACCTCCTTGAGCACGGCCTTGAGCCGCTCCTCGAACTCCCCGCGGTACTTCGAGCCCGCGAGCAGCGCGCCGATGTCGAGCGCGATCACGCGCCGGTCGCGAAGCGACTCGGGCACGTCGCCGTCGACGATCCGCTGCGCGAGGCCCTCGACGATCGCCGTCTTGCCGACGCCGGGGTCGCCGATCAGCACCGGGTTGTTCTTGGTCCGCCGCGAGAGCACCTGGATCACCCGCCGGATCTCCTCGTCGCGGCCGATCACCGGGTCGAGGCGGTTCTGGCGCGCGTCGGCGGTCAGGTCGCGGCCGAACTTCTCCAGCGCCTCTGCCATCTCCTCCGCGTTCGGCGAGGTCACCCGGCTCGGGCCCTGGGTCTCGGCGACCGCCTCGGCGAGCGAGTCACGCTCGGGCAGCAGCTCGGCGGTCGGCGTCCCCGGCTCGGCCAGGGCGAGCAGCAGGTGGCCGACAGAGATGTACTCGTCGCCGAGCGCCGCCATCTCCTGCTCGGCGCGCTGCAGGACCGCGATGAAGCTCTGCGCGGGCTCGGCGTCGCGCCCGGCTCGCCGCCCACCGTCGGCAGCTCGGCGATCGCCTTGCGGGCCCGCTCGGTGATCGCGACGACGTCGGCCGACAGCTTTCGCAGCGCCGCGGGGGCGAACCCGTCCTCCTGCTCGAGCACGGCGAGGAACAGGTGCTGGGGGAGAACCTCGGAGTTGTGGAACTGGGTCGCCAGCCGCTGGGCGGCGGCGACGGCCTCCTGGCTCTTGACGGTGAAGCGATCTGCCTGCATCGATGGGTCAGTCTATTGGGTTTATGGCAAGTAAGTCAAGAAATCTTCGTCAAGATCACTTAGATGGTTGCGGCCGCGTGCCCGCCGGCGCACGGCACAAAACCTAGTCGATCACGCCGCCGCCGATTGCGTCATCGTGTCGCCATGCGCCGAGTGATCCTGACGATCGCGATCGCGCTCCTCGCCGTGCTCGCGGCGCGCGGAATCCTCGCCGGGTCGCCGCACGCCCCGGCCGCCGCTGCCGGCGCAGCCGTCGCCACCGGCCCCTCCGCGGGGCTGGCGACGGTCGCGGCGCCGGCCGCTCGGGCCGGGCACCGCGCCCGGCCGCGCCCGGCTCACGGTGGCGATCGCAAACCGGCCAAGGTCCCGAGCCCGGACGCGATGGACCACGCCAGGGAGTTCGCCCGCGGGCGGGCAGGCGTCGTCTCGCTGGCCGTCGTCGACAGTGAGGGCAAGCTCCGCGGCATGAACGAGAACCGCCGCTACGCCGCGGCGAGCGTGGTCAAGGCGATGCTGCTCGCCGCCGAGGTGCGCCGGCTCAAGCACGCGGGCGAGGGGATCGACTCGACCACCGACTCCCTGCTCACCGCGATGATCACCCGCTCCGACAACGGGGCCGCGGACGCGATCTACGCCCGGGTCGGCGACGCCGGGCTGTTCAGGGTGGCGAAGCGAGCCGGCATGACCCGGTTCACCGTCGCCGGGCACTGGGGCAACGCGCAGATCACGGCGGCCGACATGGCGCGCCTCTTCGGCAACCTCGATCACGCCCTCGTGCGCGAGCATCGCGAGTACGCGAAGGGCCTGCTGGGATCGGTGATCGAGAGTCAGAGCTGGGGCATCCCCGAAGCCGCCGGCAGGCGGTGGGCCGTGCGCTTCAAGGGCGGCTGGCTGCCGTCCCACGCGCTCGTCCACCAGGCGGCCGAGCTGCGCGAGCGCAACGGCGATCGCGAGCTCTCGATCGTCGTGCTCACCGACGATGGGCCATCGTTCGAATACGGCGTGGAGACCGTGCGCGGCGTGGCCGCGCGGCTGCTCAGGACGTCTCGCGCCGGCGCTTAGGGCGCTCGATCGGGATCGAGACGCCGCCGCCCGAGGGCCGCGCCTCGTCGGCGTCGCCGAGCCGCGCCTCATAGGCGCCGTAGGGGACGATCTCGGCGCGCAGGGAGCGACGCACGCGGTCGAGCTCGGAGGCCATCTGGCGCTCGAGCTGGGCGGCGCGCTCGCGCATCCTGGTCATCTCGACACGCGCTCGCTCGAGCTCGAGCTCGAGCTCGAGCACCGTCTCGACGCCCGCCAGGTTGAGCCCCTCCTTGGCGGTCATGCGCTGGATCCGCCGCAGCCGCTCGACGTCGTCGTGCGAGTACAGGCGGGTGTTCTTCGGCGAGCGCTTCGGGGTGATCAGGCCGCGAGCCTCGTACATGCGCAGCGTCTGCGGGTGCATCGCCGCGAGCTCTGCGGCGACCGAGATCATGAACACGCCACGGCGCCGGTCGACGGCGTCCGGATCTCGGCCCGGCCCGCCGCGCCGTCGCCTGCGTTGCTGCTCAGGACTCATCCCGGGTCCCCAACCTTGGCGGACCCCACGGACGCGTCGCGCAGCAGCCGCTCGCGCGGGTCGTGGTCGTTCATCGCGGCGGCGAACCCCTCCAGCGCCCGCTCCTGCTCGCCGCTCAGCTCGCGCGGCATCTCGACCTCGAGCCGGTAGAGGATGTCGCCGCGATCGCCGGCGCCGGCCTTCGGCGGGCCCTCGCCGCGCAGCCGCTGCACGGTCCCGTGCTGGGTCCCGGCCGGAACCCGAATCCGCTTCGTCCCGCTCAGCGTCGGGACCTCGACCGTGGCGCCCTGGATCGCCTCGGCGATCGTGATCGGCAGTCGGACCTCGAGGTTGCCGTCGCCCCGCTGGCGAAAGACCGGCGACGCGGCCACCCTGGTGACCACGTAGAGGTCGCCCGGCGGCGCGCCCCGGGCGCCGTCCTCGCCCTTGCCCTTGACTCGGATCCGGCTTCCGTCGTGCACTCCGGCGGGGATCCGGACCCGGTAGCGCTTGCGCTGCGCGGTCAGCCCCGTGCCGCCGCAGGTCGGGCATGGGTCCTCGATCACCTGCCCCGCGCCGCCGCATTGCGGGCACGGCTGGCTGATCGAGAAGAAGCCCTGACTCTCGGAGTCGATCCCGCGGCCGTTGCACCGAGGGCAGGTGGTGGGGACGGTGCCCGGCCGGGCACCCGTGCCGCTGCAGGTCTTGCAGCTCGCCTGCTTGGGGACCGTGACCGGCACCTCGGTGCCGTCCATCGCGTCGCGGAAGTTGAGGCGGACCTCCGTCTCGAGGTCGCGGCCGCGCGTCGGGGGGGCCTGCTGCGGCCCGCCGCCGCGCCGGAAGATGGTCGAGAAGATGTCGCCGAAGTCGGCGAAGCCGCCCGGGGGAGCGCCCGGCCCGCCGCCGGGTCCGCCGAAGCCGCCGAACCTGCCGCCGGCGTCGTACTGCTTGCGCTTCTCGGGGTCGGAGAGCGTGTCGTAGGCCTGCCCGACCTCCTTGAAGCGCTCTTCGGCGCGCTCGTCGCCTGGATTGCGATCGGGGTGGTTCTCGCGAGCCAGCTTGCGGTAGGCCTTCTTGACCTCCTCGGGCGAGGCTCCCCGCCCAACGCCGAGGACCTCGTAGAAGTCACGCGCCATCGTCGTCGGCCTCCAGCCTCACTCGCTGACCACGACGCGCGCCGGGCGCAGCACCTGGCCGTTCAGCCGGTAGCCGCGCTCGAGCGTCTCGACCACCGTCCCGGGCTCGACCTCATCGGTCGCCGGCATGGTCGAGATCGCCTCGTGCAGCGTCGGGTCGAAGCGCTCGCCACTGGGGTCGTAGGACTCGACGCCGGCGCGGGCGAGGGTCGCCTGCAGCTCGCCGTGCACGAGCCCGACCCCGCGCGCGACCTCGGAGCCCTCGTCGGCGACCGCGAGGGCCCGCTCGAGGTTGTCGATCGAGGGCACCAGCTGGCGGGCGAGCGCGGCCTTGCCGCGGCGCTCGGCGTCGGCCGCCTCCCGCGCGGCGCGCTTGCGGTAGTTCTCGAAGTCCGCCTTCGCGCGCCGCGCGAGGTCGAGGTACTCGTCGCGCTCGCGCTTGACGTCCTCGAGCAGGGCGTCGAGGTCGTTGGCGACCTCGACGCCGGAGTCACCGCCCGCCGCCTCCTCAGCTTCGCGTCCGGGGGCGGCGGGGTCGGCGGCGGGACGGTCCGCCCCGGGCCCCGCCGCGGAGGGGCTCTCCGCGGCGGTCGTGTCGTCCTTCTCGGCCATCGCTAGCTGCGCTCGTCGTCGACGACCTCGGCGTCGACGACCTCGTCCTCGGCGTCGCCGGCGCCGTTCGTCGAGGCCCCGTCACCGCTCGGCTGCTGCTCGGCCGCGGCCTGGTAGATCTGCTCGGAGACCTGGTGGAAGGCGGCCTGCAGGGCGTCGGTCTTGGCCTTGATCTCGGCCGCGTCGCCGGACTCCAGCGAGCCCCGGACCGCGGCGATCGCCTCGTTGATCTCCGTCTTCGAGGACTCGTCGACCTGATCGCCGAGCTCGGAGAGCTGCTTCTCGGCCGAGTACGCGGCGTTCTCGCCGAGGTTTCGGGCCTCGGCCAGCTCGCGCTGGCTGCGGTCCTCCTCGGCGTGCGACTCGGCGTCCTTGATCATCTGATCGACCTCGGACTCGGCGAGCCCCGAGCCGCCCTTGATCTCGATCGTCTGCTCCTTGCCGGTGCCCAGGTCCTTGGCCGCGACGCTCAGGATGCCGTTTGCGTCGATGTCGAAGGTGACCTCGATCTGCGGCATGCCGCGCGGCGCCGGGGGGATCCCTGTGAGCTGGAACTTGCCGAGCGACTTGTTGTAGGCGGCCATCTCGCGCTCGCCCTGGAGCACGTGGATCTCGACCGACGGCTGGTTGTCGTCGGCGGTCGAGAAGATCTCCGACTTCTTCGAGGGGATCGTCGTGTTGCGCTCGATCAGCTTCGTCATCACGCCGCCCTTAGTCTCGATCCCGAGCGTCAGCGGGGTGACGTCGAGCAGCAGCACGTCCTTGACGTCGCCGGCGAGCACTCCGGCCTGGATCGCGGCGCCGATCGCGACGACCTCATCCGGGTTGACGCCCTTGTGGGGGTCCTTGCCCGTCAGCTCCTTGACCTTCTCCTGGACGGCCGGCATCCGAGTCATGCCGCCGACCAGGACGACGTGGTCGATGTCCGCGCCGGCGTCGGCGAGGGCCTGCTTGACCGGCGAGACGACGCGGTCGAGCAGGTCGGAGGTCAGCTCGGCGAGCTTGGCCCGCGTGAGCTTGATCTCCAGGTGCTTGGGCTCGTTGTTGATCGCGGTGATGAAGGGGACGCTGATCTGCGTCTCCTGCGTCGTCGAGAGCTCGATCTTGGCCTTCTCGGCCTGCTCGTAGAGGCGCTGCAGCGAGCGCTTGTCGTTGGAGACGTCGACGCCCTGGTCCTTCTTGAACTCGCTGACCAGCCACTCGACGATCGCCTTGTCCCAGTTGTCGCCGCCGAGGTGGTTGTCGCCGGCGGTCGACTTGACCTCGAACACGCCGTCGCCGATCTCGAGCACCGAGACGTCGAAGGTGCCGCCGCCGAGGTCGAAGACGAGGATCGTCTGGTCTGACTCCTCCTTGTCGAGGCCGTAGGCGAGCGCGGCCGCGGTCGGCTCGTTGATGATCCGCTTGACGTCGAGCCCGGCGATCTTGCCCGCGTCCTTGGTCGCCTGGCGCTGATCGTCGTTGAAGTAGGCGGGGACCGTGATCACCGCCGAGTCGACGCTCTCACCGAGCTTCGACTCGGCGTCGGCGCGCAGCTTCTGCAGGATCATCGCCGAGATCTCGGGCGGCGAGTACTGCTTGCCGCGGACGTCGACGCGGACGTCGCCGTTCGGGCCCGGGACGACCTTGTACGGGACGATCGTCTCCTCCTCCTTGACCTCGGCCTCCTTGCGGCCCATAAAGCGCTTGATCGAGAACACCGTGTTCTCGGGGTTCATCACCGCCTGGCGCTTGGCGACGGTGCCGACCAGGCGCTCGCCCGAGTCGGTGAACGCGACCACCGAAGGGGTCGTGCGCCCACCTTCGGCGTTCTCGATGATCTCCGGCTCGCCGCCCTCGAGGACGGCCATCGCGGAGTTGGTGGTTCCCAGGTCGATTCCGATCGTCTTGCCCACGGTTGGCTTCTCCTTCTAGCTCACTTCTTAAGAAATCTCAGTGGCAGGCTAGCAGATGTGGCTCCGCTCGCCACCCGCAACCCGGCGGGGCGGACCGCTGGTGCAATCGAGTGTCAAGCAATCGAGCCCGCGATGCGCCGATTCGACGCGCGAGGCGCTTCGGGCGCCCGGCTCGGGGCGCCCGTGCCGGCGTCAGCCGCAGTCGGGCGGGTCGGGGTGTTGGGCGGTTGTGGTGTCGACCGTCGGGCCCTTGCCGATCTGACCCGCGTAGGCGGCGACGAACGCGGCGGCGCTCTCGGCCTCGTCGCCGACCAGGATCCCCTTCGGCATGCGGCCCTTGACGCCGCAGGTGAGCGCCTGGATCACCCGGGTGTAGAGACCCTCGTACATCTGCGCCGAGTTGGCGCCGCTGGGGACCAGGAGCTGGTCGAGGTTGGGACCGACGATGCCGTCGATGCCGGCGGCCGCCAGCGTGTGGCACTGGCCGCAGTTCTCGAAGACCAGGGCCTTGCCGCCCTCGTCGCGGGCGGCCACCTGGACGTCGCCGGACTGCGCATCGCCCGCCTTGCCGAGCGCGATGAAGGGGATCACGAGCACGCAGATCGCGGCGAAGGCCCCGAAGATGACGAACGGCCGCTTGCTCATCGGCCCGGAAACCTACCGGCTCGGTAGTACGGGCACATGCGCCGCAGACCGCACTCCCGGCACCGCGGCTGGGGCCGGCACACCCGGCGGCCGTGGGTGATCAGGTTGATGTGCAGCTCGTAGGCGTCCTCGGGGTCGGTGATCGCGAGCATCTCGTCGTGGGCGGTCTCGAACGAGGCGCGCTCCGGGAACAGGCCGAGCCGGCCGCCGACCCGGTAGACGTGGGTGTCGACCGGGATCTCCGGCCGCCCGAGGGCGAAGATCATCACGCAGGCGGCGGTCTTGCGGCCGACGCCCGGCAGCCCGGTGAGGAACTCGAGCGCCTCGTCACGGTCGGCATCGCCGAGCCAGTCGAGCGTCGGCCGGCCGCCCACGGCCGGCAGCAGGCGCAAGACCTCCTGGATGCGCGGCGCCTTGGTCTCCGCGAGGCCCCCGGGGCGGATCGCGTCGGCGACGGCGCTCACCGGCGCGTCGCGCACCCGCTCCCAGGTGGGAAGCCGCTCGCGCAGGCGCCCGTAGGCGACGTCGCGGTTGCGGTCGCTGGTGTTCTGGGAGAGGATCGTGCGCACCAGCTCGGCGATCGGGTGGCCGTGGGGCTCTGAGACCGGGCGGCCGTAGAGCCGGCGCAGCCGATCGCGGATCGCGCGCACCCGCGCGCGCCGCGGCCGCCGCCAGCTCTTCGGGGGTCTCGCCCTCGTCGCCACGCGACCCAGGATATTTTCGGTCCAGGTGCGAGGCGGTCACGCCGGGGGGGCGCGTTGGGCCGGGTCGAGGAGGCGGTCGCCGCCGTCGCCGGCGTGCGGACGCTCTGTTCACTCGGGGGTTAGCCCCACCGGCGGGCGCTAACCATCCATTTACAATTGACGGCTCATGCGTGTCGCCGTCGACTGGGTCAACCGCCTATTGCCGAGGGGTGTGATCGATGCCGGCTGGCAGTTCCTGCTCTTCTTCGCCGCCTACAACGGCTACCAGCTGGTCCGCGGGATCACCGACTCGGGCCGCGAGATCGCGTTCGCGAACGCCGACCGGGTGATCGAGCTCGAGCGCGCGCTCGGCACCTACTTCGAGCCCGGGTTCCAGCAGGCCCTGATCAACCATCTCCCGTGGCTGGTCGACGCCGCGAACTTCATGTACCTGAACTCGCACTTCGTGATCACTACGGGTTTCCTCGCCTGGCTCTATCTGTTCCGCAACGACCACTTCTACTTCGTCCGCAACATGTTCATGGTCGCGATGACGCTCGCCCTGGTCGGTTACGCGCTGTTCCCGACCGCGCCGCCACGGCTCTTCGTCAGCGAGGGGTTCACCGACACGATCGCGACCTTCACGGGGATCGCGCAGGATTCGAAGACGACGAGCCTGCTGGTCAACCAGTTCGCCGCCGTGCCGAGCATGCACGTCTGCTTCTCGCTGATGATCGCGGTCCCGGCCGCAGCGCTGGCGCGCAACCGGGCGGTGCGCCTCATGTGGTCGGCCTATCCGCTGATCATCTTCTTCGTCATCGTCGCCACCGGCAACCACTTCTGGTTCGACGCGGCGGTCGGCGCCGCGGTCGCCTGCGTGGCCGCGATCGCCGCCCGTGCGATGGCGCGGCTCCGCCCGGCCGCCTGGGCCTGGCCGGACGAGGAGACGCGCGAGGCCACGATCTAGTCGCGCGAGGCCACGATCTGGTGCCGGGGGACTGACGGCGCCCCGCCGAGGCCCGACGCGAAGGCGGAGGATCTCGGCGGATGCGGGTACGGTGGCGGGATCGCTGAGCGCCGGGTACAACCGAGGACCGCGGCCGAGTGGCGAGGCTACGCGCGCGACCGGCTGATCGAGTCGCGGCTGACGCCGAACTCGATCTCGCTCACCGGCCTGGTGCTCAACCTGGCGGCCGCGGTGCTGATCGTCGAAAAGCTCTTCTTCCTGGCCGGCGTCGCCTTCATCGTCGGCTCGATCATGGACACCCTGGACGGGCGCTACTCGCGCATGTCCGGCAAGGGGAGCCTGTTCGGCGCCTTCTTGGACTCGACCCTGGACCGGATCGAGGAGGGGGTGGTGATCACCGCCGTGGCCTGGTATTTCGCCGATCGCGGCGACGCGATCCCGGCCGCGGCCTGCGTGCTGACGGTGCTCGGCTCGCTGATGGTCTCCTACACGCGGGCGCGGGCCGAGGCGCTGGGGGTCGAGTGCAAGGTCGGCATCGCGACCAGGCCGGTGCGGGTGGTGATACTTTCGATCGGCCTCGTGTTCGCCAAGGGAGCGGGGCTCGGCGACTTCGAGCTCCTGGCTCCGGCGATCTACGTGATGGCCGTGCTGACGGCGTTCACGGTCGGCCAACGCGTCTGGCACGTGCGCGGCGAGCTGCGCGCTCTGGAGCCGCGCGACGCCGGCGAGCTGTAACCCGACGGCGACGATCGGGTAATAGGCGATCCACGTCGCGAGAGAGGATTTCGGTCGTATGAGCCAAGACAGCGGGCAGGCGCAGAGCGGGATCAGCAGCAACGGTCATCGCGCGGACGACGGCAAGGTCCGCGTCGCGATCGTCGGGGTCGGCAACTGCGCCAACGCCTTCATCCAGGGCGTCCAGTACTACAAGGACGCCGATCCCGCCGACCAGGTGCCCGGCCTGATGCACGTCGACCTGGGCGGCTACCACGTCCGCGACATCGAGTTCGTCGCCGCCTTCGACATCGATTCGGAGAAGGTCGGCAAGGATCTCTCGGAGGCGATCTGGTCGGGCCAGAACGACACGATCAAGTTCGCCGAGGTGCCGAGCCTCGGGATCGAGGTCAAGCGCGGGATGACCCACGACGGGCTCGGCAAGTACCTCAAGCAGAGGATCACCAAGGCGCCGGGCCCGACCGCCGACATCGTCGGCACCCTGCGCGAGACGAGGGCCGACGTGCTGGTCTGCTACCTGCCGGTCGGCTCCGAGGCCGCGACCAAGTGGTACGTCGAGCAGGCGCTCGAGGCCGAGGTCGGCTTCGTCAACTGCCTGCCGGTGTTCATCGCCCGTGAGGACTACTGGGACAAGCGCTTCGCGGCGGCGGGGCTGCCGATCATCGGCGACGACATCAAGTCGCAGGTCGGCGCGACGATCGTCCATCGCCAGCTCGCGCGGCTGTTCCACGACCGCGGCGTGCACATGGCCCGCACGAGCCAGCTCAACGTCGGCGGCAACATGGACTTTTTCAACATGCTCGAGCGCGAGCGGCTCGACTCCAAAAAGGAGTCGAAGACCAACGCGGTGACCTCGATCATGGGCCACGATCTGCCCGCCGACGACGTGCACGTCGGCCCGTCGGACTACGTGCCGTGGCTGACCGACCGCAAGTGGGCGCACATCCGGATGGAGGGCACCTCCTTCG